>DXHQ01000012.1 GCA_019113345.1 Candidatus Faecalibacterium intestinigallinarum
GCCTTATTTATCATAGCATGAAAATAGGAAAAATCAAGAGGAAAAACCTGTAATCCGGTCACAAACAGGAAAAGTCGGAACAATGCACAAAAGTGTCGAAGCGCCGCCCGGCCGCTTGTGCGGAAAGGCGAGGCGCAAATTTTTTTGCGGACAGGGCTTGACAGGAACCCACGGGTGTGGTATCCTATGGGTGCGCAGAGGTTAGATAAAACTAACCTTGTGCTGACACGGAACTCCTCCATTCCATTCTCTCTTTTCTCACTTGGGGGCCTGCGGGCGGTTTTGGTTTGCGCCGCCCGGCCCCAACGGCAGACAAAAAGCGGGCGTCCCGGCCTGACCAACCGGGCGCCCGCATTTTGTCTGTTTTTTCAGTTTGCCGCGTTCTGGGCCAAAAGCGCTTGGACCTCGCTGCGCAGGGTGTCGGCAAAAGCCTGCTTGGAATAGTACCGCTCATAGAGGGCGCGGCAGGCGGGGGCCATCCGGGCGGCAAGGCCGGGGTTGGCGATCAGTTTGGCCATCGCCTCGGCCAGGGCGGCGGGGCTGTCGCCGTGGTAGACAAAGCCGTCCACCCCTTCGGTGATGAGGCCGGCGGTGCCGGTGTGCTCCGACACGATGCCCGGCTTGCCGAAGATCAGCCCCTCGGTGACAAAGGTGGGCATGGGGTCGTCGCGGGAGCTGCACACCGTGCAGGCGCACTGCTGCATCAGGGACTTGATCTCGTCCCGGGTCAGCCGGCTGACGTAAAAGACGTTCTGGGGGTAATCGGCGCACAGCTGCTGCACCTGGGCCAGCAGCCGCTTGTCCGCCCCCTTGCCCACAAAGAGGAAGGCCGCTTTGGCCCGCAGCTCGTCGGGCAGCAGCCGGATGGCGTCGGCCAGAATGTCCTGGCCCTTGCGCATCTCGAAGGCGCCCACGCTGACAAAGAGGGGCAGCCCCCCGGCGTAGCCGGTGTCGTAGGGTTCAAAGGCGTCCTGGGCGTAGTCGGGCAGGCCGTAGATCAGCTGCCCGATCGCAAAGCCGGGCCGGTGGGCGTGCATGGCGGCGGTGGCGTGGCTGCCCACCGCGCAGACCCGGATGTTCGGTTCCAGCTCCCGGGGGATGAGGTGGGACAGATACCCGTACCCCACAAAGGCGTCGTGCAGCCACCACAGCACCGGCACCGGCCCGCCGTTCAGGGCGCGGATGGCTTTCACCTCCACGATGGTGTTGGCGACGACCAGGTCGGCGGCGGAAGCCAGCCCCCACAGCCCCGGCGAACTGACGCAGTCGGGGTGGGTGACGGCGGTGGCCCCGGCCTCGACAAAGAGGGGCAGCGACCCGCCGTCCCCCGGGCCGAGGACGGCCACCTCGTAGCCCATCTGCCGCAGCACCGGCACCGCGCTGACCAGCACGATGGGCGCGCCGGTCATATCCAGCACATGGCTGAGCAGCAGGGCCCGCCTGCCCTGCTGGGAGAAGATATCCTCGGCGGACGGCTCGCGGCGGTAGCGCAGCAGAGCCTGCGGGATATGGACCGGCTGCCCGGCCAGCCGGATGGCCAGCGCAAGGAGGGCGGCGGGGTCGTCGGGGTCGGCGGCCGCGGCGCGGCAGCGGTCAAGCAGCGCCCGGGAGAGGACGGCGCATTTGCAGCCGTCGGGCCGGTCGCCGGCGCGGTAGACCACCGTGTCGCCCTCAAAGCCAAAGACGGCGTCGCAGAAGGCGAAGTCGGCCCCGCCCTGCAGGGCGGCCGCAAAGTAGGAGAGGGTGGTGCTGAGGCACTCGGCGTCCTCGGCGGCCACCACCACCCCGTCCACCCCGGCGGGCAGGCCGTCGAGGGTCCGGGTCAGCTGGAATTTCCGGTGGAGCTGCAGCCCCAGGCTGACGGCAAGGTTTGTGCAGCGGCCCGGCGCGTAGACCGCCAGCCAGGTGCGCTGGGTATCCTGATAGGGCTGGGTGGACAGCTGGAACTGCTGGAATTGACTGTAGGTGGAATACATGGCGTACCTCGGCTTACTTGTTCTGCCCAAGCAGTGCGCGGATGGGGGCGGTCAGCTTCCAGCAGGCGCTGGACAGCACCGCCTCGTAACTGACCCGGAAGTGCTCTTTCTCGGCGATGGCGGCTTCCAGCTGCTCTTCGAGATGGGCGGACCGGCGCTCCTGCCCGGCCAGCTGTTCGCCGTAGTCCTGGGCCAGCGCCCGCTGCTGGTCGGCGGCGGCTGCCGCGGCGGCGGCCCGCTCCTGGCCCAGCTCGATGCCCCGGCGCATGGCGTAAAAGACAGTGTCGTCGCTGCCGGTCTGGAGCGGGTAGTAGGTATAGGAGACGGACAGCTTGGTCCCCGCCGGCAGCCGGCCGGGACATTCGACCTGAAACTGCGGGTCGAAGTTCAAAAACAGGGTCTTGTCCCCGTCCAGGGACAGCGCGCCGTTCGGCACCGGCTCCAGCCGTTCGTCCGACAAAGTCAGCCCGGCCACATAGCAGGGCAGCTCGCCGGGGTCGATGCGGAGGGCTCTGACCTCCCGCGGCAGCTCAAAGATGGCCGAGACGCTGTGGTTGTTCACCGAGTAGGCCGACACCGGCGCGGGCAGGGTGTCCTGCTCCGAAAAGCCCAGGCCGCAGTCCAGATAGAGGGTCAGGCGGAACAGGGTCATGTTGTCGTAGCTCTCGTGCTTTTCCATCACGGCGAGCTGCTGCTCCAGCGCAAGGCACCGCTGGGCCAGTTTGGACACGCCCTGGTCGGCAAGGGCCAGCTGCTCTTCCAGTTCGGCGATCCGCTGCGCAGGGGTCTGTTTGGTTGCAGGGGGCATGATTCTTCACCTCATATCGATAGTCTGCCCGGACGCACGGCCCGGGAGTCCGTTTTACAACGATGGCATATTCTGGAAATCGCGCAGGATACAAAAATTTCTGCGGCGGGGCGGACCCTGCCGCAGAAAGGGATGGGGGACAGATCAGTGGCGGGCGACGTACCGCTGCACCCGCTCGCGCCGGCGTTCCAGCCGGGCTTTCTGGGCGCGGGGCGGCGTGATCCGCTTGCGCAGCTCCAGCAGCAGGCACCCTGCCGCGATGATGCAGCAGCGCAGGACGTACTGCGCCAGCAGCCCGACGAGGGGACTGGCCGCAAACTGGGCCGCGAACAGATACCAGGGCACCGCCGTCAGCTCGACGGTGTGGAGGCAGAAGATGTTGAGGGACCGCCGGCCCACCCCCTCGAGGAAGTGGGTGACGGGGTTTTCCACCCGGGTGCTCAGCCGCACAAAGAGGCTGACGATCCACAGACCGATGACGCCGTTGACAAAGATGCCCACCGGACCAAGGGTCCACTCGCCCATCGACATATTGTCGGTGGTGCCGGAGAGGATGGACCCCGCCGCCGCGATGGCCATGCAGACGGCCGCCGCCGGGAAGAGCCAGGGCAGGCGCGGCTGCTCGAGCCAGCGGCGCTTTTTCAGGATGTGGCCGATGTACAGATAGGGCACTACCGTCATGCCCTGCGACAGGCAGAAGGGCAGCTCCCAGACAAGGCAGGTGCCCCAGCCGAGGACGGCCGTCACGGCCACCGCGCAGGGGATGTACCGCTCGGGGAAGGCGTTGAAGAGGATATCCAGGATGATCCAGCCCACCGCCAGAGTCAGCAGATACCACATGGGCCCGCAGGAGAAGATGCTCAGCCCGAAATAATCGGAGGTGTGGGGCAGCCCCAGCAGAAAGCCGGCCAGCACCCGTTCGCTCTCGGCGACGGCTACCTCCCACGAGCCGAAAAAGTGGTGGTGCAGGACAAGATGCAGACCCGCCGTGGCCAGCGCCGTGTAGAGGAAGGGCGGCAGGATGCCCCGCAGCTGCTGCTGCACGCATTTGCCCACCGACCGCTTGCGGAAGCCGTACCCGCTGGCTATGTAGAAGGCCGACATCAGCGCTTCGCGGTAGATAAAGATGAGAAATGTGGTGACCGACAGCCCGCCCCCGACATTGAGGGCGTAGCCCTCGGCGGTGTGGGAGAGGATGACGGTGGCCATGCCTATGCCCTTGAACAGGTCAAACATCCCGAGGGTGTTGACAGAGCGCGTTTTGGTTCCTTTCATCGAAGGGGTCCTCCTCGCAGAAACAAGAAATTCCTTCCAAGCAGGCCCGGCGAAAAAGGAAGGATCGGCAGGTTATACACATCGTGCCTTTTGTTTGCACAAAGATTTGTTCAAATCTAGTATAATGCTTTTTCACCCGGCTGTCAATTTGAATTGGCATTTTGCGCGGCGCCGGGCGGCCTGACGGAATTCAGTTTAGCATAAATCCCGTCCCATCCAAGCATTTGGGAAGATTTACATCCCGAAAGGGGCCTGTTTTGCAAAGCTAGCGCATCGTATGCAAAACGCGGGCCGAGTGTGCGGGGCGGAAAAATGGCCGCCGGGCATTGACAGCTGGGCGGGCGCGTGGTATCCTGTTGATATAACCTGTAATACAGGTAGCTGCACGACCGCTGCATGGCAGCTTTTTTGGTTGCAAAGGCATGGATGTTCCTATATAATGAATACGATCCAACAGGCGCGCATCATGCGCCGCAAGATGGGAGGAGAAACGATGATCTCGACAGTCTATCAGCTGGTCAACAACATGGAGGCAAGCTACGCCGAAAAAATTGCCATCCAGTATTACGACGAGGCCAAGGGGGGCGTGGTCAGCATCCGGTACGGGCAGTACGCGCAGGATATCCGCCGGGCGGCGGGGCTGCTGCTCCACCGCGACCCGGACATCCGGGGCAGAAAGATCTGCCTGCTGGCCCGCAACGGCTACGATTTCCTCGTCAATATGTTCTCGGTCCTGCTGACCGGGGCGGTGCTGGTCCCCCTCAACCTGCAGAAGAACTGGGACGAGATCCAGTACGAGCTCGATCTGGTCGAGCTGGCTTACATCCTCCACGACGGCGAGTTCGCCGCGCGGGAGCCCGCCCTCGCCGCCGCTTATGGAGGCCGGCTGCTGCCGGTGGACGGCTACAAGACCTCCGCCTGGAGCGACGGCTGCGCCGAGTGCGCCGACCGGGACGCCCTGTCGGTCATCCTCTTCACGTCGGGCACCACCGGGCGGAGCAAGGGGGTCATGATCAGCCAGCGCAACCTCTTTGCCCCGATGGATTTCTACTGCCTGCCCTTTGAGGACATCGAGCGGCAGACCGGCTGGGACACCAGCAAGTTCCGCTCCTTCTCGGTACTGCCCATGTTCCATGTGGCGGCCCTGACCAGCTCCATCTCCTGGGCCATCATGGGCAACACCATCAACCTCTGCAACGATCTCAAGCACTTCTACCGCGACCTGGCCGCCATGGACAGCGAGGTGATGGCGGTGGTGCCGGTGCTGCTGCAGACCATCCACCGGGACGTCGTCCGCGGCCGGCGGGACCGGCTGGGCAGCCTCAAGGTGCTGACCTGCGGCGCGGCTTCGATGGACGCCGGCACCATGTCCGACCTGGTCGGGGCAGGGTTCTTCATCTGCCAGATGTACGGCCTGACCGAGACGGTGGGCGACGGCGCCTGGAACAACTCGCAGGACCTGGCCGACCTCCACTCGGTGGGCCTGCGGGACCCCAAGCGGGAGTACAAACTGGACGACGGCGAACTGTGCATCCGGGGCGACTCGGTCATGATGGGTTACTATAAGGACCCCGCCGCCACCGCCGAAGTGCTGGACGCCGAGGGCTGGCTGCACACCGGCGACCTGGCCCGCATCGACGAGCGGGGGTACATCTTCCTCACCGGCCGCAAAAAGAACGTCATCATCCTGGGCAGCGGCGAGAACGTCAGCCCCGAAGAGCTGGAAGCCAAACTGAACCAGTGCCCCGACGTCACCGAGAGCCTGATCCGGGAGGAAAACGGCAAGATTGGCGCGCTGGTCTGGTGCGGCGAGACCGGCGAGGCCAAACAGGCCGCGGTGCAGTCCTACGTCACCGAGCTGAATCGCACCCTGCCGCTCTATAAGCGGATCGCGGCGGTCCACCTTGCGGAAGGGCCGCTGCCCCGCAACGCGGCGGGCAAGCTGCTGCGCTGACGGCCGGGGAAACGGGGAGGAATGCGATATGGGTTACCAGCCGCACATGGTAGACACCGTCTACCGGCTCATCACCGAAAACATGGAGCAGGTCTATGCGGATAAACCGGGCCTGCGCTACCGCGGCGCGGACGGACAGATCGTCACCGTCACCTTTGGCGCCTATGCACAGGACATCCGGCGCTGCGCCGGCTGGCTGGAAGAGGCGCTGCGGGGCGCGGCCGGCCGCCGGGTCTGCCTGCTGGGACACAACAGTTACCCCTATGCGGTGGCCATCTTGGCCCTGCTGGCCGCCGAGACGGTCCAGGTCCCCCTCAACCAGAACAAGAGCTGGGAGGAGCTGGCCTATGAGCTGGACCTGGTCGAGCCCGACGCCATCCTCTGGGACGGCGCCGACTACCCCTGGCGGGACCAGTTGCTGGCCGCCTATGGCGGCCGGCTGCTGCCCATCGACGGGTACGCCGGCTGCGCGCCGGCCGCTCTCCACGAGGCCGCCGACCCCAAAGCCCTCTCGATGATTATGTTCACCTCGGGCACCACCGGGCGGAGCAAGGGGGTCATGCTGAACCAGTGGTCCATCATGGTCACCGGGCGGGACAGCATCTGCAGCTGGCCGCCCATGGTGGCGCGGGCCAAAGCGATGGGGATCCCGGACGAGAAATTCCAGCTCAACCACTTTTCCACCCTGCCCCTCTTCCACATTGCGGCCTATGCCAATCTGCTGCACTGGCCCCTCTACGGCACCGCCACCAACCTGGCCGATGCCCGCACCTTCTACCGGGACCTGGCCGATATGCCCAGCGAGTCGATGGCGGTGGTGCCGGCCATCGCCGAGATGCTCCACCGGGACATCCTGCGGGACCGCCGGGACAAACTCGGCCCGCTGTGGATCCTGATGTGCAGCGCGGCGGCCTTCCCCCGGCAGACCCTGCTGGACCTGCGGGACCGGGGCATCCTGATCGTGCAGAACTACGGGATGACCGAGACGGGCAGCGGCGGCCTGGTCAACGAGGCGCAGGACGACAGGCACATCGCCACCGCCGGCCACACCATCCCCTGCATGGAGTACAAACTGGACGGCGGCGAGCTGTGCATGAAGGGCGAATGCCTGATGCTGGGCTACTACAAGGACCCCGCCGCCACCGCCGAAGCCATCGACGCCGAGGGCTGGCTGCACACCGGGGACCTGGCCCGGGTGGACGGGGAAGACTTTTACACCATCACCGGCCGCAAGAAAAACCTCATCATCCTGGGCAGCGGCGAGAACGTCAGCCCCGAAGAGCTGGAGGGCCTGCTGGCCGCCTGCCCCGCCATTAAGGAGTGCATCGTCCGGGAGATGGGGCAGAAGATCGGGGCCTGTATCTGCTGCGACATCGCGCAGCAGGAGGAGGTCCGGGCTTACATCACCGAGCTGAACCGCACCCTGCCGCTCTATAAGCGGATCGCGGCGGTCGAGTTCAGCGCCGGGCCACTGCCCCGCAACGCGGCGGGCAAGCTGCTGCGCAAATAAAACGAAGGGGACACAGCCATACTATAAGGGCTGTTCCGTATAAAACACATCGAATATTACCGAAAGGAAGCATTTGCTATGAGCCGTACCGAGATTCTTGCCCAGATCGTGGGCATTCTGGAAGATGTCGCCGAGATCAGCCCCGACGAGGTCACCGAGGACAGCGTCCTGATGGATGACCTCGACCTATCCTCGATGGAGATTTTGACCATCGTGGCCGACCTGGAGGAGACCTTCGGCATCCGCATCCCCGAAAAGGAGCTGCGCAGCTTTGTCACCATCAGCGATCTGGCCGACTATCTCAGCGCGCGGGTGGGCTGAGCCATGACCGAAACACTGACCCGTTTCAGCGATTTTATCCCGCAGGGGGCGATGTACTTTTACCGGGAGAAGAGCATCTACTGCCGGTATCAGTACGCCCTGCGCGATGCGGTGGACCCCGCGCTGCTGCAGCAGGCGGTGGACGCTGCTCTGGCTGCGGCCGATTACTTTAAGATGAAACTGGTGCGAGAAAAACGTACTGTATACCTTGAAGAGAACGACCGGCCCTTCACTGTCAGCCTGGGCAGCGCGCTCAAGGCTATGCCCGAGGAGACGGACGGGTATCTGTTCAACGTCTCCTGCGAGGGGGACACCGTCTATTTCGACTGGTTCCACTTTCTGGCCGACGGGCACGGGGTCTCCCGCTTTTTGACCCGTATTTTGATGGAGTACTGCAACCGCCGGTACGGCGCCGGCTTTGCCTGCCCGCCGCTGGCGTCGGCCCCGGCCTACGATATGGACGCGCTGGTGGCCCGCGACCCCACCGCCGGTCAGACCGGCCTGCCCGACGTCGAGCCCATGCAGCCCGAAGCCGGGCGGCTTGTCCGCTCGATGGTCCGGCTGGACAAACAGAGTCTGGTGGACGCGGCCCTTGCCTGCGGCGTCAAGCCGGTCAGCGCCCTGCTGGGGCTGCTCTGCCTGGCCATGCAGCCGCTGGTCGGCCGGGAGCGGGTGGAGTACTGCTACTCGACCGACACCCGCCGGGTCCTCGGGGTGCCCGGCGCCTTTTACAACTGCGTCGCCTCCTTCCGCCACGGGGTGGACGCCGGGCCCGCCGTCCGGCTGGCCGGCATCGCCCCCGACATCGACGCCGACCTGAAGGCCAGCCTTGTCCCCGACGTGCAGCTGGGGCAAATGGCCAAGATGATGAGCTGGGTGGTCCGGGTGGACGCGCTGAAAGCGCCCCTCAAGATCAAGCGGCGGGTGTTCAGCATGGGGGAGGCGATGGGCAACTTCCCGGCCGATTTCTGGATCAGTTACCTCGGCGATCCGCTCGACCCCGACCGGAACTACCCGCCCGCCCTGAACGACTACATCCGGGACTTTGAGGTCTGGGTGCCGCCAGACGGCGCTTCGGTGGGCTTTGAGGTGGCCAGCTTCCGCGGGCAGCTGATCGTCTGCATTCAGGATAAGCTGGGTCGCGCCGGCCTGAGCGAGGCCCTCTGCGCCGCCTGCGGGCGGGAAGGCGTCCGGGTCCTTGCCGCAAAAGAGGTAGGCCCCGCCCTGCCGTATCAGGAATAAAATACATAGGCTCCAGGGGGAACCCATTTCTGCCCGCATACGCGGGACAGAAATCCTTTCCCATTTGGTTGCCGTTGCCCAAATTTGCAGCGCGGGCCGCAGTCCGCTTGCAAATTTGGACGGCTGCCCCTGCTTCGCCTCGGCTGCTTCGTCCGCTGGACGCGCCTCGGCTGTGCAGTCCCTTTTGACAAAATTGAGCACAGAGCCGCGCACTCGCCGCCAAAAGCGGCTCGCACACTCCCTGCGCTCAATTTCCCTGGCGGTGTCCCGACCGTACGCACATGTCGTCCGGTCGGGACTCTTTTATGGCGCAAAAATTTTTTTGAAAAGCTTGCAGAAAATACGGCCCCTGTCTCGTTCTAATAGACAGAACGGGCCGTTCGAGTAAACGAGAGGGGGTGCAGGGCGAAGTGGTATGACGACACAGGAATTTACATCCATGGTGCGGGAGTATCAGGGCCTTGTCTACACCGTCTGCTATCAGCTGGTGCAGGACCGGGACACCGCGCAGGACCTGGCCCAGGAGACCTTCCTCGCGGCGTGGCGGGCGGCCGAACGGTGCCCGCCCGGCTGCGAAAAGCAGTGGCTGGCCCGCATCGCGGCCAACAAGGCCAAGGACCACCTGCGCAGCGGCTGGGCCCGCAAGATGAGCACCCCCGGCGACGAGGTGCTGGCTCTGGCCGGCGCGCCGCCCGATCAGGGGCCCGAGGCGCAGGCTCTGGCCAGCCTCGGAGAGGAGGCCCTGCGGCAGAAGATCCTTGCCCTGCGGGAGCCGTACAGGACTCCCTGCCGGCTCTGTCTGCTGGAGGGCTACGCCCCGGCGGAGGCCGCCCGCCTCTGCCGCCGGCCCGAAAAGACCTTGAACGCCCAGCTGTGGCGGGCCAAAAAGATGCTGCGGGCCGAGATCGAACAGGAACGCGAACAGGAAAGGAGGACCGGGGATGGAACTGTTTAGAGAGGACGGCTGCCTGACCGACGAGGGGCTGCGGGCCCTGATTGACGGGCAGCTGGATGAGCTGGGCCGGCTGGAAGCCGCCGAGCATCTGAGCTACTGCACAAGATGTCTCGACCGCTACACCGCCCTTTTGACCGGCGATGTGCTGGAAGCGCCGCCCCGGGACCTGAGCCGCCCGCTGGGCCGGGCCATCTGGGTGCACCTGATGACCACCGTCTACGGCCGCACGGCGGTGGCCACGGTGGCGGCGGTGCTGGCGCTGACCATCTGGCGCAGCGGCAGCCTGGGGCTGATCCTGGACCGGAACGCTTCGGCGCTGGAGACCTACGTTCCCGAACAGATCGCGCCGCCGGCCGCGGCCGAAGTACCCAAATCAGACTACGAGACGCCGCCCCGCCCCGGCCAAGCGCCCGCGGCGGTGCAGAAGGCCCACGAGGCCGTCAGCGGCTTTTTGAGCAGCCTTGCCGCCAGAACCGGCGGCGCGGCCAACGAATAGGAGAGATGACGCCATGAAAAAGAATGGATTTTTGACCTTCTGCTTCGCCTTTATCCCGGGCGCGGGGCAGATGTACCAGGGATACATGAAGCGGGGGCTGTCCCTTGTGGGCATCTGCGCGGCGGCCATCGGGGTGGGCAGCCTGTTTTACCCGCTGGTCGGCTTTGCCTTTGCAGTCGGCTGCATCGTCTGGATGGCCAGCTTTTTCGACACCTTCAACCTGCGCGGCCAGCTGCTGGCCGGCACCGCCCCGGAGGACGACTACCTCTTCCATCTGGGACAGGACGTCAGCTTTGAGCGGCTGCTCAAGACCCGGCACAAGCTGTTCGGTTGGGTGCTGGTGGCTGTGGGCCTGTACACCCTGTACGAAGAACTGGTGATGGACTTTCTGCGGGAGCTGTACTGGAACAGCAACAACAACTGGATCGTCCGGATGATCTACAATGTGATGAGCGAGGTGCCCACCGTCCTGATCTGCCTGGCCCTGATCGCTCTGGGCGCGTGGCTGGTGCGGGGCCCGCAGCAGAAAAAGCAGCCTCCCGCCGACGACCCCTTCGAGCCCTTTGAGCAGCTGCCCGGCCAGCTGGACGAGTACGCCGCCTACAGCGAAAAGGAGGACGAGAACCATGACGGATCTGCACAGTGAGAAAGCCGCCGGGGCCGCCGCCCCGAACCCGCAGCCCGGCCCCCAGACCCCGCCCAAACCGGCGGCCAAACGGCCGCCCCGGCAGGAGCAGGAGAAGCCGGTCCGCCGGGTGGGCAGCGTGACGTTGGGTCTGTGCCTGATAGCGGTGGGCGCATGCTTCCTCTGCTACTATTTTGTGCCCGGCTTTGACTGGCTTCTGGTGGTCAAGGTGGGCGCGCCGCTGGCGCTGGTGGCCCTCGGCGTCGAGACGCTCTGGTGCGCCTCCCACCCCGCCCGGTGGAAATACGATTTCCTGGCCGTGTTCGGCTGCCTGGTGCTGATGGGCGGCGCCTTCTGCCTGACGTTGCTGCCCCTGTTCTGGCAGCAGGTGTCTCCCGAACGGCGCATCCAGACCGAGAGCCTCAAAGATGAATACGAGCAGGCTCTGTATGGATCGCTGCAGGATACGAAGATCCAGCTGTTTTCGGTGCACACCTATATGGATACGGGATATGGCGTGCAGCCGCAGACCCTTGCCGAGCTGAACCAGCCTGGCGTATTCCTGTCGCTTGGGATCGACCTGTATGGGCCTTACGATCGAACTGCCGACTTTGCGAAGGACTGCGCCCTACTGCGCGACGCTGTAAAGCAGGTGGCGGCCCAGTGGGGCCCGATGCCCGAGAAGATCGAGTTCGAGTGGGTGAACGCAGAAGAAACGGTCAAAATGAGCATCAGCCTGCGGGACGCGGTCCAGATGAACTGGACCGCGGAACAAATGGCGGAACAGGTCTATTGCTGGCTGGACGAAGATTCGAGCCACAGCGGCTCGGCCTACAGCGGGCTGGACGGGACCGATTCGGAAGAAAACGCCGCCCCTGAAGCTCCCAGCGCCCCGGAAAGCCCTGAAGCGCCGGAAGCCCCGGCTGCCCCTGAGGCCCCCGCCCCGTCCGATGTGGTGCAGGCTACCCCTGCCGCCGCCGATGTGCCCGAGGCCCCCGAGGTGGTGTCCGCCCGCCCGGTGATGCCGGTCATCCAGTTCCGCATGGACTGAGGGACGACCAAACCTGCAAAAAATCGAGGCAAAAATCGAGATAGAGCAAAGCCCCTGCCTTTTCCGTGGTTTCAGGAAAGAGGCAGGGGCTTCCCTTTTCAAGGAAAGTAGTGATATCAAGGGAAATTGAAAACTCCCGTCAATTTGACGGAAATCCCAACAGCTTATTAAAATTTCTCATACCGCCGTCGGTCAATTCCTCGCAGGTTTTCTCCCTCGGTTTCGTCATGGGTGGTCGCTCCTTTCTGCTCATAGGTAAAAGAAAAGAGCAGCCGTTTTCAGATTGAAAATAGCTGCTCTAGGTTGATGTATTCAGTCATTTAAGTTGACGGCAAACTCCCTGATAAATGGGAATTGGTCGGGCTACTTCGGCAATTCGCTTTCTTCAACTGGAACTGCTTCAAGGTCAATATTAGACCAATAAGAGCCAATATCTGAACTTGTAAAGTATTCAAAATTGCCCGTGGACGATTTCAACTTTCCGTTCTTGACGCCATCACAGACATACACCAGTTCGTAGTTTGTCCCATCTGAAAGGTTAAATCGAAAACTGGTCACACTTGCTCCAGTGGTTTCCTCAACTTGTTTGTCTTCCAATGATAAGTCCTCAAACATATCATACAAGGCCGTTATATCACTTTCTTCAACGATTACTTTCTTTTCTGCTGATACAGGTACTCCCGAATAGTGGTACATTTCAATATTTTCAACATCTTCAACCCCAAAGGGAAAGTCGATATTGAACGTTTCTCCGTTACAGCTAACCAGCCCCATCATTAAAATTAGCAAGGATATCAAACCTACCGTCTTTTTCATATCGGCTCACTCCTTTGTCAATGCTGATTTATTGATCTGCTGCTTGGCTAAAGTATAGCACAAACCTGTGAACAAATCCATATTATCTTTCACTTTTCAAATATCAAAATGCCTTTTCAAAAGACAGCGGTAACTGTCCATTCTTGCTATTTGGTGAAACCGACGGAGTTCAGACCATCACTACTTATCTTAAAAAGGGAAGGCAGGGGCTTTTGATTGACAATCCGCAGGATATAGGATATAATAAGCATAGAAGAAGAGCACTGCCGATTTGAACGGTGGTTCCCCCCTCAGTTACAAGAAGTAACCGTCAGCCGGGAAGCTAGAAGCGGTTACTTCTTTTTTATTGCCGATGGTGCCTGTCCAGCTCGATGAGATGGAGGACCAATTCGATCACGCTGACGACCAGGATTCCAACCTGGATGAGATCGGAAAGTGTGACCATGACAAGCCCCCCTTTCTTACCAAAATAAGAGACAGGGGGCAAAGAAGCGCCCCCTGCCAACAACGCAAAGTGAAAAGAGAGGGGAACGCACCGCTGCCGTCAAATCGACAGTATCCAACTATACAATAGCATATCTGCCCGCAAATGACAAGCCCCCGCCGTCCTTTCATGGACAGCGGGGGCTTTGCTTATAGAATTACTCCGCGATCATTTCGGTGTAGGCCAGCACCAGGGGCCCGACGCCCTTGGCGTCGTTGCAGACCACCGGTTCGCTGTAGTAGTAGGCCAGGCTGCCGTCGCGGTGCTGTTCGCCGCCCAGGCCCGCCACCAGGCAGATGCCGTCCAGCTGGAGGCTGCCGTCCGGGTTCTTGGACAGGTACTTGTCACAGACGCCGTAGAAGGCCTTCTCGGCCCAGGCGCGCATCCGCTTGGGCAGCAGGCCCAGCCGCACGCCCTTGAGCACCGCATAGGCGAACAGGGCGGTGCCGCTGGTCTCGAGGTAGTTGCCCTCCTCGCCGCCGTGGTCGATGATCTGCCAGAACATGCCGGTCTCCTCATCCTGGTACTTGTGGATGTCCTCGATGGTCTGTTTGAGCATGGCCTGGATGGCGCGGTACTCGTTGTACAGCTGCTCGTCCATCCGCTCCAGCACATCCACCATGGCCACCATGAACCAGCCCATCGCGCGCAGCCAGAAGTTGGGGCTGCACCCGGTGACAGGGTCGGCCCAGTACATCTGGCGGCTCTCGTCGTAGCCGTGGTAGTACAGGCCGGTTTTGGGGTCGCGCATGTACTTCTGGATGTTCATGAACTGGCGGTAGCTGTCGATGCAGCCGCTCATCTTGTTGAAGCGGGTCTCGTACTCCATGTAGAAGGGCTGGGCCATGTACGCACCGTCCAGCCAGACCTGCCAGGGGTAGATCTTCTTGTGCCAGAAGTTGCCCTCCTTGGTGCGGGGCTGGCCCTTGAGCTGGCTGTAGACGACGTCGATGGCCTTGCGGTACTTTTCCTCCCCAAAGATGTTGTAAAGGATGAAGAGGTTCTTGCCCTGGTTGACGTTGTCGAGGTTGTACTCCTCGGGGTCGTAGGTCTTGATGCTGCCGTCGGGCTGGACAAACCAGTCGATGAAGTCCTTGGAGAAGTCGAGGTATTTTTTGTCGCCGGTGGTGTTGTAGAGGCTCAGGCAGGCGGTGATCATGCAGCCGTCGATGTAGTTCCACTTGTTGGGCTTGCCGCTGCGCACCTTCTCGATGTTCCACAGGGGAGCCTCGGCGGTGGAGTTGGCGATGAGGTAATCAACGTACTCGCCCAGCATGGTCAGAATTTCCTGGTGTGTCATGGTTCAATCCTCCTCAAAGTTGCCGACATTGGCAAACTGGAGCCGCTCGCCCTCGTAGCCTTCGATCTGGACGTTGTGCAGCTCGATCTTCTTGACGTTTTCGGCGTAGATGGCCAGCTTTTTGACCAGGGGACGGCCGTCGGCCATGGCGGCCTGGCCGGCCTCGGCGTCGGGGGCAAAGGCGATGCGGACATTGCGCATGACCACCTCGCCGATGGGCATTTCGGGCAGGCCATCGAAGTAGCAGCCGGCGAACTGGGCGTCGGTGGCCCGGATGTCCTCCATGGTCAGGCTGCCCAGGCGGGGGGTGTAGTCGTCCACCGGCATGGCCTCGCGGCACTGGACGTAATCGCTGTGGCCGTCGGGGTCGCAGAAATAGAACATATTGATGACGAAGGGGGCCTTGACACCCTTCATCTCGACGTTGCGGAAGACCAGCCCGTCGATGACGGCGGTCTTGCCGCGGCCGCGGCGGGTCTTGACCCGCAGGCCCCGGTCGGTGTGGTCCATCAGGCACTGGGTGACCACCATGTCCTTGACGCCGCCCGACATCTCGCTGCCGATGACGATGCCGCCGTGGCCCTTGTCCAGCAGGCAGTTGCGGATGACGGTGTTCTTGCAGGGCTTTTTCAGCTTCATGCCGAGAAAGACCTTGCTGGCCTTCATGGCGATGCAGTCGTCGCCGACGTGGATGTCCGCGCCGATGATGCGGGTGTTGGCGCAGCTCTCGGGGTCGATGCCGTCGGTGTTGGGCGCGTCGTAGGGGTTGCGGATCTTGAAGTCCAGCAGGTCCAGCCCGGTCGAGAACATGGGGTGGATGGTCCAGGAATAGCTGTTCTTGACCGTCACGCCGTGCAGCACCACATAGCGGCTGTCGGTGATCGAGACGGTGCGGGGCCGCCAGGCGATCTTCTTTTTCTTGACGTCCTGCCACCAGTCGCCGTTCTGGGCGTCGGCGTCGATCTCGCCCTCGCCGGTGATGGTCACATCCTCAGCCTGGGTGACGTTGATCAGGCTGGCCAGGCTGTCGAGGGGATTGCCCTCCCAGCCGGTCAGGTAGTACTCGTCCACCTCGTTCTCGCTGGGCAGGACGCCGGGCAGGATGGGGTAGTGGGTGCGGTCGTTGTCGCCCAGGATCACCGCGCCCTTTTCGAGGTAGAGGGTGGTGTGGCTCTTGAGAAAGAGGCTGGCGGTGCGGTAGCGGCCGGCGGGCAGGTAGACGGTGCCGCCCGGCGGGCAGGTGGAAAGGGCGGCCTGGAGCTTGGCGGTGTTGTCGGTGACGCCGTCGCCCACCAGCCCGTAGCGGGACGCATCCACAAAGAAGGTCTCGGTCCGGGTGACGAAGTCGGCGGTCAGTTCCTCGCCGCCGGCTTTGACGGTCAGGGTGTAGGGGTGGCCCGGCAGCAGCGAGTAGACCGAAAAGACGTTGGTGTTGCAGGCGGCGTAGATCTCCTTGCCGTCAAGCAGGACGGCAAAGGGCTCGGCCGGCCGGAAGCACAGGTCGTTTTCCAGCTCAAAGACGGCGCTGCGGGTCATGGCGCGGATCAAGGTCAGTTTCATAGAAAATCATCCTCTCACTATTGTTTCGCGCGGTGCGAATGTGTTATGATGAAAGAAAACGGAAAAGGGGGGCCCATCGTGAAGAACGACCCGGGGAGCAAAAAGAGCAGTCAGGACGGCAAGCTGAAGGTGGAGACCTTACAGCTGACCGGCCCTGCCCGTCTGCTGACCGCCGGCAGCGGGGAAGGGTGTCTGTTCATGGTATTGAGCGGCAGCGGGATGCTGCACTGGAACCAGGGCCCGGACGGCGGGGTGGGCGCAGGCCCGGGCAGCGTGCTGGTGCTGGGGCGGCGGGACTGCGATTTTGAGCCGGCAGGCGGCTGGCCCGCCGAACTGCTGGGCTGCCGCTTCCCGCTCGAAATGATGACCGAGGTGCAAAAAGCCCGCCTGATGGACAGCGGCAAGGGCCCGCTGGTCCTATTGGGAGACCCGGTGTGGTCGAACCGGATGCACACCCTGCTGGAACTGGCGGCCGGCGCCTGGCAGGAGCCGGACTGTCCCGGCAGGCTCTATCTCTCCCTGCTGATGCACTATGCGGGCAAGGAGGCCGCCGCCGAGAGCGGCAGCGCATCCGCGCCCCGCAACGAGACCGTCGAGAAGATCTGCGCCTATCTGATGGCCAACTACAACCAGAAGCTCAACCTCGGCAGCGTGGCGGCGCAGTTCTACCTGTCGCCCTACTATCTCAGCCGGCTGTTCCGGCGGGTGACGGGGCAGTCCATCGTCGACTTTATCAATGTGCGGCGGATCGAAGCAGCCCGCCGCCTGCTCGAGACCACCGACCTCGGCATCAACGACGTGGCCGAAGAGACGGGCTTTTCCACCACGGCCCATTTCCGCCGGGTCTTTCACGAGCAGGTGGGGGTCAGCCCCATGCAGTACCGCAAGGCGTACCGCAGCCGGAAAGAATGACAGGGCCATGAAAAATCCCCTGTGCCAAAGGCAGGCACAGGGGATCTTTTTCAGTGGGACGCCGGGGCGCCGCTCAGCAAAGGCTTAGCCCTTGACTGCGCCGGCCGAGATGCCCTCGACGAACTGGTCCTGTGCACAGAAGAAGACGATCAGCTGCGGCAGGATGGAGATCAGGGACAGAGCCAGGATACGGTTCCACGCAAAGCCGGTATCACCGTCCATCGACAGCTTGACGAAGAGGGACATGGGGTACTTGGCGGGGGTGGAGACGTAAAGCAGCGGGCCCATGAAGTCGTTGCAGCTCCACATGAACTGGAACAGCGCGCAGGAGACCAGCGCGGGCAGCAGCATGGGGACAATGACTTTGTACAGGGTCTGGAAGGAGCTGCAGCCGTCGATGGAGGCAGCCTCGTCCAGATCGCGGGGGACGTTGCGCAGGAACTGGATCAGCTGGTAGACGAAGTAGGTCTCAGTCGCGAATGCGCAGTGGACCCAGATGGCCAGGTAGAAGGGGCTGTTGATCCAGCCGAAGCTGTTGTACAGCAGGAACTGCGGCACGTTCAGAACGACCTGCGGCAGGAACAGGGTGGACAGCATGACGCTGAACATGATCTTCTTGCCGGGGAAGTCAAAGCGGCCGAAGCCGTAGGCGGCGATGCAGGCCGAGACAACCGTCAGGATGACCTTGGGGATCACGTAGCTGTAGGTGTTGAGCATGGCCTGGATGATGTTGATGGAGCCGCCGAAGTCGTTCAGAGCGTTGCGGTAGCCCTCCAGGGTGGGGTTCTTGACCCACAGGCTGATGCCTGCGAAGATCTCGCTGTTGTCCTTGAAGGTGGCGCTGACCATCCACAGCAGGGGATAGATCATGATCAGGCCAACCAGGATCAGGACGAAGTACTTAAAGAAGGTAGCGACACGATGCGCAGCTTTCATTCCCATACTAGTTCACCTTACCTTTCATCCGAGTAGTAGACCCACTTCTTCTGGCTGGTGAAGGCGATGACCGTCAGCACGCAGACGATGACGAACATGATCCAAGCCAGGGCGGAAGCCATGCCCATCTCGTTCTGTTTGAAGGCGTACTGGTAAACCAGCAGGGCGATCAGGGTCGTAGCGTTGCGCGGGCCGCCGTTGGTGATGATGTAGGGGCCGTTGAATTCCTGGAACGCCTGGCAGATCTGGGTGACCAGGTTGTAGAAGATGATGGGGGTGATCATCGGGACGGTGATGGAGAAGAACTGACGCCACTTGCCTGCGCCGTCGATGGTGGCGGCCTCGTACAGGTCGGCGGGCACGCCCTTCAGGGCGGCCAGGAACAGCACCATGGCGGAACCGAACTGCCACACACGCAGCAGGCAGATGACCCACAGGGCGTAATCGGGATCGGACAGCCAGGACGGGCCTTCAAAAGCGCCGAAGGTCAGCATCTTGATGACGGTGTTGATCAGACCGTCGTCACGGAAGACCGCGCGCCACAGCACGGCGATGGCCACCGAGCCGCCCAGAATGGACGGGATGTAGTATGCGGTACGGAACGCATTGACGAACTTGATGTTGAAGTTCAGGATGTACGCGATGAACAGTGCGAAGACCAGCTTCATCGGGACGGTGATGAAGGAATACTGGAAGGTGGTGATCAGCGACTTGGTGATACGATCGTCGGTAAACGCCTCAATATAGTTCATCAGGCCGTATTCGCTGATGCCGTTGAAGAAGTTCATGTCGGTGAAACTGTAGTACAGCGACTGACCGAACGGAACGGCCTTAAACACGACAAAGCCGATGATCCAGGGGATCAGGTAGAAAAGACCCTGGTACTTGTCGCACCACTTCTGAAACGGCGTGCGCCCGACCGCAGGCGCATTGTTTGCTTTCATCAGGGGATTCCTCCTTTTTTGGTGTGATGTTTCTTCAAAATGACAGCGCTATGCTGCAAAAATTCCAACGAACGGCGAAAGATTTATGCAAAAAGCCTGAATTTTCGCCGGAGAAAGAGGGGCACCCGGATCTTGCGGATACAGGCGCCCCTCCCGTTGGCGCGTTTACAGCACGGCTGCCTTTTTACAAAAGGAGCCTTGCAGGGATACGATTAAGCGTTGATGGTGTAGCCGACGCTCTCCATGCCATCCAGCAGGATGTCGACGACCTCGGCGCCCGAGACACCGTCGTAGTCGATGGTGTCGAAGACTTCCTGGTAGATGCCGGTGCCGTCAGCCTTCAGGTTGTTGTGCTCGAACAGGGGATCCAGCTGGAAGGCGCAGAAGGCCATGACCTTGCTGTTGGCCTCGTTGACCAGCTCGTCCACGGCGCCGGCAGCCTCGGCGGCAGCCAGACCAGCCTTGGAAGCGGGGATGCCGCACTCGGAGCCCATGATGGAGGCGCCTTCCTCGTTGTTCAGCAGGTAGTCGATCAGCATACCAGCCTCGGCGGGGTGCTCGCAGGTCTGGGTGATGGCCAGGCCCATCGAAACCTTGGTGAAGCCGCCGTTGTAATCGCCGAACTTGATCTCCTCGCCGACGACGAAGCCGGCCTTGTTGTCCTCGTCCAGGGCATCCTGATACTTGGAAGCGGAGGAATCCCACTCGAGGATGCCGGCGATCTTACCGGTGATCCACTCGTTGGACTGGTGAGCGGCGGTGGAGCCGTTGTTGCCGTAGTAGGTGGGCAGAGGCATGATGACGTGGTTGTCGACCAGGCTCTTGATGAAGTCCAGGCCCTCGGCGATCTCCTCGGCGGTGTAGTTCAGGGTCGAGGTGGCGGGGTCAGCCCAGTCCTTGCCGTAGATGGACTCGAGGTAGAAGACCATCATGATCATGCGGTCGTAGCCGCCCAGGTGCAGGGGATAGTAGTCATCGCCCAGCTGGCTCTGGAAGGCGGCGCCGGCGGCCATCAGATCGTCCAGGGTCTTGGGAACCTCGGTGATGCCGGCCTTGTTGAAGGTGGTCATGTTCCAGTAGAAGATACGGCCGGTCATCGAGACGGGGATGGCCTGCAGCATATCGGCGACCACGCAGGTGTTCAGGACGCTCTCATCCCACTGAGACAGGTCGATGTAATCGGAGACGCTGTTCAGGTCGATGAAGGTCTGGCCGTTGCCGGAGTAGTTGTACAGCCAGTTCCAGTTGACCTGGCAGACATCCTCGGCCACGCCGCCGGCGAACTTGGTGGACATGGTGTCCTCCCAGCCGGACCATGCGGCAAAGGTGGGGGCGACGGTGATGTTGGAGTTGGCTTCACTGAAGGCGGCGATGGCAGCCTGGTAAGCCTCGTGGCGGGACTCACCGCCCCACCAGCTGATGCTCAGCTCGACGGCGTCGCCAGTGGGGGCGGCCACAGAAGCGGGAGCGGAGTTGGCAGCTGCGGTAGAAGAGCTGCTGCCGCCGCCGCAGGCAGCCAGCAGACCGGCTGCGCCAACAGCGCCGGTGACCTTCAGGAAGTCACGACGGGAAATTGCGTTGCTCATTTTTTCTCCTCCTAATGATAAAACACAAAACTCTCAGGGGGCTATCGCTGAACCCCCTTGTATACAATTATGATAGAAAAAAACTGCGCGAAAAGAAAGACGCAAATTGTGGTTTGAAAGGCAAAAACGCGCATATCTTGCTGTACTGCAAAGGGGGCTTTCGGAGGCTTTGCCGAAATATCCAAACTTGAAGCAAAAAGTTGTGCAACTTGTACACAACAGCATTTTGTCCGGATTTTGGAGAAAAGTGACGGAATCCGTTTTCAAATTGCTGATATATTAACGATTTTGCAGAGCCCGCCCCGGCCGCCGTGCGGAACAGGGGGCGGAACCTCCCCGCCGCGCGGCAAAAGAAAGGCGCCGCAGCAGGCAGCCGCGGCGCTGGAAAAAAGTGTGGGCAAAATTTGTGCGTATCTGCTGCCGGAAGGCCCCGCCCCGGCGATGGAAAGTCATTTTTCCCGGCCGGCGGCCCGGGCGCGGGCGGCGTAAAAAGCCCGCCGCTCCCGGAAATAGCACTGGGGGCACATGCTGACATACTGGACGTCGTTCTCCATGTCGATGGCGACCTGTTCGCCCTCGAACACGAACTTGCCCCCCACCTTGCGGGCGTTGCAGATGGCCTTGCGCCCGCAGGTGCAGATGGTCTTCATCTCCTCGATGGTATGGGCAAGCTCCATCAGCCGGGTGGAACCCGGGAAGCCCTGGAGAGAAAAGTCGCTGCGCAGCCCGTAGCAGATGACCGGGATGCCCAGGTCGACGGTGACCATAAAGAGCTGCTCGGCCTGCGCCGGGGTGAAAAACTGGCTCTCGTCGCAGAGGACGCAGGCAAGCGGGGTCTGATGCGCGGTGCGGTCGGCCTCGACCGCCAGAAAGACGTCGTCGCCGGGGCGGATGAGAAGGTCGGCTTTCCGCCGCACCCCCAGCCGGCTGACCAGTTCGCCGCCGCCCTTCGAGTCGATCTGAGGCTTTAGGATCAGCACCCGCATCCCCTGTTCCTCATAGTTGTGCGCTACCTGCATCAGGGCGGTGCTTTTGCCGCTGTTCATCGCGCCGTACCGGAAATAAAGTTTTGCCATAGTCTGCCTTTCGTTGGTTTAGTCATTGCGCAGCCGGTAGCCCAGGCTCATCAGACTGTCGCCCAGGTGGACGTTTTCCACCACCGTGTCGGGGTAGGGCACCGACAGGTCGTAGTGGGAAAAGTTCCAGAAGCCGCGGATGCCCAGATCCACCAGCCGCCCACTGATCTGCTCCGCCCCGCTGCGCGGCAGGCAGAGGACCGCCATCTGGGGGTGATAGGTGTTGCAGAACTCCTCCAGACTGTCGAGGGGGCGGATGGGGATGCCGCTGACGGTCTGGCCCATCAGTTCGGGCTTGACGTCAAAGGCGGCGATCAGGGTAAAGCCGTTGTTGTTGTTGGCGATGAAGCTGCTGACCGCCGTGCCCAGCCGGCCGCAGCCGATCAGGATGGCGGGCAGCCGCTCGCCGCCGCCGAACAGCAGCTCCTCCAAAATGGACAGCAGCTTATCCACCGAGTACCCGATGCCCTGCCGGCCGTTGACGTTGCCGATGCAGTTGAAATCCTGCCGGACCTGCGAGGCGGTGGTGCCCATCTGGGCGGCGAGCTCCCGCGAGGAGATGCTGCCGACGCCCGCCTCTTTGAGGGCGCGGAGATAACGGTAATATTTGGGCAGGCGCCGGATGACCGGCACCGAAGCCTTGGCGGACGGATTCATGACAGGACCTCCTCTGTATGTACGCGCAGAATGTTGTGTTCTCTTGAGGGGTAAGAGACGTTTTTCTCCCAATATGATAATTCTAGTATACAGCAATCCGAAAGAATGTCAAACCCTTAACAATACTTTTGGAGAATTTTTTCACAAAGTGCCAAACGCCCCCAAAAGAAAAAGCCCCTGCTTTTGGCAGAGGCATCGGCGCAGCTTTTGGCGCTGCGTTATGTGGCTTCGATCTCGCGGTAGAGCCAGCGCATGGCTTCGGATAAGCCGCCCAGCTGATCGATCAGCCCTTCTTCGACGGCGCGGCGCCCGTCCAGGACGGTGCCCATGTCCATGACCAGCTCGCCGGTGTGGAGCATCAGCTCGTTGAAGCGGCCGGCCGGCATCTGGCTGTGGCTTTCGACAAAGCCGGTGATCCGCTCCTGCATCTGCTCAAACCACCGCATGGTCTGGGGCACGCCCAGGATCATCCCCGAGTGGCGGACCGGGTGGACGGTCATGGTGGCGGTGGGCACGATGAAGCTGCGCCGGGCGCTGACCGCCAGCGGGATGCCGATGGAATGCCCGCCCCCCAGCACCAGCGCGGCGCTGGGCTTGGAGATGCTGGCGATCAGCTCGGCCAGGGCGAGGCCGGCTTCCACGTCGCCGCCCACCGTGTTCAGCAGCACCAGCAGCCCCTCGATGGCGGGGTCCTCCTGGACCGCCACCAGCTGCGGGATGACGTGTTCGTACTTGGTGGTCTTTTGTCCCTGCGGGGCCTCGACGTGCCCCTCGATCTGGCCGATGACGGTCAGGCAATGGATGGCGTGGGCCCCTTTGGTCAGGCTGACGGTGCCCATGGCCTCCAGCTGATTCTGTTCAAAAGCGCGGCGCTCGGTCTCCTCGCTGCCGCCGGCGGCGGGCGTCTGCTGCGCGGCAGCGGCGTCTTGGGCGCGCTTTGCCTTTTTCTTGTCCTTCTTGTCCATCTTCGGGCCTCCTTTTTGGTCAGGATGCCCGGAGCGGGAAGAAGTTATGTATACGGTTCCCTGAGATGGGTTTACTAAAAGTATATTTAAGCTGCGGTTTACTATCCGGCTGCCTTGACGCCTTGGTTTGCCCCCAGTTTACCCCCTCAGTCAGCTGCGCTGACAGCTCCCCCGCACGCGTGGGAGCTTAAAAGGAAGGGATTTTGAATTGCTAAGGCAAGGTTGATTTTTCAATGGTCAACAAGTAAACTAAACGTAATGTTTTCCATAATCACCGACATAGGAGGATGAAAAGTATGGCATACCGGAAAGATCCCTGCCGGACGCCGCAGGCCAGACAGCTTCGGCAGAATATGACCCCGCAAGAAGAAAAGCTCTGGTATGGCTGTCTGCGGAATTATCCCGTCAAAATTTACAGACAACGGGTTATCGGACAATTTATTGTTGATTTTTACTGCTATTCCGCCCGACTTGCGATTGAGATCGACGGTGCACAGCATTATACGCCAGAAGGTCTGGCATATGACGCAGAGCGTACATCAATTTTGATAACAATGGGTCTAAAAGTTCTTCGATTCAAAAATGAAGATGTGGATGAGCATTTTCACAATGTATGCAAAAGGATTGATACCGAGATTAAAACTCGCTGCGCTTTCTTTGAAAAACAGAAGAAGTGATACGCTATTTTTTAAAATTTTTCCTTTTAAGCTCCCACGCGTGCGGGGGAGCTGTCAGCGCAGCTGACTGAGGGGGGCAAACTAGGGGTAAACCGGCAGAGCAATCGCGTAGACTGAACGGCCAAACTGTCAGCGCAGCCTGAACGCAACGGCAGCCATGGTGCTGCACAGGGAAAGAGCCCTCTGCACCGTCCACTTTTTTTGATGAATCCCATCGAATCAAACGATTTTTTGCGGCAGGGGCGGGTTGCCTCTTGCATCCTGTCTTTCGGGCGGATACAATAGAGGGGCCGCCTGTCGGCGTATGTTAGAATGTTTAGGAGGAAAATCATGAAACGTGAAACCTTTGGCTCGCGGCTGGGCTTTATCCTGGTCAGCGCGGGCTGCGCGATCGGCATCGGGAACGTGTGGCGCTTCCCGTTCCTGGTGGGACAGAACGGCGGCGGCCTGTTCGTGCTGTTCTACCTGATGTTCCTGGTCATTATGGGCGTGCCGGTGCTGACCATGGAGCTGGCCGTCGGCCGGGCCAGCCGCAAGAGCGCGGTGCAGGGCTACCAGGCTTTGGAGCCCGCCGGTTCCAAATGGCACATCCACGGGTGGTTCTGCCTGGCGGGCTGCTATCTGCTGATGATGTACTACACCACGGTGGCCGGCTGGATGCTGGATTACTTCGCCAAGTTTGCCACCGGGCAGTTTGTGGGGATGGAGGCCGGCCACGCCGCCGACGCCTTCAACGCCATGCTGGCCAACCCCGTGGAAATGGGAATCTGGATGGTGGTCATCGTCCTGGCCGGCTTTGCGGTGGTCAGCATGGGCCTGCAGAACGGTCTGGAGAGGATCAGCAAATGGATGATGATTGCCCTGCTGGTCCTGATCGTCATTTTGGCCGTCAACAGCGTCCTGCTGCCCGGGGCGGGCTCGGGCGTCAGCTTCTACCTGCTGCCCAGCGTTGAGCGCGCCGCCGAGGTGGGCATCGGCAACGTGGCCATGGCCGCCATGAACCAGTCCTTCTTTACCCTGAGCCTGGGCATTGCCGCCATGGAGATCTTCGGCAGCTACATGAAGCGGGACAACACCCTGCCCGGCGAATCCATCCGGATCTGCGCGCTGGATACCTTTGTCGCCATGATGAGCGGCATGATCATCTTCCCGGCCTGCTTTGCCTACGGCATCGAGCCGGACCAGGGCCCCTCCCTCATCTTCATCACCCTGACCGAGGTCTTTGTCAATATGCCCGGCGGGCGGCTGTGGGGCAGCCTGTTCTTTGTGTTCATGACCTTTGCCAGCTTCACCACCGTCATCGCGGTGTTTGAGAATATTCTGGTCATCTGCTGCGACTGCTTTGGCTGGGAGCGCAAGAAGTCCTGTGTCATCAATATGGTCATCGTGCTGGTGGCCAGCGTGCCCTGCGTGCTGGGCTACAACGTCTGGAGTGGCCTGACCTTCCTGGGTGGCAAGAACGTCCTGGACACCGAGGACTTCCTGGTCAGCAACCTGCTGCTGCCCATCGGCTCGCTGATCTTCCTGCTGTTCTGCGTCTCCAAGTGGGGCTGGGGCTACGACAAGTACTTTGCCGAGGCCAACACCGGCGAGGGGATCAAGCTGCCCAAATCCAAGTGGCTCAAGCGGTATCTGCAGTTCGTGCTGCCGGTGCTGATCCTGGCCATTCTGGTGCAGGG
>DXHQ01000111.1 GCA_019113345.1 Candidatus Faecalibacterium intestinigallinarum
AACCAGAAGGGCAAGAACGTCGTCTGCATCTACGTCGCCATCGGCCAGAAGTCCAGCTCGGTGGCCCTGCTGGCCGAGAACCTGCGCCGCCGCGGCGCGATGGAGTACTGCATCATCGTCAGCGCCCCGGCCAGCGACTCGGCCTCGCTGCAGTACATCGCCCCCTATGCCGGCACCAGCATCGGCGAGTACTTCATGCACCAGGGCCGGGACGTCCTGATCGTCTACGACGACCTGTCCAAGCACGCCATCGCCTACCGCGCCCTCTCCCTGCTGCTGGAGCGCAGCCCCGGCCGCGAGGCATACCCCGGCGACGTCTTCTACCTCCACAGCCGTCTGCTGGAGCGTTCGGCCCACCTGTCCGACGACATGGGCGGCGGCAGCATGACCGCCCTGCCCATCATCGAGACCCAGGCCGGCGACGTCTCGGCCTATATCCCCACCAACGTCATCTCGATCACCGACGGCCAGCTCTTCCTGGAGAGCAGCCTCTTCTTCTCGGGCCAGCGCCCGGCCGTCAACGTCGGCCTGTCGGTCTCCCGTGTGGGCGGCGACGCCCAGACCAAGGCCATGAAGAAGGCCGCCGGCGCCATGCGCCTGGACCTGGCGCAGTACCGCGAGATGGAGGTCTTCACCCAGTTCTCCAGCGACCTGGACGAGACCACCAAGCGCCAGCTGACCTACGGCCAGGGCCTGATGCGGCTGCTGCGCCAGAAGCAGTATCACCCCCTGACCCAGCACGAGCAGGTCATCACCCTGGTGGCGGCCCTGAACCATGTGCTGCAGGATATCCCCGCCGGCGAGATCAGCGGCGTCCAGCACGAGATGCTCGCCTGGTTTGCCGAGCAGGACGCCGCTCTCTGCCAGCGGATCGATTCCACCGGCCTGCTGAGCGACGACGACCGCCAGCAGATCCTCTCCCTGGCCCGCACCTTCGTGGCCCAGTATCAGAAGAAGGGGCAGTGATATGCCGAGCACCAAAGAGATCAAAGACCGGATCGAGAGCGTCCGCCAGACCCAGAAGATCACCAGCGCCATGTACCTGATCTCGTCCACCAAGCTGCGCCGCGCCCGCGAGGACCTGGAGCACACCCGCCCCTACTTCGACGCGCTGCGGGCCGAGATCAAGCGGATCTTCCGCACCTCCAGCGATATCCACAGCCGCTATTTCTACCCGCCCCACGAGGACGACATCAAGGGCGGGCCCTATGCCTGCCTGGTCATCACCGCCGACAAGGGTCTGGCCGGCGCCTATAACCAGAACGCCGTCAAGGAGACCCTGCAGGTGCTGGAAGGCCACCCCGGCTGCAAGCTGTTCGTGGTCGGGGAATACGGGCGGCACTACTTTGCCCAGCACCACATCCCCATCGAGCAGAGTTTCCTCTACACCGCCCAGAACCCCACCCTCGAGCGCGCCCGCGAGATCAGCGCCATCCTGCTGGACGGTTTCAACCGCGGCGCGTGGAAAAAGCTGTATATCGTCTACACCGACATGGAGAGCAGCCTGGCCTCGGCGGCCAAGAGCACCCGCCTGCTGCCCTTCCACCGGGCCCACTTCGCCTCCGCCGACGAGGACCACTCCTCCGACCGCTTCGAGTTCATGCCCGACATGGTCACGGTGCTGAACAACATGGTCGAGAGCTACGTCTCCGGCTTTATCTACAGCGCCCTGATCGACAGTTTCTGCAGCGAGCAGAACGCCCGCATGACCGCCATGGACGCCGCCAACGAGAACGCCCAGCGGCTGCTGGACGAGCTCAGCCTGCAGTACAACCGGGTGCGCCAGTCGGCCATCACCCTCGAGATCACCGAGGTGTCGGCCGGCGCCAAGGCGCAGCGCCATAAGCGGGAGGCCGCCGCTTCTACACGAAAGGATGTGTGACCCATTTGAATACAGGTAAAATCATTCAGGTCTCGGGCCCTGTCGTGGACGTCGCCTTCGAGACTTTGCCCCTGCCCCGCATCCGCGAGGCCCTCACCGTCCGGGTGGGGGAGGGCGAGCGGGTGATGGAGGTCTCCCAGCATCTGGACCCCCACACCGTCCGCTGCGTCATGCTGGCGGCCAGCGAGGGGCTGGCCCGCGGCATGGAGGTCGCCGCCCCCGGCCGCACCATTCAGGTGCCAGTGGGCGAGGCGGTGCTGGGCCGGATGTTCAACGTCCTGGGCCAGCCCATCGACGGGGGCGAAGCCGTCCCCGCCGGCACCCCCGTCAAGAGCATCTACCGCAAGCCCCCCTCCTTTGAAGAGCAGAACCCCGCCGTCGAGATCCTCGAGACCGGCATCAAGGTCATCGACCTGCTCGAGCCCTACGCCAAGGGCGGCAAGATCGGCCTGTTCGGCGGCGCCGGCGTCGGCAAGACCGTCCTGATCCAGGAGCTGATCTACAACGTCGCCACCAGCCACAACGGCTATTCGGTCTTTACCGGCGTGGGCGAGCGCAGCCGCGAGGGCAACGACCTGTGGCGCGAAATGCAGGCAAGCGGCATTGCGGACAAGACCGCCCTGGTCTTTGGCCAGATGAACGAATCCCCCGGCGTCCGTATGCGGGTGGCCCTGTCCGGCCTGACCATGGCCGAGCACTTCCGGGACGAGGCCCACAAGGATGTGCTGCTCTTCATCGACAACATCTTCCGCTTTGTCCAGGCGGGCAGCGAGGTGTCCACCCTGATGGGCCGGATGCCCTCGGCCGTCGGCTACCAGCCCACCCTGGCCAACGAGATGGGCGAGCTGCAGGAGCGGATCACCTCCACCAAGGACGGCTCGGTCACCTCAGTGCAGGCCGTCTACGTCCCCGCCGACGACCTGACCGACCCCGCCACCGCCACCACCTTCACCCATCTGGACGCCACCACCGTCCTGAGCCGCAAGATCGTCGAGCAGGGCATCTACCCCGCCGTCGACCCGCTGGAATCCACCTCCCGCATCCTGGAGCCCGACATTGTCGGCGAAGAGCACTACCGCGTCGCCCGCAAGGTGCAGGAGATTTTGCAGAAGTACCGCGAGCTGCAGGACATCATCGCCATCCTGGGCATGGACGAGCTGAGCGAGGAGGACCAGAAAACGGTCGCCCGGGCCCGCAAGGTCCAGCGCTTCCTCTCCCAGCCCACCCATGTGGCCGAAAAATTCACCGGCATCCCGGGCGTCTACGTCCCCCTGGAAGAGACGGTCAGGGGCTTTGCCGCCATCGTGGACGGCGAGATGGACCAGTACCCCGAGGCCGCCTTCTTCAACGTCGGCACCATCGCCGACGTGGCGGCCAAGGCCAAAAAGATCGAGGCAGGTGAAGTGTGATGAACACCTTCCATCTGCGCATTCTGGCCGCGGACGAGATGTTCTTTGAGGGCCTGTGCGAAAACCTGGTGGTCCCCTGCGCCGACGGCAGCTTCGGCGTGCAGGCCCACCACGCCAACATGATCTCGGCCGTCGCCCCCGGCGAGCTGCACTACCGCCCGGCCGAGGGCCCCGACGCCGGCCGGGAGAAGATCGCGGCCGTCTCGGCCGGCCTGATCAAGGTGGAGCGCAACGACGTCCTCGTCCTGGTGGACACCGCCGAACGCCCCGAGGAGATCGACGCCAACCGCGCCCGCCGCGCCGCCGACCAGGCCAAGGAGGCCCTGCTGCAGAAGCGCAGCATCCAGGAGTACCGCGTGGCCCAGTACAACCTGGCCCGCGCCATGAGCCGCCTGCGCGTTCACAGCGACTTTACGCGGAAATAACACTTTTGCGTCCCCGCAGCCTCCCAGCCGGAAGCTGCGGGGATGTTTCATTTGCTTGCAGCCCGGGCGGGCCGGTGGTATAATAACAGAAAGGAGGACTGCCCCATGCTGAAAATGCTCATCCAAATGGACGACAACAAAATCACCGCCGAGCAGAAATACCCTCTGGACGGCATTTATACCACCATCGACCGGGTATTCCTCGCCGCCGGGCTTCCCCGGGTGGAGGATGCTTCCGGCGCTCTTGTCTACCGCGACTGCGGCCGGGACCGGGATTTCAGCCTGTTCGGCAAGATCGTCAACACCCTCAAACGCCAGCCCTGGTTCATGGAGAATGTAGCTGCCTGGCGGCTGTATGACAGCGATGATTCCGACCATCCCGACGACTTTAACGAAGAGGACCTGCTGCGCCACTACCGGCGCAAGCAGGTCCAGGCAAGGGGCTGACCGTGGAACGAACCTATTTCAAGGCACTGAACTTTGATCTGGACACCCATCTGCTCCAACAGCATTATCCCGGCGCCAACTACCGGCAGGCCTATGACGACCTGCGCCGTTTTTTCAAGCGGCACGGTTTTTCGCACCGGCAGGGGTCGGGCTATCTATCTGATCAAAAGCTTGCCACAGCAGATATTTACGATCTGATGGACGAGCTGAGCTTGCAGTTTCCCTGGATCGGCGTCTGTGTGAAAAAGATCGACGTGACCAACGTGGGACGGCAGCACGACCTGACCGAGCTGCTGAAGCCGGCCGCGGAACTGGATGCCGCCCTGCTGTTCCCCGAGAGTCAGTCTTGACAACCCCCGTCCCTTCGTGGTATTCTAAGCATTGCAAGAGGCCCCTGTTCTGCTGACGGAAAATGTGGAACCGACCACAGTGCAGGCAGGGGCGACAGAAAGCCGACCGTCTGGGCAGCCTTGCGCGGTGTTTGCCGCGCAGCGCTGCCCTTTTTGTGTGCAGCAAAGGAGAACTACGCTATGAAGTCCGATATCGAGATCGCGCAGGAAGCCACCCTGCGCCCCATCGCCGAGATCGCCGCGGGCCTTGGCCTCGACGACGCCGACGTCATCCCCTACGGCCGCTATAAGGCCAAGATCAACCATCGTCTGGCCGAGCAGGGCCGCAGGCAGGGCAAGCTGATCCTGGTCACCGCCATCAGCCCCACCCCCGCCGGCGAGGGCAAGACCACCACCAGCGTGGGCCTGGCCGACGCGCTCTGCGCTCTGGGCAAAAAGACCATGCTCTGCCTGCGCGAGCCCTCGCTCGGCCCCGTCTTTGGCATCAAGGGCGGCGCCGCCGGCGGCGGCTACGCCCAGGTGGTGCCCATGGAGGACATCAACCTCCACTTCACCGGCGACATCCACGCCATCGGCACCGCCAATAACCTGCTGGCCGCCATGATCGACAACAGCATCCAGCAGGGCAACCCGCTGCACATCGACCCCCGCCGCATCACCTGGAAGCGCTGCATGGATATGAACGACCGTCAGCTCCGCTTCATCGTGGACGGTCTGGGCGGCAAGGCCAACGGCACCCCCCGGGAGGACGGCTTTGACATCACCGTCGCCAGCGAGGTGATGGCGGTGTTCTGCCTGGCCTCCAGCCTGCACGATTTGAAGGAGCGTCTGTCCCGCATCGTCTGCGCCTACACCTACGACGGCCAGCCGGTCACCGCCGGGCAGATCGGCGCGGCCGGCGCCATGGCCGCCCTGCTCAAGGACGCCATCGACCCCAACCTGGTCCAGACCCTCGAGCACAACCCCGCCATCATCCACGGCGGGCCCTTCGCCAACATCGCCCACGGCTGCAACAGCGTCATGGCCACCCGGCTCAGCCTGGCTCTGGCCGACTACGTCGTCACCGAGGCCGGCTTCGGCGCCGACCTCGGCGCCGAGAAGTTCCTGGACATCAAGTGCCGGGCCGCCGGCATTGCGCCTTCGGCCTGCGTCCTGGTGGCCACCGTGCGCGCCCTCAAGAGCCACGGCGGCGTGGCCAAGGCCGACCTGAACAAGCCCAACCCCGACGCCGTCCGCGCCGGCCTGGCCAACCTCGGCCGCCACATTGAGAACATGAAGGACGGCTTCGGCCTGCCGGTGGTGGTCGCGGTCAACGCTTTCCCCACCGACACCGCCGAGGAGCAGGCCATCGTCAGCGACTACTGCGCCGGGATGGGGGTCAAGTGCGTCCTGAGCGAGGTCTTTGCCAAGGGCGGCGAGGGCGGCAAAGCCCTGGCCGAGGCCGTGCTGGCCAGCCTGGAGGACCGGCCCATCCAGTTCACCTACCCGCTCGAAGCCTCCCTGCGGGAGAAGATCGAGGCGGTCGCCGGCAAGATCTACCGCGCCGACGGCGTCGACTACAGCCCCGCCGCCGCCAGGACCCTCGACGAGCTGACCGCCATGGGCTACGGCAATCTGCCGGTCTGCATCGCCAAGACCCAGTACAGCTTCAGCGACAACGCGGCCCTCAAGGCCGCGCCCACCGGCTTCCGGATGAACGTCCGCGAGGTCCGGCTGGCCGCCGGCGCCGGCTTTGTGGTGGTCATCTGCGGCAGCATCATGACCATGCCCGGCCTGCCCAAGACCCCCGCCGCCGTCAGCATCGACGTCACCGACGACGGCCGCATCACCGGGCTGTTCTGAGACGTCTCCAAAACCATAAACATGTCCCCCGCCCTGTTGCATCCAGAGCGGGGGACTTTTTTGCTGTTCGGGTTATCTTTCCGCACTGCCGGTCTCTTCGGCTTTTTCAGACTCCTGGGGCTCCTGGGCTTCTTCGGGGCCGGCGTCCTCGGGCTGATACCGGCGGAACACCGGCTCCAGCAGCGCGGCAAAGAGCCAGGCCGCCGCACCGGGCAGGATCACCACCGGGATCAGCAGCATCCGCACCAGCAGCGCCGACACCCCCACGATCAGGACCAGCCCCACCGTCCGGGGCAGGCAGCCCACCGCCAGCCGCAGGGCGGTCAGCATCAGCCCCACCGGGCGGAAGGTAAAGCGAGACAGCAGCGGGAACATCCAGCAGGCGGCCCCCATCGGCAGCACCAGCAGCACCAGACAAAAGACCAGCACCAGAGGGGCGGCGGCGTTTCCGGCGGCGGCCGCCGCCCAGATCCATCCCAGCGCCCAGGCCAGCAGCCACAGCAGCCCGCCCCAGACCACCGTCACCAGGGCGGCGCAGGGCAGCTCCCGCCGGAAGGTCTGCCAAAAGCGCTTCCAGGGCATCGGCTCGCCGCCCCGTACGCAGCGGGCCACCGCGTCGTAGAGGGCGGCGGAGGCCGCCCCCGCCGTCACCAGCGGCAGCGAGCAGACCAGCCAGAGCAGGCTGAGGATCAAAAGGTCGGCAAAATGGTCCAGCGTCTGCCAGAACCGGTTCTGCGGATTGAATATGCCACTCGACATAGAAAGCGAGCTCCTTTCTCCCAAAGCAGGCCGCGCCCGCGCTGTGCAAAGCCGGGGCCGCGGCGTTTTGTGTTATGATAACACATTCGGGGCCGGTTGTCACCCCGGAAAAGGGATTTTGCAAAATTTCCAAAAACAGCCGCAAGAATTGAAAATTATTTTCAAAAATGATACTATAAATCCATAACCGATTGGACCCTCTGTCCATCCCCAACGTTTTTTCTACGAGGAGGTATCCCTATGCCCACCGACCTGCGCACGGTCATTGAGCGGATCAGCGCGGAATATTACCAGCTGACCGCCTCCGAAAAGAAAGTGGCCGACTACGTCACCGACCATCAGCGCGATACCCAGATCATGTCCATTTCCGACCTGGCCGAGGCCTGCGGCGTCGCCGAGGCCACCATCACCCGCTTCTGCCGCAAGCTGGACTACAAGGGCTACAACGCCTTCAAGCTGGCCCTGGCCAAAAACGTGGCCAGCCGCCGGGGCATCCCCTTCCTGAGCGGCGAGGTCACCCCCGAGGACGACATCCAGGAGATGTGCCACAAGCTGTACGGGGCCGAGGTGGACGCCATCTCCCAGACCCTCAGCCTCATCCGCCCCGACGAGATCAAGCGGGCGGCCGATATCCTGACCGGGGCGGACAAGGTGTTCTGCATGGGCCAGGGCGGCTCGATGATTATGGCCGAAGAGGCGGCCCACATCTTTTCCACCGCAGGCATGAGCTTTTTCTCCCCCAGCGACTCCCACATCCAGATCATGTACACCACCGCCCTCACCCAGCGGGACGCCATCCTCTTTTTCTCCTACTCGGGCGCGACCCGCGAGGCGGTCGAGCTGCTCGAACTGGCCCAGCGCCGCGGGGTGCGCACCATCCTGGTGACCCATTTTCCCAAATCGCCGGCGGCCGGCTACGCCAACGTCATTCTGCAGTGCGGCGCAAACGAAGGCCCCCTGCAGCTTGGCTCGGTGCCCGCCCGTATGGCCCAGCTGTTTTTGATCGACACCCTGTTCACCGAGGTCTGCCGCCGTCAGGAGGACAAGGTGGAGGACGTCCGCCGCGACATGGCCGAAGTGCTGGCCGTCAAGCACCTGTAGGAACCGTTTTGAAAACTTTCTTCTTATGAAGTGTCTTTCTGAAAAAAATTTTCAAAAAATCGGCCAAAAAGTATTGACTTCTTTTGCATTCCTTTGTAAAATAGTAAACAAGAGCACCGGGCGGCCCGCACGTGCCGCCCGTTTTTTGAAAAGGCATGACAAAAGGAGGACACTATGAAAAAATTTATCTCTCGCCGGGACTTCCTGAAGGTCGCGGGCGCTGTGGGCGCAGCCGGCGCGCTGGCTGCCTGCGGCGGGTCGGGCTCGAGCAGCACCGCCGCTTCCACCGCCTCTTCCAGTTCCGCCGCTGCGGGCGGCGCCTCGGAGGGCGGCGTGGCCATCTCTCTGTGGACCTACCCCATCGGCTCCTGGGGCGGCACCGAGTCCAAGCTGGATGACATCATCGCCGCATTCAACGCCGTCCACCCCGAGATCACCGTCACCTACGAGACCCTCGACTACCAGAACGGCGACAACCTGGTCACCTCGGCCATCACCGCCAAGGAGACCCCCGACCTGATCATGGAAGGTCCCGAGCGCCTTGTCTCCAACTGGGGCGCCAACAACCTGATGGTCGATCTGAGCGACCTGTGGGCCGACACCGAAGAGGACATCGCCGCCGTCAGCGAGTCGGTGGTCAGCGCCTGCCAGCTGAACGGCGCCTACTACGAGTACCCCCTGTGCATGACCACCCACTGCATGGCCATCAACTACGAGGTCTTTGAAAAGGCCGGCGCCCTCCAGTACATCGACCAGGAGACCCGCACCTGGACCACCGACGACTTTGTCGCCGCCATGGAGACCATCCGGGATTCCGGCCTGACCGCCGTCCCCGGCATCCTCTACTGCGGCGGACAGGGCGGCGACCAGGGCACCCGCGCCCTCGTCAACAACCTCTACTCCGGCACCTACACCAACCCCGAGCACACCGAGTACACCGTCAACAGCCCCGAGAACGTCCAGGCCCTCGAGCTTCTCAAGAGCATGGTCGACAACCGCAGCCTGAACGCCAACGCCGGCTTCCAGGCTTCGGACGAGCTGCAGCAGTTCGCCAACGGCACCGCCGCCGTCACCTTCTGCTGGAACGCCTCCAACAAGGCGCAGTACGCTTCGCAGGTCACCTTCACCCCGTACGCCATGGCCTTCCCCTCCGACGATGGCGTGCCTGAGCTGTGCGGCGGCATCTGGGGCTTCGGCATCTTCAACAGCGGCGACGAGGCCCGCATCGAGGCCGCCAAGACCTTTATCAAGTTTGTCTGCGACGACGAGGCCCAGGCCGCCGAGAGCGTCCGGCTGACCGGCTTCTTCCCCGTCAAGGAGTCGCTGGGCGACGTCTACGAGGGCACCGACCAGGCCGAGAACATGGGCGAGTTCGCCTCCCTGATGCCGTACCTGGGCGACTACTACAACGTGGCCCCCAACTGGACCGAGCAGCGCCAGAACTGGTTCAACATGCTGCAGCAGGTCATGGTCAACAACACCCCCGCCCAGGAGGCAGCCGACGCCTTTGTGGAGGCCTCCAACCCGTAACAGGACTGCCGGCACCGCAGCCCTGAATCGAGAGGCGCGCCTGCCGGCCGGCCCCCGCCGGGGCAGGCGCACCTTTTATGCCCGGTCCGGGCTGACGCCGCACTTCTGCCGTACATTGTTTTAAGGAGGGAATCAACGTGGCGCATACGCAAAAAGCCAACCAGACCCACTCCTCCCGGGTGCTGGCCCGGCGGGAGACCATTTCCGCCTATCTGTTCATGCTGCCCAGCCTGCTGTTCTTTGTGGGCTTCGTCCTGGTGCCCATGGGGATGTGCCTGGTCTACAGCTTTCTGGATATGGGCATCGACACCTCGGCCGCAACCTTCACCGGGCTGAACAACTACATCGAGATGGTCCAGGACCCCACCTTCCTCCGCTCGCTGTGGAACACCATCCTCATCGTGATCGTCTCGGTCCCTGTGGTCACCGCCTTCTCGCTGTGGGTGGGCTCGGCCATCTACCCCATGCGCTCCAAAATGCGCAGCTTCTTCCGCTGTGTCTTCTACCTGCCGGTGGTCACCGGCTCGGTGGCGGTCACCGTCGTCTGGAAGTGGATGTTCAACCCCTACAACGGCCTTTTGAACCAGATCTTCGGCACCACCGGCTTTGACTGGCTGGGCGACACCCGCACCGCCATCTGGTGCATCATCATGATCCTGTTCACCACCTCCATCGGCCAGCCCATCGTCCTGTATGTGGCGGCCCTGGGCAACGTGGACAAATCGCTGGAAGAGGCCGCCGCCATCGACGGCGCGACCCGCCTGCAGATCTTCTGGAAGATCAAGTGGGCCCAGATCATGCCCACCACCCTGTACGTTCTGGTCATCACCACCATCAACAGCTTCCAGTGCTTTGCGCTGATCCAGCTGCTGACCCGCGGCGGCCCTCTGGGCACCACCAGCACCCTGATGTACTACATCTTCGATATGGCGTACAATTATCAGCGGTTCGGCTACGCCAACGCCATGGGCGTCGTGCTGGCCATCTTCATCGCCATCTTCTCCGCGATCCAGTTCAAGGTCGCCCAGACGGACAACGGTTAAAAGGGAGGTATCGGGAATGTCCAAGACAAAATCGAGCCTGGACGGTCAGTCCCGCGGCTACAAGATCTTTGTGGTCATCGTGCTGGCCCTGCTGGCGGTATTCTTCATCTTCCCCCTGTACTGGATCCTGACCGGCTCGCTGAAGGACGCCATCACCATCAACGCCCAGAAGCCCCAGTGGTTCCCGCTGGAGCCGACCCTGGACAACTATGTGCGTCTGTTCAAACAGCCCGCCATCCAGTGGCTGCTCAACACCATCATCATCGCGGTGGCCGCCATGGCCTTGACCTGCATCACCGCGGCCCTGGCCGGCTACGCTCTGGCCAAAAAGCGCTTCTGGGGCCAGACCGTCCTGTTCAGCCTGCTGGTCTGCGCCATGGCGCTGCCCAAACAGGTCATCGTCATCCCCCTGCTGCAGGAGATGAGCGCTCTGGGCCTGAACAACAACCTGCTGGCCGTCATATTGCCCACCGTGGGCTGGCCCTTCGGCATCTTTTTGATGAAGCAGTTCTCCGAGACCATCCCCACCGAGATGCTGGAAGCCGCCCGCATCGACGGCGCCAGCGAGGTGCGCACCTTCGTCTCCATCGTCTTCCCCATGGTCAAGCCCGGCGTCGGCGCGCTGGCCATCTTCACCTTCGTCAACACCTGGAACGACTACTTCCTGCAGCTGATCATGCTGCAGCGGCGCGAGGTCCTGACCATCTCGACCGGTATCGCCCGCCTGCAGGGCGAAGTCTCCTCCGACTTCGGCCTCATCATGGCCGGCGCGGCCCTGGCGGCCATTCCCATCGTCGCGGTCTTCCTCATGTTCCAGAAGTACTTCACCCAGGGCATCACCATGGGCGCCGTCAAGGGCTGACGCCCGGCGGTCCCCCAGAGATTGGAGCGTTTTACCATGAAAGATCATACCAAATACCAGGGCGTCATCCCCGCCTTCTACGCCTGCTATGACAAAGAGGGCAGCGTCTCTGCCGAGGGCGTCAAGGCCCTGACCCGCCACCTGATCGCCAAGGGCGTCAAGGGCGTCTATGTGGGCGGCTCTTCGGGCGAGTGCATCTACCAGCACCCCGACGAGCGCAAGGCCGTGCTGGAAGCCGTCATGAGCGAGGCCAAAGGCAAGCTGACCGTCATCGCCCATGTGGCCTGCAACAACACCGCCGACTCGGTCGAGCTGGCGGCCCACGCCGAGGCCTGCGGGGTGGACGCCATCGCGGCCATCCCCCCCATCTACTTCCACCTGCCCGAGCACGCCATCGCCGCCTACTGGAACGCGATGAGCGCCGCCGCCCCCAACACCGAGTTCGTCATCTACAACATCCCCCAGCTGGCCGGCACCGCCCTGACCATGAGCCTGCTGCACACCATGCTGGAAAACCCCAATGTGGTGGCGGTCAAGAACTCCTCCATGCCCACCCAGGACATCCAGATGTTCAAGGACGCCGGCATCGCCGCCCGGGGTGAAAACGGCTTTGTGGTCTTCAACGGCCCCGACGAGCAGTTCGTCTCGGGTCTGGCCATGGGCGCCGACGGCGGCATCGGCGGCACCTACGCCGTCATGCCCGAGCTGTTCCTCAAGATGTACGAGCTGGTGCACAAAGGCGAGATGGAAGCGGCCCGCGCCCTGCAGTACAAGGCCGACCGCATCATCTACAAGATGTGCGAGGCCCGCGGCAACCTCTACGCCGTGCAGAAAGAGATCCTGCGCCGGATGTACGGCCTGGAACTGGGCGGCGTCCGGGCTCCCCTGCCGGGCCTTGTCCCCGCGGACGAGGCCGTCGTGGCCGCCGCCGAGCAGATGATCCGCGAGGCCGTGGCCGCTCTGTAACCGATACGGCGGCTGTAAAACCCCATAGCTGAACCAAGACGCCCGGTGGCTGCCGGCCCCCGCGGGCACGGCCCGCCGGGCGTCCCGGTTTTGCCGCAAGAGAAAGGAAGGCTCCCCATGATCACCGACAGCCTCACCTGCCTGGACCGTTACCTGGGCATCCACCCCGCCCTCGACACCGCCATCCGCTGGCTGGCGCAGCACGACCCCGCCGCCCTGCCCAACGGCCGCACCGAGATCGACGGGCAGGACGTCTACATCAACGTGATGGACGCCGCCCTCCGCCCGGCCGAGGGCGCAGACTTTGAATACCACCGTCTCTACGCCGATCTGCAGATCGACTTGACCGGCAGCGAATACTGGGCCTGGACCTTCCGGGCCGAGCCGACAGGGCCGTTTGACCCGGCGGCGGACTGCGGCTTTGCCGCCGGGCCCGAGCAGTCCAGCGGCCTGCTGGGAGAGGGGCGGTTCGCCCTCTTCCTGCCGGGAGAGTACCACAAGCCCAGCTGCATCAGCCCTGCATCCGAGACGCTGCGCAAAGCGGTGGTCAAGATCCGCATGGGCGGCTGACCCGCCCCGCAAAGGAGGATAACCAAGATGGAAAAAGAAGCCCTTTTCAAACAGATTGAGCACGGCCTGATCGTCTCCTGCCAGGCGCTGGAGCACGAACCCCTCTACACCCCCGAGGGCGGCGTCATGCCCCTGATGGCCAAAGCCGCCGCCATGAGCGGCGCGGTGGGCATCCGGGCCAACACCGTCCGGGACATCACCCAGATCAAGCAGGCGGTGGACCTGCCGGTCATCGGCATCATCAAGAAGGACTACCCCGGCACCCCCATGTACATCACCGTCACCATGCAGGAAGTGGACGAGCTGGTGGCCTGCGGGGTGGACATTCTGGCGGTGCAGGGCACCAGCGCCCTGCGCCCCGACGGCAAGACGGCGGCCGAGTTCATCCGTGCGATCAAGCAGAAATACCCCCATCAGCTGGTGATGGCCGACATCGCCACCGACGTGGAGGCCATGGCCTGCGCCGAGGCGGGCGCCGACTTTGTGGGCACCACCATGCGGGGCTACACCCCCGAGACCGAGGGGATCAACGAGACCGACTTTGCCTTCATCGCCCGGCTGGCCCAAAACTGCCCGGCCAAGGTCATCGCCGAGGGACACATCCACTACCCCGAGCAGGCCCGCAAGGCGCTGGAAGCCGGCGCTTTCGCCCTGGTGGTGGGCGGCGCCATCACCCGCCCCGCCGAGATCACCGCCCGCTTTACCGCGGCCATCAAGGACTTGAAGTGACATGAAAACCTATCTTGGAATCGACATCGGCGGCACCGCCGTCAAGCTGGGCCTGGTGACCGAAGCCGGCGAAGTGCTGCTGCGCAGCGAGACAAGCGTCAGCTTTGACGGCTACCGCACCCCCATTCTGGACACCGTCCGCGCCGCCGCCGTCCGGATGCTGGCCGACTGCCGCGCCGCCGGATACCAGCCGGCCGGCGTGGGCGTATCGGCCACCGGCCAGATCGACAGCGCCAAGGGCATCGTCGCCGGCACCTGCGGCAGCCTGCCCGGCTGGCCGGGCGCGCCCATCCGCGCCGCCCTTGAGGCCGACCTCGGCCTGCCGGTGACGGTGGCCAACGACGCCAACTGCATGATCTTGGGCGAAGCCTGGGTGGGCGCAGCGAAGGGCTGCACCGACGTGCTGGGCGTGACCATCGGCACCGGGCTCGGCGGCGGCGTCCTGACCGGCGGCCGGCTGCTGGAGGGCGTGCGGGGCCTGGGCGGCGAGCTGGGCCACATGCGGACCCACGCTGTGGACGGCGTGCCCTGCACCTGCGGCGCGGCCGGCTGCTGGGAGCGATACGCCTCCACCTCGGCCCTGGTCCGCAGGGCGGTCCAGACCGACCCTGCCCTCGACAACGGCCGCGTCCTCTTCGCCGCGGCCCGGCAGGGCGACGCCGCCGTCCGGGCTTTGCTGGACGACTGGATCGTCGAGATCGCCGAAGGGCTGGCCGGGCTGGTCCATCTCTTCAATCCCCAGCTGATTTTGATCGGCGGCGGTGTCAGCAGCCAGCAGGAGCTGCTGATCGATCCCCTGGCCCGCGAGGTACGGGCCCGGGTGATGCCCGCCTTTGCCGAAGGGCTGGAGATCCGCCCCGCCGCCCTCGCCAACGACGCGGGCCTTGTGGGCGCCGTGCGCTACTTCCTGAACAGGCAGGTTTCCTGATATACACAGCAAAGCACCCGTCCGTTTTCACGCGGACGGGTGCTTTGTCTTTGAGGCCAGATTTCCATAACAAGAAAAGCGCCCGTCCCTTTGGACGAGCGCTTGGTGGTTGCGGGGGCTGGATTTGAACCAACGACCTTCGGGTTATGAGTTCACGCCAAAGGATTTTGACGCCTGGGAACAAATCGCGTATCTTGGCTTTACAAGCCAACTTTCGCGGTTTGTTCTTTTTTCTTGTTCAGCCTCTTTTTGTCGCTTGCGGTCCTTCTGTTGAACTTTTGTTGAACGCAAAGGCAATTCCGACGCCTTTTCACCCCTGTCCCAGCAGCCAGTCCAGAACGTACAAAACCTTGATCCCATCATAGTTTCCCAGGGTAAAGCGGTCAAGGGTCAGGACGACCTTTTCGTAATTGTCTCGAATGGATCGGAGCGGGCGCATCTCCCGCTCAAAGGTCTCCTCGGCTGTCATATCCGCCGTCACCTGATAATAGGTGAGAATCCCCTGTTTCCGGGCCACAAAATCCACCTCGGCAGCCCCGTTCTTGCCAATGGCCACCTGATAGCCGCGACGCAGCAGTTCAAAATAGACCATGTTCTCGATGGAGAAGCCCAGGTCGTACCTTCTACGTGGCAGAATGTGATTCCGCAGCCCCAGATCCACCATATACATCTTGCGGTTGGATTTCAACAGCTGTTTGCCCACAATGTCAAACCGCTCAGCAGGATAAAACACATAGGACTCGATGAGCGCCTCCATATAGTCGCTGACGGTGTTGGTGGAGACCTTCCGGCCCGAGGAAATTAGATAATCCGCCACACTCTTGATAGAAACCGGGCTTCCGATCACACTGGCCAAATACCGGGCAATCGTCTTAAGCAAAACAATGTCGGTCACTTTCCGCTTTTTGGGGTC
>DXHQ01000112.1 GCA_019113345.1 Candidatus Faecalibacterium intestinigallinarum
ATGTGGCAGTGATAGTCGCAGATGGGCATATCGGCTGCGTATGTATGATACAGGTGCTGGGCGGTGGGCGACTGAAGCATGAAGTCCTTATCCATAAATGCTTTCATGGTTGTGATACTCCCTTTCCTTGCTTTGGTATATTACTTGACAGTCCGGCCAGGGGACAGACTTTCACTTATCCATAGTATACTCTAAAAGTGGGTTTGTATACAACTGAAAAACTGCCGAATTTTTATAGAAATCCTTGTTGAAACCGCCGGAATTTGTGTAGAGAGCCTCTTTTTGGGGGAAATTCCAAAAGAAACACTTGACTTCTTTGTATACAACATTCTAAAATAGAAGATAGGATCCGGCGGGCAGACTGCCGGTGCTGGCTAGAGAACGTGTAAACGTGTAAAGGAGATCATGAGATGGAAACTTTGAACTATAAGGTACTCGCACAGACCGGTTATGACGGGTACATCCTGAAGGACGCCCCCATCAAGGTGATGCAGTTCGGCGAGGGCAACTTCCTGCGCGCTTTCGTGGACTACTTCTTTGACATTGCCAACGAGAAGGCCGGCTGGAACGGCAAGGTCAGCCTGGTGCAGCCCATCGGCAACTTCCCCCAGATGGCCGACTGGATCAACGAGCAGGAGGGTCTGTACACCCTCTACCTGCGCGGCAGCGAAAAGGGCCAGAAGGTGGACGCCAAGCGGGTGATCTCCTGCGTGGCCAACTGCGTCTGCCCCTACAGCGAGGGCAAGTGGGCCGAAGTGCTGGCCCTGGCCGCCAGCCCCGACCTGGAGATCATCGCCTCCAACACCACCGAGGCCGGCATCGCCTACACCAAGGGCGACAGCGCGTTCGACCAGGTGCCGCCCGCCAGCTTCCCCGCCAAGCTGACCCGCGTGCTGTACGAGCGCTACAAGGCTTTTGACGGCGCAGCCGACAAGGGCCTGATCATCCTCTCCTGCGAGCTGATCGACAACAACGGCAAGGAGCTGCAGAAGTGCTGCAACAACTACGCCGCCGACTGGGGCCTGGAGCAGGCGTTCGTCGACTGGATGAACAACGCCAACACCTTCTGCTCCACCCTGGTGGACCGCATCGTCCCCGGCCGCATCCGCGACCCGCAGGAGATGGCCGCCATTGAACAGGCCAACGGCTACCACGATCAGGTGCTGGACGTCGGCGAAGTCTTCGGCGTCTGGGTCATCGAGGGCCCGGCCTGGCTGGAGGACAAGCTGCCGTTCAAGAAAGCCGGCGTCAACGTCATGGTGGTGCCCGACGTCACCCCCTACAAGAAGCGCAAGGTCCGCATCCTGAACGGCGCCCACACCGGCTTTGTCCTGGGCGCTTACCTGGCCGGCTATGATATCGTCCGCGACTGTATGCACAACGATACCATCCGCGAGTTCATGAACAAGATGCTGTACGAGGAGGTCATCCCCACTCTGCCCCTCGACAAGGACGACCTGATGGCCTTTGCCGCCGCCGTGCAGGACCGCTTCAACAATCCCTTCATCAACCACGAGCTGATGAGCATCTCGCTGAACTCCACCTCCAAGTGGAAGGCCCGCAATATGCCCTCCTTCCTGGAGTACATCAAGGAGAAGAACGAGCTGCCCAAGTGCCTGACCATGAGCCTGGCCGCCTACATCGCCTTCTACTCCAGCGACATCCAGGAGCGCGCCGCCGACGGCCTGATCTGCAAGCGGCCCAAGGGCAATACCTACAAGATCCAGGATGACGCCTGGGCGCTGGACTTCTACTACGCCCACAAGGACGACTCGGCCGCCGACCTGGTCCACGCCGTCCTGACCAACACCCAGATGTGGGATCAGGACCTGACCGCCATCCCCGGCGTCGAAGCCGCCGTCCTGGCCGACCTTGAGCTGATCCGCGCCGAGGGCGCCGAGGCTGCCTACAAAAGCTGCCTGTAAACAGGCTCTAGGGGGAACCAATTTCTGCGCGCAGCCGCGCGGCAGAAATCCTTTCCCCCTAGTATCCCCCTTTTAGACAAAATTTACCGCAGAACCATGCACTCGCCGCAGGGCGGCTCGCACACTCTCTGCGGTAAATTTTCCTGATTGTGTCCGGCCTGTACGCGCATGTCGTCCAGGCCGGACAGATTATAAACAGCTTTCTGAATCATTGACAAGGAGAACTGCTATGTCGCAGGCTATTCATATCAGCCCCATCGACAACGTGGTGGTCGCGCTGCACCCCATCGCCAAGGGCCAGCTGGTGGAGACCGACGGCCTGTCGGTGACCGCCCTGGAAGATATCCCGCAGGGCCACAAGATGGCCGTCAAGCCCATCAAGGCAGGGGAGGACGTCATCAAGTACGGCTTCCCCATCGGCCACGCCACCGAGGACGCCCAGCCCGGCCGCTGGATGCACACCCACAACATCAAGACCAACCTCTCGGGCGAGGTGGAGTACAGCTACAACCCCGCCCCTGACCTCGGCCCCCTGCCCAAGGTGGAGCCCGAGACCTTTATGGGCTACCGCCGCAAGGACGGCCGCGCCGCCATCCGCAACGAGATCTGGATCATCCCGGTGGTGGGCTGCGTCAACGAGAACGCCAAGAAGATGGTGCAGGACAACCAGGACCTGGTCACCGGCAGCATCGACGGACTGTACACCTTCCCGCACCCCTTCGGGTGCAGCCAGACCGGGCATGACCACGCCCAGACCCGCAAGCTGCTGGCGGCTCTGGTCCGCCATCCCAACGCCGCCGGCGTTCTGGTGCTGCACCTGGGCTGCGAGAACATCCAGCCCGACCAGTTCAAGGCCGAGCTGGGCGAGTACGACCCCGACCGGGTCAAGTTCCTGGTCTGCCAGGAGGTGGAGGACGAGTTCGCCGCCGCCCGCAAGCTGCTGGAAGAGCTGGCCGATTACGCCCGTCAGTTCAAGCGGGAGCCCATCCCCGTCTCCGAGCTGGTGGTGGGCATGAAGTGCGGCGGCTCGGACGGACTGTCCGGCATCACCGCCAACCCCACCATCGGCCGCTTCTCGGATATGCTGGGCCAGCGGGGCGGCTCCACCGTCCTGACCGAGGTGCCCGAGATGTTCGGCGCCGAGGGCTTCCTGATGAACCGCTGCATCAGCCGCGAGGTGTTCGACAAGGCCGAGCATATGCTCAACGGCTTCAAGAACTACTTCATCAGCCACAACGAGGTGGTCTACGACAACCCCTCGCCGGGCAACAAGCAGGGCGGCATCACCACCCTGGAGGACAAGAGCTGCGGCTGCGTCCAGAAGGGCGGCACCGCCCCCATCATGGACGTCATCGACTACGGCGACCCGGTGGTCACCAAGGGGCTGAATATGCTCTACGGCCCCGGCAACGACCTGGTCTCGGCCACCGCCATGACCGCCGCCGGCGCGCACATGATCCTCTTCTCGACCGGGCGCGGCACCCCCTTCTCGGCGCCGGCGCCCACCCTCAAGCTCTCCACCAACACCCCGCTGGCCGAGAAGAAACCCGGCTGGATCGACTTCAACGCGGGCGTCATCGCCGACGGCAAAAAGACCATCGACGAGACCGCGCAGGACCTGCTGCAGCTGGTGATCGACACCGCCAGCGGCAAGCAGACCAAGGCCGAGATCAACGGCTTCCGCGATATCTCCATCTTCAAGGACGGCGTCGTCCTGTAAAAAAATCGGGTCATGCCCCAAAAGGCATGGCCCTTTAGCGTGCCGCAAAAGCGCCACGCTTTAGAGCACCTAACAAAACCTGACAAATAGAGGAATATGCAGTAAAATACCAGTGGGGGTGAAGCAAATGCCCAGGAAGCTGGTAAGCGACGAACTGTGGAGTCAGATTGAACCACTTTTGCCAAAACA
>DXHQ01000113.1 GCA_019113345.1 Candidatus Faecalibacterium intestinigallinarum
CGCTTTGCCGCACGACCTTTTTTCGCCCAGTGGAGGCGATGCGTCATCGCAACAAATCATAACACAAAGTGTTCGCAGCGGTTGGTTGAAAGGCGGTTGTCTTCTGTTATAATGGGCGCAGGAGGTAAGAAAAATATGAAAGATAAGAAAATCAACATCAGTAGGAATCTTATCTATCTGCGCCGCAGGAATCATCTTACCATTGAGCAGGTGGCCGGCGAGATTGGCGTATCCCGTCAGGCGGTCAGCAAATGGGAAAGCGGCGAGACGCTGCCGGATCTTCTCAACTGCGATATGCTGGCAAGGCTGTACAGCGTTTCTGTGGACGATTTGATCTATTTTGACGGCGAAGATCCTACCGGCATCCCGCCCAGAGACAAACATATTTTTGGCACAACAGTCGTTGGGGCGAGGGGACAGGTCGTGATCCCGAAGGCGGCCAGAGATATGCTGGAACTCAAGGAAGGCGACCGCCTGGTCGTGCTGGGAGACAGCAGCCCGGAAAATCGCGGGATCGCGCTCATTCATGCGGATTCCTTTTTGCAGGCTGCCAAGGAAGTCTATGATATGTTCTATCCAAAACAGGAGGGCAAGCCATGACCATGCTGCAAGTAGAGGCTCTGACCAAAAAGTATCCCGCATTCACCCTGCAGGACGTCGGTTTCTCGCTGGAAGCCGGGCGCATCATGGGGCTGATCGGCAGAAACGGCGCGGGCAAAAGCACCACCCTCAAAGCCATGCTGCATTTGGTTTGTCCAGATCATGGAAAGATTCACATGCTGGGACGCGATTTTGCGAAGGAGGAAAAAGCCTGCAAACAGGAGCTTGGCGTGGTGCTGGGCGGCGTCGCTTTTTATCAGACAAAAACTTTGCGCGCCATTACCGGCGTGACAAGGCGCTTTTATCCAAACTGGGATGAGGCGGCCTATCAAAAGTATCTGCGCTTTTTTGAGCTGGACGAGCAAAAGCAGATTCGGCAGCTATCGGAAGGGATGAAGGTGAAATACAGCCTCACACTCGCCTTGTCTCACGGTGCGCGCCTCTTCCTTTTGGATGAACCCACCAGCGGGCTTGATCCGGTAGCGCGGGAAGAGTTGTTGGAACTGTTTCGTCAACTGGTCAGGGACGGAGACAGGAGCATCTTGTTTTCCACGCACATTACATCGGATTTGGAGCAGTGTGCCGACGATATCACCTATATCCGAAACGGCCGGGTGGTGGCCAGCGCAGACAGGGAAAGTTTTATCCGGTCATTTCAGAATCTGAAACCATCTGCCGGCCCTGCTTTGACGCTGGAACAGATCATGGTGAACTGTGAAAAGGAGGGCGGCTATGATTCATTTGCTTTATAAGGAATGGCGGCTTGCTGTGCATCCGGTTGTCTATATGTTTTGCCTGATGGGCGCGCTGACGCTGGTGCCTGCTTACCCTTATGGAATGGTATTTTTCTTCGGCTGTCTGGGACTGTTTTTCACCTGTCAGTTCGCACGTGAAAACGCCGACCTGTTCTATACGATGATGCTGCCCATCCGCAAAAGGGATGCAGTCAAAAGCAAATGCCTGCTGTTTGTGAGCGTCGAGCTGATACAGCTTATGGCAACGGTGCCGTTTGCCGTCCTGCGCCGGTGGGCGCTGCCGGACGGCAACCCCGTGGGGATCGAAGCGAATGCGGCTTTCTTCGGCTTTGGACTGGTGATTTATACGATCTATAATTTCGTTTATCTCATCGTATTGTTCCGGTCCGGCTACCAGGTCGGGAAGGCTTTTCTGGCGGCGATCGTCCCGGTATTGGCCGGGATCGTCTGCATGGAAGCTGCCGTGCACATACCGTCTCTGGCCTGGCTGGATGGTATGCGTTTTGCTGAAATGGTTCGCCAGCTGCCCATTCTGTGCGGCGGGATCGTGGTGTTTGTCATCGGCAACCTTCTGACTTACCGGACGGCGGCGCTGTGTTTTGAAACAACAGATCTCTAGCTGCAAAAAGGCGGCGCAGCCGGTGGGGCTGCGCCGCTTTTGCTGTATAGAGGTGATAAGAACGCCACCCGGGGCGGACTGCTCTTGTGCAGCCCGCCCCGGGTGGCGGCGTGTATTTGTATTCAGGAGGAGAGGAAAAGGTTACTTGTTCAGGGCGTCGTAGTCGAGGTAGGCGCCCTTCATGGGGCTGGCGGCCAGCTCGCTGAACAGCCGCAGCACCCCCTTTGCGTATTTGCGGGGCTTGGGCTGCCAGCGGGCGCGGCGCTCGGCCAGAATGGCGTCGATCTCTTCGGAGGTCTTGCGCTCGCCCTTGACGCCGACGATGTTCAGCTTGCGGGCAAAGACGTCGATCTCGATCAGGTCGTCCTGCTCCACCAGGGCGATGGGGCCGCCGTCCACGGCCTCGGGGCTGCAGTGGCCGATGACCGGCCCGGTGGACGCGCCCGAGAAGCGCCCGTCGGTGATCAGCGCGATGCTGCGGCCCAGCTCCTTATCCGAGCTGATGGCCTCCGAGGTGTAGAACATCTCGGGCATCCCGCTGCCCTTGGGGCCCTCGTAGCGGATAAAGACGGCGTCGCCCTTCTGGACCTCGTGGTGGAGGACGGCGGCCAGGCATGCCTCCTCGCTGTCGAAGGGGCGGGCGCGCAGGACGGCTTTGTACATCTCCTTGGGGCAGGCGGTGTGCTTGATGACCGCGCCCTCGGGGGCGAGGTTGCCCTTCAGGATGGCGATGGAGCCGTCGGTGCCGATGGCCTGATCGTAGGGGCGGATGATGTCCTGCCGGGTGATATGGGTGCCGTAGCGGGCGTTGAATTCGTCCAGCCACTTCTGGCAGCGGTCGTAGAAGCCGTTTGCCTTCAGCTCGGCCAGGTTCTCGCCCAGAGTCTTGCCGGTGACGGTCATGACGTCGAGGTGGAGACAGTCCTTGATCTCCTCCATGATGGCGGGCACGCCGCCGGCGTAGTAGAAGCACTCGGCGGGCCAGCGGCCGGCGGGGCGGACGTCCAGCAGGTAGTGGGCGCCGCGGTGCAGCCGGTCGAAGGTGTCGCCGGTGATCTCGATGCCCAGCTCATGGGCGATGGCCGGGATGTGCAGCAGGCAGTTGGTGGAGCCAGAAATGGCCGCGTGGACCAGAATGGCGTTCTCAAAGCTCTCGAGGGTGACGATGCGGCTGGGGCGCATCTCGTCGCAGCCGGCCATCTCGACGGCGCGGCGGCCGGCCTGGCGGGCGTAGGCCAACAGGTCGGGGCTGGTGGCCGGCATCAGGGCGCTGCCGGGCAGGGCCAGACCCAGGGCCTCGGCCATGATCTGCATGGTGGAGGCGGTGCCGATGAAGCTGCAGGCCCCGCAGCTGGGGCAGGCGTTCTGCTTGGCCCAGTCGAGCTTGGCCGCGTCGATCTCACCGCGCTCAAATTTGGCGCTGTACATCCCCAGCTGCTCAAGGGTGAGCATCTCGGGGCCGGCGTTCATGGTGCCGCCCGGCACCACCACCGAGGGGATATCCACCCGCAGGCAGCCCATGAGGTTGGCGGGCATCCCCTTGTCGCAGCTGGCCAGGTAGACCCCGGCGTCGAAGGGGGTGGCGTTTGCGTGGATCTCGATCATGTTGGCGATGATCTCCCGGCTGGCCAGGCTGTAGTTGATGCCGTCGGTGCCCTGGCTCTCGCCGTCGCAGATGTCGGTGCAGGCGTACCGCGCGCCGAAGCCGCCGGCCTCGGCGACGCCCCTGCGCACCTCCTCCACCAGAATGCCGAGGTGCCCGCTGCCGGGGTGGCTGTCGCCGGCGGTGCTCTCAATGATGACCTGGGGCTTGGCGAGGTCCTCCGGCTTCCAGCCGGTGCCGATCCGCAAAGGGTCCAGTTCGGGGGCGAGGGTGCGCATTTTCTGACTGATCAGGTTTTTCATAACAGGGTTCTCCTTTTATCTCTATGTCTCTGCCTATATCTCTGCACGCTTTATGCGAAGAAGGAAATAACCAGCGCGACCAGGAAGCCGGTGAAGCCGACCAGCGTCTCCATGATGGTCCAGGTCTTGAGGGTGGTCTTTTCGTCCAGACCCACCAGTGACTTGACCAGCCAGAAGCCGGAGTCGTTGAAGTGGGACAGGACGGTCGAGCCGCCGGCGATGGCCGCGGTGACGCAGGCCAGGTAGAGGGGGGACAGCTCGCTGATGCCGGGAATGGCCGAGACGATGCCGGCGGCCATGGTCATGGCCACGGTGGAGGAGCCGACGCTGACGCGGACCAGCACCGCCACCAGGAAGGCCAGCACCACCAGCGGCAGGCTCATGGAGGAGACGGCCGCGCCAATCAGGTCGCCCAGGCCGGAGTACTGCAGGACGTACCGCAGCACGCCGCCGCAGGCGGTGACCAGCATGATCAGGCCGGTGGGTTCGAGGGATTTGGTCATCAGGTTTTCCAGCTGCTCCATGGTGTAGCCGTGGCGCAGGCCCAGGATGAGCATGGCGACGATGGTGGCGATCAGCATGGCCACGAACGGCTCACCCAGGAAGCTGAACAGGATCGAGACGAAGTGGTCGGCGGGCAGCACCACGCCGCAGACCGAGTCGCAGATGATGAAGAGCAGCGGGATCATGATGATGCCCACGATGGTGGCGAAGTGGGGCAGTTTGGACTCGTCGATGTCCTCCTGCTCGGACAGGCGCTCGGGGACGGGGATCATGTACTTTTTGCCGCAGAAGCTGCCCCAGATGGGGCCGGCCACGATCATGGCGATGGTGCCGCAGAAGATGCCGATCAGGATGACCCAGCCCAGGTCCACCCCCAGCATGGAGGCCACCAGGACGGGGCCGGGCGTGGGCGGGATGAAGGCGTGGCCGACGGCCAGGCCGGCCAGCAGCGGCACGGCGTAGAACAAGGTCGAGCGTCCGGTCCGCTTGGCCAGCGAGAAGGCCAGCGGGATGAGGATGATGAGGCCGGCGTCGAAAAAGACCGGCATGGCCACGATCAGGCCGGTGATGCCCAGGGCCCAGGCCGCCTTTTGGTCGCCGAAGCGGCGGACCATCGAGATGGCCAGGGTCTGCGCGCCGCCCGACGCCTCGAGGATGGCGCCGAACATCGACCCGAGGCCGATCAGCAGGGCGATGCCCTCCAGCGTGTTGCCGATGCCGTCGTTGACGGCGGTGACGATCTCGGAGGCAGGCATCCCGGCCATCAGGCCGATGGCGATGGCGCCCACCAGAATGGCCACCATGGCGTGTACCTTGAATTTGATGATGAGGACCAGCAGAAGGACCAGGCCGGCTATGGCCGCGAAGATCAGCCGGGCGGGGTCGAGCATTGTGATTTCAGCCACTTGAGACACTCCTTTTTCACATTCCGATGCAGCAGGTGTCCGGATTCATCCTATGTATGTGGTTGGCGTGCCACAGCAGAGTGAGAATTCGGCGTGATTCATAAGACGTCTTATATTTGTGACTCAAATATAGCACTTTTGCTACTGATTTTCAAGGCACATCAGATGTTTTCTACAGCCTCTCTCCATTTCGCACAAAAAAGAGGGGCCGGGCCCCTCTCAAAAGCTCTTGATTTTGGGCACTCTGCTCAGTCGCCCTGGCAGGATGCACAGTTTTCGCAGGGTCGGGCCTCGCGGCCTGCCTCGGATAAGTCTGATGTTTCCTCCGCAGGTGAGGCTTCCGGCCGGTTTTTCCAGAGTTTCAGGATGGCCTGGCGGTTATAGGTCAGATGCATGACCATAGCGCAGCGCGCCCCCACCGAATCCCCGTCCAAAATGGCGTCGGTGACGGCCCGGTGGGTGTAGATGGTCTCCTCCATCAGGGCGTGGCCGGTCAGGTTGGCAAAGGTCATGACCGCCGTGTTGATGATGGGCACCAGCATCTCCATCACCCGGTTCTGGCTGCACCGGGCGATGCAGGTGTGGAAGGCGATGTCCTTGGGAATGTGGTCCCCGCCGGCGCGGTAGATGCGCTCGACCTCATCGCAGAGGGCTTCCAGCCGGGCCTTGTCCTCGGCGGCGGCGTGCTCGGCGGCGGCTGCGGCGATCTCAGGCTCGAGGGCCAGCCGCACGTCGAACAGCTCGAGGGCCAGCTTGTACTTATCGTCCAGCCGGGACAGGCCCAGCGGGTCCTCGGCCAGGGTGCGGTGGCTCTTGACGTAGGTGCCGTCCCCGCGGCGCACCTCCAGCACTCCCTTGGTGGCCAGCCCCTTGACCGCCTCCCGGATGGTGCTGCGCCCCACCTGAAACATCTCGCCCAGCTCAAATTCGTTGGGCATTTTTTCCCCGATGGGGACGGGGGTCTTCAAAATATAGTCCATCAGGGCGTCTTCGATTTGCGCGCCCAGCAGTTTGCGTTCCATAGCTTGTATCCCCGTTCTGTCGTTTGTGAAGTGTACTAAGTATACCGCAGAACCGGGCGGAAAGCAATGCGGCAGCTTCCCCTGACCGGCGAAAAACGCCGGGAAACTACAGCGGGGCGTCCGGCTGAGCATCTCCGGCAGACAGCGCCGCATCGCAAAAAGAACCTCCCCTTACAGGATGCCTTCCTGCAAGGGGAGGTTTGGCGCTTGCGCGGCGTTTATAGCAGCCAGCGGCGGATGGCGGCGGCTGCGCCGCCGTCCGTGTTGCGGCCGGTCACGGCGCGGGCCGCGGCTTTGGCCTCCGGCTGTGCGTTGCCCATGGCGACGCCGAGGCCGGCGGCGGCCAGCAGTGCGGCGTCGTTGCCGCTGTCCCCCAGGGCCATGACCTCCCGGATGGAAAAGCCCAGAGTCTGGGCCAGAAAGCCGACGGCGGCCAGCTTGCCCGCGCCGGGGGCGGTCAGTTCCAGGCCGCCGGCGCCGCAGTCCAGGATGAGGGCTGCGCCGCCCACCGCCGCCTTGAAGCCGGGGCGCACCGCCTCGGGGACAAAGGGCATGTTGATCTTGAGTACTTCCTGCCCGGCGAGGGCGGCTGCGGGGCCTTCCAGCGGGCAGCCGCGGCGGGCCACGATCCCCTTGTGGAAGGCGCCGAGGGAGGAGGTCTCGACGGCGCGGCGGGTGGCGGCTGTCATGTGGTAGCGGCTGTCCCGGTCGATGTACTCGGCCGGGATGCCGTAGGCGCGGGCGGCCTGGTCCACCTGCGCGAGGGAAGCGGCCGAAAGGGGCTTGCGCCAGAGGCAGGCGCCGGTGCGGGCTTCCCGCACTTCGGCGCCGTCGCAGAGGACCAGCCAGCTCAGCCAGGAGGGGATCGGGTCGAGGTCGGCGGGCAGGCAGGCGGCCGGGCGGCCGGTGGCGGCCACCACGACGCAGCCGGCGGCCGCCGCTTCGGCCGCGGCTTCCGGCAGACCGGCGGCGAACCGGTGGGGGTCGCTGCCGAGGGCGGTGCCGTCCAGGTCGAGAGCCAGCAGCTTATAGCGCATCGGCGGGCTCCTTCCGTTCGGGCGGGCGGACCATCTCAAAGCGGCTCCCGCGCCGGATGCAGTCGGCCAGCAACAGATAGCGCTCATCCAGGCGGCCGATGACGTTGACCCGTTCGTCGGCGGGCAGGGCCTCCCGGATCAGCTGGATCTCGCCCGAATAGCGGCCGTAGAAGCGGTTGTCCATGGTGACCGTCCCGCGGGGGCGGGGACCGCAGCCCGCCGGCTCCACGGGGCCGCCGGCTGCCGCGTACTTGCGGGACTCCTGATACCGCACCAGCCACCGGGGGGAGTCGGGCCGGCAGGTAAAGATCTGCCCGTACAGCCCTTCCTGCCCCGGCGCGAGGCGGACCGGCACCGGCAGGACGCCGGTGGCGCAGTACCGTTCGATCAGTTCCAGCTCGTAGGAGCTGACCCCGGGGTCCCCGGCGAAGATGCCGTCCATCCCGTAGTTGACCGCCAGGTCGGCAAAGGCGGCCAGGGGCGCGGCGGCGCGGTGGGCCTCCAGGGTGGGCAGGCCGGCGTGGAGGGGCCCCCGCAGCTGCCCGTCCCCCGGGATGAAGGCGTAGACCTTGAGCCCCGCCGCCTGCAGCATCCGGGTGCTCTCCCGGAGGAAATCGGGGTCCAGCCCCGTCTCGGGCCGGGGGTAAAAGTTGTGGATGGCGATGACCTCCGGCCCCGCCGCCGCGAGGGCGGCCGCCTCGGCCGGGGTGGTGGTGGAGGCGTTGACCGCCACCGGCATCGCCGCGGCCAGGGCGCAGGCTTCCTCCAGGGTGAAGCCGTCGTCCAGCCGCAGCCCCCACAGCCCCAGCTCGCCCGCGAGGGCGGCGATGTCATCGCAGCCAAACTGCCGGGCAGTCAGCTCCGAGACGTCGGCCAGAATGCGCCAGCCCTGCTGCCGCAGCCAGCCGCACATGGCCCGCACCCGGGCGGGGTAGTCGGGGCCGAACTCCTCCCCGATGTGCAGCGAGATAAAAACAGGCGCACCGCCTGCCGGATGGGCGGCAAGCGGTGCTTTCTGTTTCTCAAACTCTGTCAGGTAGACCGACCGTCCGAGAAAATCAGGCATCGGCAACCTCCTCGGGCTTGATCATGGCGTTGGTCACGATAAAGCCCATGATGTAGCTGATCAGCAGGCCCACCACATAGCAGGCGACGCTGGTGGTCGCGCCGTTGGGGCCGGCGGTCATGACGAAGATGGCCAGCAGACCGGAGGGGCCCCAGGTGGTAGCGGCCACCTGCATGGCCATGACGAAGGCGCCGCCGAAGCCTGCGCCCAGACCGGCCGTGATGAAGGGACGGCCCATCGGCAGGGTAACGCCGTAGATCAGGGGCTCGCCAACACCGAGGACGCCCGCAGGCAGCGCGCCGGTGATGACTTCCTTCATGCGGGTGTTGCCCACCTTCTTGGCCTTGAGGTAGATGGCGATGGCAGCGCCCACCTGACCTGCGCCGGCCATGGCCAGAGCGGGGTAAAGGGTGACGTAGCCGAGGGTCTCAAGCTGGACCGAGTAGAGGGCCACCAGGCCGTGGTGCATACCCATGGCAACCATGGGCAGGAAGAGGGCGGTGGAGATGTAGCCGGCGATGATGCGCATGATGAGGCTCTCGCTCATGCAGACCTGCTGCACGATCCAGCACAGGCCGGTGGAGATGTAGCCGGTGATGGGCATGACCACCAGGATGTAGGGGACCAGGCAGATGATCAGGGTCAGCAGCGGGGTGAACATGATGTCCAGGGATTCGGGCATATACTTGCGGATGAACTTTTCGACGTAGCTCAGGCACCACACGCCGATGACAGCGGCCAGGACGCCGCCGCGGCCGGCCCGCAGGATGGAATCGAGGGGCTGTACCTCATCGTACAGGCCCAGGATCTGGGAGATGGTGTCGATGTTGCCCAGGCCGGTGATCATGCCCAGCATACCGCCCAGGATGGGGGTGGCGCCGAACTTTTCGGCGGCGCGGTAGCCGGCCCACGCGGTCAGGTAGCTCAGGAAGGCGGCGTTGATCAGGGCCAGCAGGTTGTAGACGATGCTCCAGAACGAGCTCTCGGCGTAGTTGGGCATCACCTGGGTCATCAGGGTGGCCAGGCCCGAGCACAGGCCGGCGGCGATGACGCCGGGCAGCAGCGGGACAAAGATGTCGCCGAAGGTCTTGAGCATACTCTTGACCTTGCTCTGCTTCTGGTTTGCCTTGACGGCGGCCTTGTTGGCCTGCCAGTCGTTCTTGGTGTCGGTCTCGCCGGCGGCGGGGATGCCCATGCTGCGGCAGATGTCGGTGCACTTGCGGCACTTGCCGGGGCCCACGACGATCTCGATGTAGCCGGCGCGGTCGTGCACCACGCCCAGAACGCCCTCGATCTTCTTGATGGCGTCCTCGTTGATCTTGGCGTCATCCTTGACCTCGATCCGCAGCCGCGTCATGCAGTTGGTCGCAGAGATGACATTGCTCCGGCCGCCCAGATTTTCCAGCGACTGGCGCACCAGTTCTTCATTGGTCATTGCTATTTCCTCCTTGTCCGAATGGTTTGTATTGACGAGCGGCTCTCCGGCCGCATGGTCCTTGGGAAGTTACAGCCCGATGGCGGCCCGCACATGGCCCTTGGCCTCGTCCAGGCGGCGGCGGGCCTCGTCGGCGTCACAGCCGGCCAGCAGCATGGTGATGGCGCACTTGACGCTGCCGCCGGCGGCGTCGATGGCCCGGCGGGCCTCGGCGCGCTCCACCCCGGTGGCGTCGATGACGATGTTCTCGGCGCGGACGTGCAGTTTTTCGTTGGTCTGCATCACGTCCACCATCAGGTTCTGGTAGGCTTTGCCGGCCCGCACCATCGAGGCGGTCGAGATCATGTTGAGGATCAGCTTCTGGGCGGTGCCCGATTTCAGCCGGGTGGAGCCGGTCAGCACTTCGGGCCCGACCTCCACTTCAATGGCGAGGTCGGCCGCCTTGCCCACGGCGCTGCCGGGGTTGCAGGCGATGGCCGCCGTCCGGCAGCCGACGCTTCTGGCATAGGCCAGGCCCCCCAGCACATAGGGCGTCCGGCCCGAGGCCGCGATGCCGATCACCACGTCCTTGGCGGTCAGGTTGTGGGCTTCCAGGTCGCTCTGGCCCAGGGCGCGGTCGTCCTCGGCGCCCTCCACCGCCTTGATGAAGGCTTTTTCGCCGCCGGCGATCAGCCCCACCACCATCCCGGGGTCCACCCCAAAGGTGGGCGGGCATTCGGCGGCGTCCAGCACGCCCAGCCGGCCGCTGGTGCCGGCGCCCATATAGAACAGCCGGCCGCCCTGCGCAAAGGCCTCGGCCGCCCAGTGGGCCGCCTGCGCGATCTGCGGCAGCTTTTTGGCGATGGCCAGGGGCACCCGCGCGTCCTCTTCGTTCATCACCGTCACGATCTCGAGCTCGGACATGGTGTCCAGCTGCATGGTGCGGGGGTTGCGCCGCTCGGTGGTCATTCCGGTCAAATTCAGTTCCATAGTTCAGTTGCCCGCCTTTCTGCTCTGGTGTGGGTGGAAGCTTTACACCCCGCATTATAGTGGCTTAAAAACAAAATGTCCACATTTTCGGCAAAGTGTGGTATAATGTTTCATAAAAGAGCGGATTTTGAAAGAATACACCGGTTCCAAGAAAAGTTTTGTGCAACTCTTACAAAGAAGGGCGGGTCCTGCCCGCCCCTGCAAGGAGGTCCACCATGAAAAACGCCCTGCTCCGCCTGCGGGAAGCCAGCGCCTCCCTCAGCGCCGCTGAACAGCAGATCGCCCGCTACATCACCGAAAACCCCGAAGAAGCCACCCTGCTCACCGTCCGGGAGCTGGCCCAGCGCACCTTTACCTCGCCTTCCAGCGTGGTGCGGGTCTGCCGGTCGGTGGGGTTTGACGGCTACAAGGAGCTGCGCCGCGCCCTGGTGGGGGAGCTGGCTGCCCTGGGGGACAAGGGCCGCCACGCCGAGGCGGAGCTGTCGCCGGCGGACAGCGTCCGGGACATCGTGGACAAGGTCACCCACAAGAACATCCAGTCCCTTTCCGACTCGCAGCTGCTGCTCTCGCCCGATGTGGTGGAACAGTGCGTCCAGCTGCTGGACAGCTGCCGCTGCGTGCTGCTGTTCGGGCTGGGGTCCAGCCTGCTGGTGGCCCACGACACCTATCTGAAGTTTTTGCGGCTGGACAAGCCCTGCATGGTCACCGACGACTGGCACGCGCAGCTGCTGTCAGCCCGCAACGCCACCCCCGACTATCTGGGAATCGTTTTTTCCTACTCCGGTCAGACGGTGGAGGTGATCCAGTGCATGGAGGCGCTCAAGGCAAACGGGGTGCCCATCATCGCCATCACCCGCTATTCGCCGTCCCGGGTGGCGGAGCTGGCGGATTACAACCTGTATATTGCGGCCAACGAATCCCTCTTCCGCAACGGGGCGATGTCCAGCCGGATCGCCCAGCTGAACGTGGTCGATATCCTCTACACCGCCTACGCCAGCCGCCACTATGAGGAAACCCTCCGCGCTTTGACCCGCACCCACATCTACAAGCCCGGCGAGCCGGAGGAAATCATCCCATAACGCAAAAACAGCACGTCCCGGCATCGAGACGTGCTGTTTTTCTGAAAAGGCTCAGAGGTCGTCGAGGTCGTCCGAGGCGTCATAGCTCTCGGTGCGGTAGCCGCTTTTGGAAGCGGCGGCGGCCAGCATCTGCATCAGCTGGCGGAACTGCTCGGCGTAGGGGCCGTCGTATTCCTCGTCGGCTTCGCAGTCCACCACGCCGCGGGCGCGGATGGCCGCAAGCTCGCCGGTGTCCTCCCGCTCGTAGTCGACGATCCAGCCGTAGATGGGTTCGTCGGTTACCGAGAAGGAATAGACCTGCGGCATAAAGGGGGTCCAGCAGGCGGTGCAGTAGAGGGTCCGCCCGTCCTCCTGGCCCACCAGCTCGGCCACAAAGGTGTCGATCTGGCAGGGGTTCAGTTCCACGTCCTCGCCGTCGCCCATATCGGTGTCGCAGCGGCGGCTCAATTCGATCCACATATCGCATTCACTCCTTTGTTGTTGTTCAAAAAGTCGCCCGCATCTGGTACCAGGTCACGTCCCCGTGGGTGGACGGGGAGACGCCCTCGTTCACAAACCCGAACCGGGCGTAATAGGGGATCAGCCTGTCCTTGCAGGTCAGGACCACCCCTTTGCGGCCCTGCGCCCTGGCTTCGGCCAAAAGGTGCTCGAGCAGGCGGGCGGCGCAGCCCTGGCGGCGGCGGTCCGGCAGGACGTCCAGCCCGAAGATCATCTGCCAGGCCCCGCCCTCGCTGTGGAGGGAGGGGTCGGCGTACATCTCGTCGGCCAGGTCGGGGGTGTCGGTGCACATCCCGTTGACAAAGCCGACGACGGCGTCCCCGTCCAGCAAGAGCCAGAAGTGGTCCGGATAGACGGCCAGACGGCCGGCCAGGCTGGCCCGGCCTGCCGCCTCGGCGGGCGGAAAGCAGGCCGCCTCGATGGCGGCGACGGCGTCCAGATCGGCGGGGACGGCGGTGCGGATGGTCATACGCGGCCCCCCTCGTCCTGCAGCATGATCTTGACGATCTCCCGGTCAGTCTGGCGCATTCCCTCGCGGCCCAGCTGGCTGACGTTGCGGATGGTGTTCTCCACCCCTTTGGTGACGATGCCGTCCCCGGCGCGGAACTGCTGGCCGTTCAGGTACATATGGTAACCCATGATGCCGGCTTCGACGCTGGAGGCGATCTTGGCCGCGCAGCTGGGCTTGGCCCCGTCGCAGATGATCCCCGAGACGATGGCCAGGCTGTTGACCAGGGTGTGGGCGATGGCCTTGTAGTCGGCCCCCTGCAGATAGGCGATGCCGCAGCCGGCGGCGCACCCGGCGCTGACCGCGCCGCAGTAGGCCGACAGCCGGCCGATGCCGCTCTTTTCGTGGATGGCGATGAGGTTGGAGACCGCCAGCGCGCGGTAGAGCCGCTCCTTCGGGGCGGCCAGGGCCTTGGCGTACTCGATGACGGGGACCGACACCGTGATGCCCTGATTGCCGCTGCCCGAGTTGATGACCACCGGCAGCTCGCAGCCGCTCATCCGGGCATCCGAGCCGGCGGCCGCCTTGGCGATGGCCCGGTTGCGGACGTCGTCGCCGTAGAACTTGAGCATGGTCGAGCCGATGTTGGCCCCGTAGTCCCCCAAAAGCCCCTCCTCCGCGATGAGGGTGTTGTACTGGATCTGGGTGTCCAGCACCGGGCGGATGTCGGCCAGCTCGCAGCTGTCGGCAAAGTCGAGGATGTCGGCGATGGTCAGCAGCTCCCGGCCGGCCAGTCCGTCCTCGGTGGGGGCGCCGCCCTCGTGGCCGCAGGCCGGCGGCGCTTCCTCCAGGGGCTTATCCAGAAGGACCGCGCCGTTCTTTTCGATGCGGACGATGTTGGTGTGGTACTGGGCGATGCGGACGGACGCCGTCTCCGCCCCGGCGGTCAGCCGGACGATGATGTCGAAGATCTGGCCGTTGTCCACCGCCTCGACCTGGATGGGCGTATCGGCGAGGAAGCGGCGCATCCCGGCCTTCTGCTCGTCGGTCACCTCCGAGATGACTTCGAGGGCCTTTTCGGCCTGGCCGCCCACGATGCCGGCGGCCGCCGCCGCCTCGATGCCCTTCATCCCGCCGGTGTTGGGCACGATGACGCTCTTGACATTTTTGATGATGTTGCTGCTGACCCCCAGCCAGACCGCGCCGGGAAGCCGGCCCAGCACCTCCCGCGCTTTGGCGGCGGCGTAGGCGATGGCGATGGGCTCGGTGCAGCCCATGGCGGGGATCAGCTCTTCCCGCAGGATCTGTAAGTAGGTTTTGTACAGTGCGCTTGTCTTATCCATCGGTCTGTCTCCCTGGCGTTGTTGGTTGATGTTACCAATATACACGTTTTGACCGTTTTTTGCAATGGGGAAGGGCCCGGCAAAAAAATCCTGCCCGGTTTGGGCCGCTTGCCCTTGACAATCGGTCCGATGTTTCGTAAACTAATAACGAGTACAAACAACGGGGTTTCCGGGCTGCCGAGGCGGCGCGGGCGCCCCTTTGGATGGGCAGCGCCCGGCGCGCTCCGCTTTGCGGGGGCCGCGGCGCTGCGCTTGCCGGATGCTGCTTGCAGGGCCGACGCCCACAAAGGAACCGAGCGACCACGCTCGTTTATATTTATAAGCTTGAAACTGAAAATTGGAAGCCGCCGACCCGCGCGCCGGCCTTGTTCCCGTGTGCGGTTTTGTTGTCTTTTTTGATCGAAAGCTCACTTATAGATAGACGATTTATGCCCGCGCTCTGCCGCAGCATCTCCACAGACACTTTGAATTTGAGGAGACAAAAACAATGGATGCAACCACAATCGTGATCGCGGTTGTGGCCGCGCTCGTTGCACTGGCTGTCGGCGCTGTCGCGGGCTTTTTGGGTGGGTTCAACTACCGCAAAAAGACCGCGGAAGCCCAGATCGGCAGCGCCGAGGCCGAGGCGACCCGGCTGGTGAACGAGGCGATCAAAACCGCGACCCAGAAAAAGAAAGAGGCCATTCTCGAAGCAAAGGACGAGGTCTTCCAGATGAAGGCCGAGGTGGACGCCCAGAAGGCCGAAGCCGATCGGGAGATCAAGCAGCGCCGCGCTGAGATCAGCCGGCAGGAGAACCGCATCGACCAGAAGGAAAACGCCCTGGACAAAAAGACCGAGGCGCTGGAAAAGCGGGAGGAAGAGGTCAAGAAGCGTCTGGCCGAGGCCGACGCCCATCTGGCCGAAGCCGACGAGCTGCGGGCCAAGCAGATGGAGCGGCTGGAGATGCTGGCCGGGCTGAGCCAGGCCGACGCCCGCGAAGTGCTGCTGAACAAGGTGGACGAGGAGCTGAGCCACGAAAAGGCCCTGCGGGTGGCCACCTATGAGTCCGACCTGAAGGACGACTGCGAGAACATCGCCCGCAACATGATCGCGCAGGCCATCAGCCGGTGCGCCGCCGACCATTCCAGCGAGACCACCGTCACAGTGGTGCCCCTGCCCAGCGACGAGATGAAGGGCCGGATCATCGGCCGCGAGGGCCGCAACATCCGCGCCCTCGAGACGGCCACCGG
>DXHQ01000114.1 GCA_019113345.1 Candidatus Faecalibacterium intestinigallinarum
TCCAGGGGGGACCCTTTTCTGCCTGCTGCGCAGGTCAGAAAACCTTCCCCCCTGGTATCCCCCTTTTGGACAAAATTGAGCGCAGAACCGCGCACTCGGCCCAAAGGGCCTCGCACACTCTCTGCGCTTAATTTCCCTGGTTGTGTCCCATCCATCCGCACATGTCGGCTGGATGGGACTTTTTTTGCTTTTATGCTTCTATTTTGGCGCGGGCGAGGTAGCGCTCCACCTCGTCCAGATGCTTTTCGGCCACCGCGCGGCCGGTGTCGTAGACCAGCTGCAGCTCGCGCGGGTCGCGCTCCATCGCGCCGATCTCAAGGGCGATGGGCGGCCGGATGACATAGGCTTCCCCGGCTTCCTCCAGCATCGAGATGTAGCTGACGGTCTCGTTGTAGCGTTCGTGCCGGTCGGCCACCGCCGCCACAAAGGCGGGGTAGCGGGCGTACCGCGCCCGGATGGCGGGCAGCAGCTTGTTTTTCTTTTTCTCGTAGCCCCGGGGCTGGGTCAGGATGATGACGTTCCGCTTGTAGCCGATCGACTCAAAAAACCGCACCGGGATGGAGTCGGCGATGCCGCCGTCCAGCAGCTTGTGGGGCCCGATCTTGACGATGCGGGCGGCAAGGGGCATGGAAGCCGAAGCCTGCATCCACTTGAGGTCCTCCGCGCCGCCGGTGCGGCACTTGTGGTAGACGGGGTCGCCGGTGCGCAGCTCGGTACAGACCACAAAGAACTCCATCGGGGAGGACGCGAAGGTCTCGACATCGAAGGGGTCCAGCTTTTCCGGGATCTCGTGATAGCAGAACTGTTCGCTGTACAGATCGCCGGTGTGCAGCAGGTTGTGGAAACTGGCGTACCGCTTGTCGTTGCAGTAGGCAAGGTTGTAGCGGATGGCCCGCCCCGGCTGGTGCGACTTATAGTTGCAGCCGAACACCGCCCCCGCCGAGACGCCGACCGCGCCGTCAAACGCGACGCCGTGTTCCATCAAAACATCGGTGACGCCCGCGGTGAACATCCCGCGCATGGCGCCGCCCTCCAAAATCAATCCGGTTTTCATGGTGACCCCTCCCCCTCTGTTGCTGCGGCCGGTCCGCGGCGCGCCCCTGCGGCCGCCGCGCCGGCCCGTTGAACACAGTATAATCAAAAACAGCCAAAAGCACAAGAGGGCAGCGGCCCAAAAACGGCCGCGCGGCCCGCGCGTTTTTTGTAAAATTTTCGTTCAAAAGCTATTGCCACCCCTGCCGTGTTCCGGTATACTGTTTGGTAACAAGCGCAAAACAGAGGCCGCCGCAGGGCGGAGGGAGGAACCATGAAACTTTTGGAAGAGCGCATCCGCCGCGACGGCATCGTCCGCCCGGGCGGGGTGCTGAAAGTCGACAGCTTTATCAACCACCAGATGGACATCCCCCTGTTCCGGGAGATGGCGCGGGAATGGAAGCGCCTCTTCGCGGGCAAACCCATCAACAAGGTGCTGACCATTGAGGCCAGCGGCATCGGCATCGCGGCCATTGTGGCAAGCGAGCTGGACGTCCCGGTGGTCTTTGCCAAAAAGGCCATGAGCATCAACCTGGACTACGACAACTACGAGACGCAGATCCAGTCCTTCACCCACAAAAAGGTCTACAACGTCATCGTCTCGAAAAAGTTCCTCGGCCCGCAGGACCACCTCCTGATCGTCGACGACTTTCTGGCCAACGGCTGCGCCCTGCTGGGCCTGCTCGACCTTGCCGAGCGCGCCGGCGCCGCCGTCGAGGGCATCGGCATCGCGGTCGAGAAAGGCTTCCAGCCCGGCGGGGCGCTGGTCCGCGCCCGCGGCATCCAGCTGGAATCGCTGGCCATCGTCGAGTCGATGGACGCCGGCACCGGCGAGATCACCTTCCGCCCCCAGCCGCACCAGAACTGAACCGTCAGCCAAAAGCAGACCGCGCCGCACCGGCAGAGCCTGCTTTTTGTGCCTGCCGGTCCGAAAAAAGCGCCCCCCGCTTGGCAAGGCGGGAGACGCTTTTCTTTTGTGTATCTGTGTGTATCAAAAGGGCCGTTATTTTGCAGCCTGACGCTCGGCGGCGTGCCTGGCCAGCAGGGCCTCGATCTTGCGGATGGGGTCGGCGATGGCCGAGACCGAGACGTCGTGGTTGAGGGCCAGCACGAAGTAGGCCGCGTACTTCGAGACATCGACGTCCAGATACCAGTCGCGCTTGAGCAGCTCGGGCTTGCGGTAGGTGAGGTTGGTGCCCACCATGAAGTCGAGCACACCCTCCTCGACGGCGGCGTCGAACTTGGACAGGCCGGCGGTGAAGAGCGGGAAGGTGGCGTCGGCGATGATGCGGGCCGCGCCGCGCTGCTTCAGCTCGCGGGCCACCTCCAGCATACTGTCGCCCGAGGCGACGATGTCGTCCGCCACAAAGACGGTCTTGCCCTCGACCGACTCGCCCAGATACTCATGGGCGACGATGGGGTTGCGGCCGTTGATGACGGTGGTGTAATCGCGGCGCTTGTAGAACATGCCCAGGTTGCAGCCCAGCACGCTGGAGAAGTACATATTGCGATTCATCGCGCCTTCGTCGGGGCTGACCACCATGAAGTCCTTCTTGTCGAACGACAGGTCGGGCATCTTCTGCAACAGGCTCTTCAGCACCTGGTAGGTAGGCATGGCGTTGTCAAAGCTGAGCAGCGGGACGGCGTTCTGGACGCGGGGGTCGTGGGCGTCGAAGGTGATGATGTTCTGCACCCCCATATTCTGCAGCTCCTGCAGGGCCACGGCGCAGTCAAGGCTCTCGCGCACTTCGCGGCGGTGCTGACGGCCGCCGTACAGGCTGGGCATGATGACCGACACGCGGTGTGCCTTGCCTGCCACGGCCTGGATCAGACGCTTGAGGTTGGAAAAATGGTCGTCCGGGGACATATGGTTCTCGTACCCGAACAGCTTGTAGGTCATGCTGTAGTTGCCCGGGTCCACCACGATGAAGATGTCATCGCCCCGCACCGAATCCTTGACCAGACCCTTGGCGTCGCCGCTCTGGAAGCGGGGGCACTCGCAGGGGATGATGAAGCTGCCATGCTCCATGCCGCTTTGTGCGGCCCACCGCATCAGGTGACGGTCGATCAGGTTGGTCAGTTCCTCCGCACCGGGGCAGCACAGCAGACGCAGATCTGCGACACAGCCGCCCTGCGCAAAGATATCCTTGGCTTCGATCACATTGGACATTTTTACGGCTCCTTTAATTCCTCTTTACCAGTGTTATGCCTCTTTCATACGAAAAGGATCATGCCGTTTTCATTTTATCACATTTTAGCCGCTCTGCCAGCAGGATTTTCAAAATTCTGCGCCTTGCACAGCAGTTATGCCAAAATCCGCCCGGGTCTGTCCGTTATCTACAAAACGCGACGCCGCTTTTTGGCGCGTCCTGTTCTTACAAGTTGGCCAGAGCCGCCTTCAGCGCCTCGGTGCGGTCGGTGTTCTCCCAGCGGACGCCCAGATCCTCCCGGCCCATGTGGCCGTAGGCGGCCAGCTTGCGGTAGATGGGCTTGCGCAGGTCGAGCTCCCGGATGATGGCGGCGGGGGTCAGGTCAAAGACCTTCTCCACCGCGGCCTCGATCTTGTCATCGGGGGCGATGCCGGTGCCGAAGGTGTCCACCATGATCGAGACGGGCTGCGCCACGCCGATGGCGTAGGCCAGCTGCACCTCGCACCGGCGGGCCAGGCCGGCCGCGACGATGTTCTTGGCCACCCAGCGGGCGGCGTAGGCGGCGCTGCGGTCCACCTTGCTGGGGTCCTTGCCCGAGAAGGCGCCGCCGCCGTGGCGGGCGTAGCCGCCGTAGGTGTCCACAATGATCTTGCGCCCGGTCAGGCCGCTGTCGCCCTGGGGGCCGCCGATGACAAAGCGGCCGGTCGGGTTGATGAAGTACCTGGTGTTCTCATCCAGCAGCCCGGCCGGGATGACGGCGCGGATGACCTTTTCCATCACGTCGGCGCGCAGCGCGTCCATCTGGACGTTTTCGCGGTGCTGGGTCGAGATGACCACCGTGTCCACCCGGACGGGGCGGTCGCCGTCGTACTCCACCGTCACCTGGCTCTTGCCGTCGGGGCGCAGATAGTCCATCTCGCCGCTCTTGCGCACCTCGGCCAGCCGGCGGGCCAGCTTGTGGGCCAGGCTGATGGGCAGGGGCATCAGCTCGGGGGTCTCGTCGCAGGCGTAGCCGAACATCATGCCCTGGTCGCCCGCGCCGCCGACCTCGTCGTTGGTGCCGAGGGCGATGTCGGGGCTCTGCCCGTCGATGTTGGAGATGACGGCGCAGGTGTCGGCGTCAAAGCCGTACTTGGCGCGGGTGTAGCCGATGTCGGCCACCACCTCGCGGACCAGTTTCTGAAAATCGACGTAGCAGCTGGTGGTGATCTCGCCCATGATGTGGACCAGACCGGTGGACACGCAGGTCTCGCAGGCCACGCGGGCGTCAGGGTCCTGGGTCAGGATCTCATCCAGGATGGCGTCCGAGATCTGGTCGCAGATCTTGTCGGGATGCCCCTCGGTGACGGATTCGGATGTAAAGAGATGTCTTGCCATAGATATGCCTCCCATGCAAACAGTAAAAACGCTTGGAACAAAAAGACACCCGGAACCCGAAGGCGCCGAGTGTCTCACTCTTATCTTTCGGTTTCCCGCAGGATTTGGCACCTTACGCCTGCGCGCAGGTTGTCGGGCTTCACAGGGCCTGTCCCCTCAGCCGCTCTTGATAAGCACGGTATTCATTTTGTTGCAGGGGCTATTGTAGCATTCCTTCGTCACTTTGTCAAGAAGAAAGTCAGACTTTTCAGACAAACTTCCAAACTTGTGCCCCGGGCCTCAATAGCCCTGGGCGGCTTCGCCCTTCAGCAGCTTGACGGCCCGGCTGGTGCCCAGGCGGTCGGCGCCGAGAGCGAGGAACTTTTCCATATCCTCGACGGTGGAGATGCCGCCGGCGGCCTTGACCTTGCAGCGGCCGGCCACGCCCTCCACCATCAGGGCCACATCCTCAAAGGTGGCCCCGCCGGTGGAAAAGCCGGTGCTGGTCTTGATATAGTCGGCCCCGGCCTCGCAGACGATATCGCACATCTTCCGCTTCTCGCCGTCGGTCAGCAGGCAGGTCTCGATGATGACCTTGAGCACCTTATCGCCCACCGCCTCCTTGACAGCGCGGATGTCCTCGCGGACGGCGTCGTATTCGCCGTTTTTCAGCCGGCCGATGTTGATGACCATATCCACCTCGTCGGCGCCATTGGCGATGGCGGTGCGGGCCTCAAAGGCCTTGGACGCGGTGTCCATCGCGCCGAGGGGGAAGCCCACCACGCAGCAGACCTTGCAGCGGCCGGCCAGGTAGTCGGCCGCCTGCTTGACGTAGCAGGTGTTGATGCAGACCGAGGCGCAGCCGTAGGCGACGGCTTCGTCGCAGAGGGCCTGGATCTGCGGCCAGGTGGCCTCAGGCTTGAGCAGGGTGTGGTCCACGTGGGACAGAATTTCCTTGCGATCCATACAGCGCCTCCTCAGTGTTCTTTCCGTGCCTTGCGGACCAGGCCGATGCCGACGCCGCTCAGGACGATGGCGGTCACCGAGGCCACCGCCCCGATGATGCCCAGCACCAGGCCGGACACCAGAAACCCAAAGCCTTTCAACTTGTGAACCATAATCGTTACCTCCGTTTATTCCTCTGCCCGTCCGGCAGGCTTTTTGAAGATGAGCAGCTTGCTGAACAGGTAATTGAGCACGATGACCAGCAGGTTGGAAAAAGCCTTGACCCCCAGCCCCCACAGGGCGAGGGCGGCGGCCTGCGCGCCATAGGCCACGCTGCCGCCCATCCCCAGGATGATCCCGTCGGAGGCGGTCAGCCAGGGGCCCAGCACCGCCAGCACCAGCGCCTGACCCGGCGCGGCCAGCCAGTTGCCCCCCGCCACCATGACAAAGGCGTCGAGGGCCATGGTGCCCAGCCGGCAGGCCACAAAGCGGCCGAACTCCCGCAGGGCGGCCCGCCCCCGCGTCCGGCTGGCAAAGACGAATCGCCGGTTGGTGGCGTAGGCGAAGAGGATGCACAGGATATTGTCCAGCACGTTGCCCCAGCTGTTGGCGGCCTGGTACCCGAACAGGGCCTGGAACACAGCGTACAGCACCATGTTCAGCACCGTGGTCAGCACGCCGAAGACCAGATACCGCACCGCCTCGCCATGGGCGCGGATGAAAGCCGAAACTTTTTTTGCAACGGTCATAAACAAATCTAAAATCCGTCATGACTGGCCGACATGCGCGGACAGTCATGACACAGCCAGGGAAATTTCCCGGCGGGAGTGTGCGAGCCGCCAAAGCGGCGAGTGCATAGTTCGCCGGGGAATTTTGTCGGAAAGGGGGAGACTAGGGGGAAAACATTTCTGTCCTGCGCAGCAGGCAGAAATGGGTCCCCCCTAGCTACTAGAACAGCCCCGCCGCCTTCCGGCAACGGGGCTGTTTTGTGTTTCTGACAGTTGTCAGGGCCGGGCAAAGAGGCTTACTCCTCTTCGCCGGACTCCTTCAGCAGGGCCTTCATGGACAGGCTGATGCGCTTCTTGTCGAAGTCGACATCCAGCAGCTTGACGTCCACCATATCGCCCACCTTCAGCACGTCGGAGACCTTCTCCACCC
>DXHQ01000013.1 GCA_019113345.1 Candidatus Faecalibacterium intestinigallinarum
AACGGCGAGGTGTACATCTACTACGCCGCCAGCGACACCCGCCTGCACGTCGCCAGCACCACGGTGGAGCGGCTGCTGGACTTCGCCTTTCACACCCCGGCCGACCCCCTGCGCAGCCGGGACTGCGTGGCCCAGCGCTGCGCCCTCATCGACCATAACCGCGCCTATCTCGCGTCCATCGGGGACTGACCCCGGAAAGGAGCCGCCGCCATGCAGCCGCAAAAACGAAAGTCAAACCTGCTGGATAACCCCTTCTACCGCCTGATGGGGACGATCGGGGACCTGGTGGTCCTAAACGTCCTGTGGCTGGTCTGCTGCCTGCCGGTGGTGACGGCGGGGGCGGCCACGGCGGGCCTGTTCTCGGTAGCGCACAAGATGGCCGCCGGGGAGGAGTACCGGGCCGCCGCCGGTTTTTTCAAAGCCTTCCGCCGGGACTGGAGACAGGCCACAGCCGTCTGGCTGGTGACGCTGGCAGCGGGTGCCGCGGCCGTGCTGGGGCTGCGCGGGGCCGCCGTGCGGGACGATGTCCTGACGGGGCTTTTGGCGGCGGCCTCCTTCCTGCTGTTGCTGGGGGCGTGTTGCTGCGGCTGCTGGGGTCTGGCGCTGCTGGCCCGATTCCGCTACCCGCGGGAGCTGCTGGCCCTTGTGGACGGGGCCAGAATGACAACGGCAAATCTCTTGCCCACGGTGGGGCTGCTGGCCCTGCTGGGCTGGGCGCCCCTGCTGTACATCCTCGCGCCGGGGTGGTTCGTCTACTTTCTGCTGCCGATGGCCCTTGCGGGCGGCAGCGTCACCGCGCTGGGGATGGCCGCGCTGATCCGCCCCGCCTTCAAAAAGCTGGAGCAGGCCGGCCGCAAAGCCCCCGAACCCATCGACCCCTTTGAATCCGACCCATCCGAGACTGACCAGGAGGACGACCTGCCATGATCGTACAAAACGGAACCTGTTATACCCTGCACACCGCCCACACCAGCTACCAGCTGGCGGCGGGCCCCGGCGGGATGCTGCTGCACACCTACTACGGCCCCCGCCTGCCGGACGGCGCGCCGAACCTTGCGGACAGCCGCCCGCCCCACGGCGACCCCGGCTGCTGGACCGATCTTCTGCCCAAGGAGTTCTCGGCCCCCGGCACGGCGGATAACCGCACCGCGCCCTGCCTGCCGGAGTATGCCGACGGCAGCGAAGCGGCCGACCTCCTGTTCGTCTCGGCCCGGATGCAGAAGGGCAAGCCCGCCCTGCCGGGGCTGCCCATGTTCCGGGACGGGGACGGCGTCGAGACCCTTTGCGTCACCCTGCGGGACGAGTTCGGCCTGGAGGTGGAGCTGCGCTATACGGTCTACGAGGCCGAGGAGCTCATCACCCGCAGCGCCGTCTACAAAAACGCGGGGGAAAAGCCCCTCACCCTGCACAAGGCGGCCTCCCTCTGCCTCGACTTTGCCCCCGGCTGCTACGACCTCATCACCCTGAACGGCACCTGGGCCGCCGAGCGCACCCCCGAGCGTGCGCCGCTGCGCTGCGGCGTCCAGAGCGTGGGCAGCGCCCGCGGGGTGCCCGGCCACGCCCACAACCCCGCGGCCATCCTCTGCGCGCCCGACGCCACCGAGACGGCGGGGGAGTGCTGGGGCTTCGCCTTTGTGTACAGCGGCAATTTCCTGATCGAGGCCGAGCGGTGCGACGCCGGGGAGCGCCTCGTCATCGGCATCCATCCCTATCACTTCCACTGGACCCTTGCCCCCGGCGAGAGCTTTGCCGCGCCCGAGGCGGCCATGGTCTATGCGGACGGCGGCCTTGGGCAGATGAGCCGGCGGTTCCACAACGCTATCCGCACCCGGCTGCTGCCGCCCCGCTGGCAGGATATGCAGGCCCCCCGCCCGGTGCTGCTGAACAGCTGGGAGGCCTTCTACTTCGACTTTGACGAGGAGCGCCTTGTGCAGCTGGCCGCCGCAGCCCAAAAGGCCGGCATCGACCTGTTCGTGCTGGACGACGGCTGGTTCAAGGGCCGCAGCGACACCTCCTCCAGCCTGGGCGACTGGGCGGAGGATGAGGCAAAGCTGCCCGACGGCCTGCCGGGCCTCTGCCGCCGGGTGGGCGAGCTGGGCCTCGACCTCGGCCTGTGGGTCGAGCCGGAGGCCGTCAGCCCCGACAGTGATCTGTACCGCGCCCACCCCGATTGGGCCTTTGCGGTGCCGGGGCGCAGGCCGCTGGAGATACGCCGGCAGTACACCCTCGATTTCAGCCGGCCCGAGGTGGTGGACGCCGTCTGGCAGCAGCTGGAGCGGGTGCTGCGCAGCTGCCCCATCAGGTATCTGAAGTGGGACATGAACCGCTCCCTCGCCGACGTGTACAGCGCCGCGCTGCCGGCGGCGCGCCAGGGCGAGGTGTACCACCGCTATGTGCTGGGCGTCTATGAACTGCAGCGGCGGGTGACCGAGACCTTCCCCGATCTGCTGCTGGAAAACTGCGCCGGCGGCGGGGCCCGCTTTGACTGCGGGATGCTCTATTACAGCCCGCAGATCTGGTGCAGCGACAACACCGACGCCCGCGCCCGCCTGCTGATCCAGTACGGCACCAGCCTGATCTACCCCGGCTGCGTGATGGGGGCGCATTACTCGGCGGTGCCCAACCACTGCACCGGCCACCTGTCCACCATGGAGGCCCGGATGGCCGCGGCCCTTTTCGGCACCTTCGGCTTTGAGCTGGACCTGACCGGCTACAGCGAGGAAGAGCTGGCCGCCCTGCGCCCCTATGTGGCGTGGTACAAGGCCCACGGCGGCCTTGTGCGGGGTGGGGAGCTCTACCGGCTGGCGAACCCCGACGTTTCGGCTCTCGGGGCCGCCTGGATGGTGGCCGCGCCCGACGGCAGCGAAGCCGCCGTCTTTGCGGTGGGAGACGCCCTCGGCGGCGCGCACGGCCCGGCCAGCCTGAACAGCCTGCCGCGGCTGCCGCTGCGGGGCCTCGATGCCGCCGCCCTCTACGCGGACGAGGCAGGGGAGAGGTACACCGGCGCGCAGCTGATGGCCGCCGGACTGCCCCTGCCGGGGGCCCGCGGCCAGACCCCGGCCTGCATCTGGTATCTGCGCCGGGTGGATGCCCACATGGATGAATGAAAGGAGCGTTTGCCATGCTTGCAACCAAGATTGCCGCCGCCTACAACGCCTGGCTGAGCCAGCCCGGCCTGCCCGCCGACCTTGCCGCCGAACTGATCGCCATCCAGGACGACGAGGCCGCCATCACCGACCGCTTTTACCGCGACCTTGCCTTTGGCACCGGAGGGCTGCGGGGGATTCTCGGCGCGGGGACCAACCGGATGAACATTTACAACATCCGCAGGGCCACCCAGGGACTGGCCGACTGCCTGAACGCCTCGGCCCTGCCCAAAAAGGTAGCCATCGGCTACGACAGCCGGATCAAGAGCGACCTCTTTGCCCGCGAGACGGCCTGCGTCCTGGCGGCAAACGGCATCACCGCCTACCTCTACCCCCGGCTGGAGCCCACCCCTGCCCTCTCCTGGGCGGTGCGGTACTACGGCTGCGGGGCGGGGGTCTGCGTCACCGCCAGCCACAACCCCGCCCAGTACAACGGCTACAAGGTCTACGGCCCCGACGGCTGCCAGATCACCTTGGAGGCTGCCGAGGCCATCCAGAAGCGGATCGCCGCGGCGGACTGCTTTGCGGTGCAGCCGGCGGACTTTGACGCGGCGCTGGCCGACGGGCGGATCGTCTTGTGCAAAGAGGCCTGCCTCGACGCCTTTGTGGACGCCGTCTACGCCCAGCGGGTGGGGGACGGCGCGGGCATCGCCGACTTAAAGCTGGTCTACACCCCGCTGAACGGCAGCGGCCTCGAGTGCGTCCAAAAGCTGCTGGCAAAACTCGGCGTCACCCACCTGACGGTGGTGCCCGAGCAGGAAAAGCCGGACGGCCATTTCCCCACCTGCCCCTACCCCAACCCCGAGATTCGGGAGGCGATGCAGAAGGGCCTGGAGCTGTGCGACAAAGTCAAGCCCGACCTGCTGCTGGGCACCGACCCCGACTGCGACCGCTGCGGCGCCGCCGTCCCCGACGGTCAGGGCGGCTACCGCCTCATCACCGGCAACGAGATGGGGGTCATCCTGCTGGATTACATCTGCCGCACCCGCATCGCCCGCGGCACCATGCCGGCGCGGCCGGTGGCCGTCACCACCATCGTCTCCACCGACATGGCAACGCCGGTGGCTGCAAAGTACGGCGTCGAGCTGCGCCGCACCCTGACCGGCTTCAAGTTCATCGGGGAGCAGATCGGCCTGTTGGAAGCCGCCGGCGAGGCCGGCCGCTACATCTTCGGCTTTGAGGAGAGCTACGGCTACCTCTCGGGGGCCCACGTCCGGGACAAGGACGCCGTCAACGCCACGCTGCTGGTCTGCGAGGCGGCGGCCTGGTACGCCCGGCAGGGAATGACCCTGCTGGACGCCATCAACGCCCTGTACGCCGAGTTTGGCTGCTGGCGCAACGCCCTGGAGAGCTTTGCCTTTGAGGGGGAGAGCGGGATGCGCACCATGCAGGCCATCATGGCCTCCCTGCGCGCTGAACCCCCCGCCGAGATCGCCGGACTTGCGGTGGAAAAGATGGTGGACTACGCCGCCGGGGACACCGGCCTGCCCGCCGCTGACGTGCTGGAGTTCCGCCTTGCGGGCGGGGCCAAGCTGATGGTCCGCCCCTCCGGCACCGAGCCCAAGATCAAGCTCTATCTCTCGGCCGTCGCCCCCACCGAAGCGGAAGCCGACGCCGTCAACGCCCGGCTGAAGGAGGCCGCCGCCGGGCTGTTGCAGGCATGACCATACGATAAGAAGGTAATGAAGATGAAAACGATCAAACTGACCCCCGCCTGCAAGGACTACCTCTGGGGCGGCGACAAGCTGCGGGAAGATTTTGGCATCGAGAGCGACTGCCGCCCCCTGGCCGAGGCGTGGGTCCTCTCCTGTCACCCCGACGGCCCCAGCGTTGTGGCCACCGGCCCCCTTGCGGGAAGGACCCTGCCGGAGTATATTAAAAAGGAAGGCCCCGCCTGCCTCGGAACCGACTGTGAGAAGTTCTCGGATTTCCCCATCCTGGGTAAGCTGATCGACGCCAAGGGGGACCTGTCCATCCAGGTGCACCCCTCCAACGAGTACGCCCAGGCCCACGAGCACCAGTTCGGCAAGACCGAGATGTGGTATGTGCTGGACTGCGAGGAGGGCGCGACCCTCTACTACGGCTTCCGCCATCAGATCAGCCGGGAGGAGTTCGCGCGCCGCATCGAGGACAACACCCTGACCGAGGTGCTGAATGCCGTCCCGGTCGAAAAGGGAGACCTCTTCTTCATCCCGGCGGGGACGCTGCACGCCATCCGCAAGGGGATCGTGGTGGCCGAGATCCAGCAGAACTCCAACGTCACCTACCGCATCTACGACTACGGCCGCCTGGGGGCGGACGGCAGGCCCCGGCAGCTGCACATCCGGCAGGCGCTGGACGTCACCGACCGCACCCCGCCCAAAGAAAACCCCGACTTCCACGGCCATCTGGCCCAGTGCCCCTACTTCACGGTGGACGCCGTGGAGGGCGACTTCGAGCTGGTGAGCGACGAGACCTCCTTCACTTCGGTGCTGGTGCTGGAAGGGGAGGGGACCCTCGTCGAAGAAAGCGGCGAGAGCCTGTACATCCGCAAAGGGGAGAGCCTCTTTGTTCCGGCGGGGTCCGGCCTGTGCCGGCTGGCCGGCCGCGGCCTCAAGTGCCTGGTGACCCGGGTCTGAACACATCCAAAGGAGTACATCCATGGCATCCTATCGCTATGAGCGGGACATCCGCCCCGAGGACCTTGTCCAAACGCCGCCCCGCCCCCTGACGCCGCGGGAGCGCCGGGCCAACTGGTGGCACTATCACTGGTACTATGTGGCGCTGCTTTTGACGGCGCTGCTGGCCGCCGGGTGGTATCTGCAAAACCGGCTGACCGAAGTCCGCCCCGACCACGTCGTGACGGTGGTGGGCCGCGTCCAGCCCGATGAGGCTTTGCTGGACGAGCTGCGTGCCCGGCTGGAAGCCGTCAGCGCCGACGAGAACGGGGACGGGCAGGTGGCGGTGGAGGTGCGGGGAGTCTGGCTCGACCTTGCCGCCCTGCGGGAGGGCGGGGACCTGGCCCGCCTGATGGAATCCAGCGAGGAGCGGCTGAACGCCGACTTCTACCTCGGCGAAAGCATGGTCTTTCTGGTGGACGACCCCGCCGGCCTCGAGCAGCTGTACGGCTGCTTCCGCTATCTGGACGGGACCGACCCGCAGGAGGGCGACGTCGCCCGGGTGGGGGACTTTGCCCTGCCGGCGGAAGAGAGCCTGCTGGCCGGCCTGCCGCCCCCGGCGGAAGGGGCGTGGTACCTGGCCCGCCGCATCGCCGCCGGCGCGGAGGAAAGCCCCGGCCTGCCCCGCGGGGACAGGCTGTGGGCCGCGCTGATACCATAAGAGAAAGGATGCCTGTATGGAAATTTTGGAGACAAGCCCTCTCGCCGCCCTGCCCGCCGTGCGGGTGCTGGGGCGGCATACGCCGGACCACCCCGAGACCCTGTTCTGGACGGCCGGCGGCCTGGAGATGCTCTACACCGGCAGCGAGCTGTGGGTGGAGTGGGAGGCCGATTACAGCACAATGGAGCCGTGGGTCAGCGTGGAGCTGAACGGCGGGTGGATCAGCCGCTTTGCCCTGCCGAAAGGCCGCAGCCGGAGCTGCCTGTTCCGCGGCATGACGCCGGGCAAAGCAAAGCGCGTCCGCATCATCAAGGACAGTCAGGCCATGTTCGACGACCCGGCCCACCTGCTGCGGGCGACGGCCCTCTGCCATGCGCCGGACGGGGCCTTTCTGCCCCTGCCGGAGCCAAAGCTGCGGCTCGAATTCGTCGGGGACAGCATCACCAGCGGCGAAGGGGCCATCGGCGCGGTGGGGGAGGAGGACTGGGTGGGGGCCTTTTTCTCGGCCGAGAACAACTACGCCCGCATGACCGCCGACGCCCTCGGGGCCGAGTACCGCTGCATCTGCCAGAGCGGCTGGGGCGTCCTCTGCGGCTGGGACAACGACCCCCGCCACGCCCTGCCCGGCTATTACACCCGCGTCTGCGGGGTGGCGCAGGGCGGGCGCAATGCCGCCCTCGGCGCGCAGGCCGAGAACGACTTTGCCGCCTGGAGGCCCGACGCCGTCATCATCAACCTGGGCACCAACGATGAGCACGCCTTCTCAAACCCGCCCTGGACCGGCCCCGACGGCGCGCAGCACAAGCTGCGCACGCTGCCGGACGGCCGCTTCGACCCGGCCGACGCCGAGCGGCTGACGCAGGCCGTCTGCGATTTTCTGGCGCTGGTGCGCAGCAAAAACCCGCAGGCGCTGCTGGTCTGGGCCTGCGGGATGCTGGGCGGCGGCCTTGCGCCGCAGCTCGAAGCCGGCATGGAGCGCTACCGTGCCCAGAGCGGCGACAGGCGGGCCGCACTGCTGCATTTGCCCGAGACCACCCCCGCGACGGTGGGCGCGCGCCGGCACCCCGGCGCGGCGGCCCACCGGGCGGTCGCCGGCGTGCTGACCAGCTATCTCCAAACGAACCTTGCAAAGGAGGGCGACTGTTATGTCCACGCCTGACCTGACCCGCCTGCGCCGGGTGATGGCCCTGATCGTAGCATAAAATCAAGCTGCCGCCTCCCCTATGAATGCGTGCACACAGCTCTAAAAAATCTGGATAGCTTCTTCCACTGACATCGTCAAAACAAGAAAGACCTTCCGCAGCAGCGCAGAAACTGCCGCAGAAGGTCTTTTT
>DXHQ01000115.1 GCA_019113345.1 Candidatus Faecalibacterium intestinigallinarum
TCCCGATGGATTACATCCTACTTTGATTTGGTTCGCGGTTTTTCCGCATTTGGGGCATCTTTTCCATGCCTCTTCTGTCGCTTTTCTCATGTCTCTTATTATATCATAACATTTTTATTTTGGACACTCCCGGAAACCCGCCCCCGCTCAGGTCGACTCCCTTCTTACAAAGGCCCCCGGGATGACCACCGTCGGGGCCAGGGGCTGCTTGTGGGCCATTTTGCGGCAGAGCTGGGCCACCACCGTGCGGGCCATGGCCTCGACGTCCACCCGGTGGGTGGTCAGGGGCGGGTTGCAGATGGTGGAGTAGCGGAAGTCGTCGTAGCCGGTGACGGCCACGTCCTGCGGGACGCGGTAGCCGCGGCGCTTGAGGGTCTCGACGACGTTGAAGGCCACCTCGTCGCAGTTGCAGACAAAGGCGTCCGGCATCTCCACCGGCAGGGTGATGGGGATGAAGATGCCGCGGCTGTCCCGGTCCTCGATCAGCCAGTCGGGGCGCACCGGCAGGCGGGCGCGCAGCAGCGCCTTGACATAGCCGAGGTAGCGGTCCATGATCGAGCTGGTGGACAGCACGCTGCCCACAAAGGCGATGTTCCGCCGGCCGGTCTCGATCAGGTGCTCGGTGATCATGTAGCTGCCGCTGGTGTTGTCGCTGAGGACGCAGTCGGCCGCGATGGCGTCATCGTAGAAGTCCAGCAGCATGAAGGGCAGGCCGTGCTGGATGGCGGCGGCCAGGTACCGCCGGTCGATCTCGCCCATAAAGATCAGCCCGTCTACCTTGTGGTTGACTAAAAAGGTGGGCATGGTGCAGTTCTTTTCGGCCTGGGGGAAAACGATCTCCATCAGCACCGACAGGTCGGCGGCCGCCGCGCAGTTCAGCACGCAGCGGTAGAGGCTGTAATAGAAGGCGTTTTCATTAAAAAAGCGGTCGGCGACCACGATGCCGATGCTTTTGCCGCCGCTGTGCTGCTGCGCGCGGGTCGGCATCTGATAGCCCATCTCCTGGGCGGCGGCCAGGATGCGCGCGCGCAGCTCCTCACTGACGCCGTCCTTGCCGGCCAGTCCCTTGGAGACTGAGACGGTGCTGACCCCCAGCCGCTTTGCAATATCCGACATCCGTACTGTTTTTGCCATGGTGGGTTCCTTTCCGCGGCGGCCGCGGCAAACGCCGGACCGTTCGTGCCTGTTGTTTAACTTTACTATACCGGCACTTTTTAAGTTTGTCAATTCCCGCTTTGCGATAAAATGATACAAAAACGAGTGATTGTCTCACTGCGCAAGTGATTTATTAGCTAATTTAATAAGCTAATATTTTTGTTAATCATTGATTTAACTGCATATTACCCTAGATTTTCGGCGAATTTCATAAGGAGATGGGGCAGATACAGGCAAAAAGGCCGAAATTCGGCCGCGCTATTGACTTGCGTGTGCAAAAATCATATACTTAAACCACGGAAAGCAAGCGGAATATTTACTTAAATATTTAGCTTGCTGTGTGAAAGCTTGAAGAACGAACAAGGAGGACTTCTTATGCGCAAGATCAATCGCCGCGATTTTCTGAAGGCTGCCGGCATTCTGGCGGCCGCCAGCGCCCTGACCGCCTGCGGCGGGTCGGACAGCTCGTCAGCAGCCGCCGGCAGCGGCGCGGCTGAAACTGCCGCCAGCCTGCCCGCCATCAACGAGATCAAATTGGGCGAGGACTTCCAGGACGTCACCGCCGACATCAAGATCCTGACCAACCGCACCGACATTGTGGACACCGTCTACGCCGGCTATGCCGAGCAGTTCCACCAGCTCTACCCCAACATCACCGTCACCTACGAGGCCCTGACCGACTACGAAGAGAGCCTCACCCTGCGGATCATGACCGGCGAGTGGGGCGATATCTGCTTCATCCCCACCAGCGTCTCCAAGGCCGACCTCGCCAGCTACTTTGTCCCGCTGGGGGATATGGACACCCTCGAGCCCATCTACAACTTCATCGGCGACAAGGCCTTTGACGGCAAGGTCTACGGCATCGCCAACGGCGGCAACGCCGACGGCGTGGCCTACAACAAGCGGGTCTGGCAGGAGGCCGGCATCACCGAGGCTCCCGCCACCCCCGACGAGTTTCTCGACGACCTGCAGACCATCAAGGACAACACCGACGCCATCCCCCTGTACACCAACTTCGCCGCCGGCTGGACCATGGGCGCCTGGGACGCCTACATCTTTGGCTCGGCCACCGGCGACCCCGAGTTCCACAACAATATGCCCCACATGGCCAGCCCCTTTGCCGACCGCGGCGACGGCACCGGCCCCTACGCTGTCTACTACACCCTGTATGAGGCGGTGGCCCGCGGCCTGATCGAGGACGACCCCATGTCCACCGACTGGGAGTCCTCCAAGGGACGGATCAACTCGGGCGAGATCGCCACCATGGTGCTGGGCAGCTGGGCGGTGCAGCAGTTCAAGGACGCCGGCCCCAACCCCGACGACATCAGCTATATGCCGTTCCCCATCACGGTGGACGGCAAGCGGTATGCCGGCGCGGGCGGCAACTACAGCTACGGCATCAACAACAAGGTCTCGTCCGACAACCAGATCGCCGCCATGCTTTACGTCAAGTGGCTGCTGGATGAGAGCAGCATCTTCATCGACGAGGGCTGCATCCCGGCCCGCAAGGACGGCGAGATGCCCGCCTTCCTGGCCGACTTCGCAGGGGTGGAGCTGGTCTCCAACAACCCGCCGCCGGAAGGCGAGGAGGACCTGTTCGACCAGGTCAACCTGCAGAGCGAGGTGGGCATCAACAACGACGACTACCCCGAGTGCGCCCTGCTGGAAGCAGCCCTGACCGGCAGCCAGACCCTGGATGAGATCATGGCCGAGCGCGACGCCGCCTGGAACAGCGCCCAGGAGATCCTCGGCGTGGAAGTGACCATGTGAGTGTTCCACGGCAGCCCGGGGCCCGGTTTCTCCCTTGCCCCGGGCCGCCTTCTTTCCGAGACAAATGGTAAAAAGGAGGTCATTCCATGGCTGAATATCCGCTGACCGCCAAGGCGGAACCGAGCGGCTTCCGCAAATTCATCCGGGCAGACAGGACCCAGCGGGCCCTGCTCATCATCAGCTTTATGTTCGTGCCCCTGGCCCTGCTGCTGATGTTCACCTACATCCCCTTCGGCAAGATGGTGCAGTTCAGCTTCTATAACCGCAACTACCTGTCCGAGGGCACCTTCGTCGGCATCCAGAACTACATCGAGGTGTTCAAGCGCGACGATATCTTCGGCTCCCTGATCGTCAGCGTCTACTACATGGGCGGCGCGGTGGTCCAGCTAGTGCTGGCGCTGTTCTTCGCCTCCCTGATGGTCTTTAAGGTCAAGGGCGAGGGCATCTACAAGGCCTGTATGTTCTTCCCCTACCTGATCTGCGGCATCGCCGTCGGCTTCATCTTCAAGTTCTTCTACGCCCGGGGCTTTGTCCTCGACTCCATTCTGCAGTTCTTCGGCATGGAGCTGGAAAACATCCCCTACTGGCTGCAGGACCAGAAGATCAACAACATCGCCCTGGCGGCCACTTCGGTGTGGCGGTACATGGGCCAGAACATGGTCATGTTCCTGGGCGCGATGATGTCGGTGGACTCCGATTTGTACGAAGCCGCCGAGCTGGACGGCGCCAACCGCTGGCAGCAGTTCCGCTACATCATCATGCCTTCCATCCGCACCATCATCGTGCTCAACCTGATCCTCTCCATCAGCGGCTCCCTCAGCGCCTTTGAGCCGCCCTACGTCATCACCAACGGCACGATGGGCACCGGCACCTACTTCGTCATCATGAACCGCCTGGCCCATGAAAACCAGAAGGTGGGCCTGGCCTGCGCCATGGCCATCGTCCTGCTGGTCATCATCATCCTGTGCACGGTGGCGCAGAAGATCTTCTTCAAGTACTTCTTCAAGGACAACGAGGAGGACGCCATCATGAAGGAGGAGGACCGCCGCCGCCGTCAGCAGCTGAAAGAACGCAAAAAGGCGGCCCGCGCCGCCCGCAAGGCAGCAAAGGAGGCAGCACGATAATGGCAGTCACATCCCAGGCCGTCCAGGCAAAGAACGATCTGCGCATCGGCGACAAGATCTTCACCTTCCTGAAATACTTCCTGCTCATCCTCTTTTCGGCCATTGCCCTGATCCCGGTGTCGGTCTGCGTCCTCACCGCCTTCAAGACGACGGAGGAGTACAACACCACCAACGTCCTCACCCCGCCCGAAAACTGGCTCAACTTCGACAACTTTGTCACCGCCTTTGAGCGGGCGAACATGCTGCGGGGCTTTTTGAACACCGGCATCGCCCTGGTCTTTGTATTGCTGTTCTCCATCCTCATCAGCTCGATGCTGGCCTATGTCCTCAACCGCTTCCGTTTCCCGGGCAGCGGGCTGATCCACAACCTGTTTATGTTCGCCTCCCTCATCCCGGGCATCGCCACCCAGGTCACCGTCTACCAGATCATGTTCTCGCTGGGGCTCATCAACCACCTGTACGGCTACATCCTGGTTTTGTGCGGCACCGACATCATCTCGATCTACATCTTTTTGCAGTTCTTCGAGAACCTGCCCCGCGCCCTGGACGAGAGCGCCATCCTGGACGGCTGCACCTACTTCGGCGTATTCTTCAAGATCCTGCTGCCCCTGCTCAAGCCGGCCATCGTCACCAGCTGCCTTTTGAAGGGAGTCAGCGTCTACAACGAATACTATATGTCGAACCTCTACCTGCAAAGCAGCGACCTCAAGACCATTTCGGTGGCCCTGTACACCTTCACCGGCCCCTATGGCAACCAGTACAACTACATCTGCGCCGGCGTTATCATCACCATCATCCCCATTCTGATCCTGTTCCTGTTCTTCCAGAAGGAAGTGTACAGCGGCATGGCTGCCGGCGCGGTCAAGGGCTGAGGCCCTGGCCCGGCTTTCCTCTTCGCTTCTCCCTATTTCTTCTTTCTCCTTCATACGCTGCCCGGCCTCCCGTTCCCCGCACGCGGGACGGGAGGCCGAGAGCGGGGGAGGATACTCTCAGGAGGTTTTATGAGCAAGACCACCCTTTTCTGCCCCGACCTGCCGAACATCCCCTGGCAGGACAAGCCCGCCGGCTGCGCGGCGCCTCTCTGGCGCTACAGCGAAAACCCCGTCATCCGGCGCAACCCTCTGCCCGGCGTGGCCCGCATCTTCAACAGCGCGGTCATGCCGTATCAGGGCGCCTTCATCGGCGTGTTCCGCGGCGAGCAGACCAACGGCATCCCCTACATCTACCTCGGCCGCAGCGCCGACGGCATCCGCTGGACCTTTGACCCTGAAAAGATCCCCTTTGTGAATGAACAGGGCGAGCCCGCCGTCCCGGTCTACGCCTACGACCCCCGCCTTGTGAAAGTCGAGGACACTTATTACATCATCTGGTGCCAGGACTTTTACGGCGCGGCCATCGGCCTGGCCAAGACCACCGATTTCAAGACCTTTATCCGGCTGGAAAATCCCTTCGTCCCCTTCAACCGCAACGCGGTGCTCTTCCCCCGCAAGGTGAACGGGATGTACCTGATGCTCAGCCGCCCGTCCGACTCGGGCCACACCCCCTTCGGGGACATCTTCCTCAGCCAGAGCCCCGATATGGAGTTCTGGGGCCGCCACCGCCATGTTATGGGCAAGGGCGCGAACTGGTGGGAGAACGTCAAGATCGGCGGGGGCGCGGCCCCCATCGAGACCAGCGAGGGCTGGCTGCTGTTCTACCACGGCGTCACCGGCACCTGCAACGGCTACGTCTACTCCATCGGCGGGGCCATCCTGGACCGGGACGAGCCCAGCCGGGTGCTCTACCGCTGCGGCGACTTCCTGCTGACCCCCGAGACCGAGTATGAGGAGCGCGGCTTTGTGCCCAACGTCTGCTTCCCCTGCGCGACGCTGCAGGACGCCGCCACCGGCCGCATCGCCCTCTATTACGGCTGCGCCGACAGCTACGTCGGCCTGGCCTTCACCACCGTGGACGAGGTGGTGGACTACATCAAGGCGCACGACAACGCCGGCCCCGCCGACCGGGAGCCGGGTGTGCGCTGACACAGGACGGACGCCTGCCCCATGGCGGGGCGGGCGTCTTTGTGAAAGATTAACTATTAAAAGTCAACCCCAAAAATGAGTGGAGGCGAAAAACCAGATGGCTCAAAAAGGGTATAGCAAAGCAGAGGCCCGAGCGGGCCCCGGTTAGCAAGACGAAAGCGGTCAGACGGTCAA
>DXHQ01000116.1 GCA_019113345.1 Candidatus Faecalibacterium intestinigallinarum
TGGTCCCGATGCTCGTCCCAGTTGTACTTGTCGTAGTTGAGGGTGAAGCCGGTCTCTTTTTCGACGCCGAGGATGCCCGCCGTCTGCAAAAACCGGCCCTGGTACTGGTGGCCGCCCGGCTCGCCGACGCCGATGAAGCCGCCGCCGTTCCAGACAAAGCGCCGGATGGCGGAGGAGACGTCTGCGTCCTCCCACCAGACGCCGCCGGTGTGGGCGGTGTCGGCGTCGCCGACGTTGATGAGGACGTCGACGCCGTCGAGGATGGAGGAATCGTTTTTGATATCCTCAAAGCTGATGAACTGCACATCGAAGGGGGCGCCGCTCAGCGCTTCGATGACGCCGGCGTAGCTGTAGTTCTGCTTCTGGTAGAGGGCGTGGTGGACCATATGGCAGCCCCAGGCCCGCATTCTGCCCCAGCAGTTGAGGACCGCCACCCGCTTGACACAGTAGGGAGTGGTGCCCTTGATGTTGTCGTACAGTTCCCGGAACTCATCGCAGACGCTCTCGACGTAGTCGATGAAGTCGGGGAACTGCAGCGCCAGCTTGAGGTAGCCGCCGTAGCCGATCCGGTCGATGGGCTTGCGGAGGATGGCCCGCCGGGCGGTGACCCAGTTCTCTTTCGCTTCCCGGACGGGGTCGCCCCCTTCGTGGAAGGTGTCGGGGAAGAAATAGGGCAGGAAACGCCCTTCGGTGTACCTGACCCCCTCGATGTCCGAAATGAGCCGCAGGGTGCTGCCGTTGCCGACGCTGCCCACCACCGCGTCCAGACCGATGGTCTTGAACTCGGGCATGAAGGGCTCGGTGCCGATCCAGTGGTCGCCCAGGAACATCATGGCTTCGCACCCGCACTCGTGGGTGATGTCCACCATCTCCTTGGCAAGCTTGGCCACCTCCCGGCGCTGGAAGGCCTGGAAGTCCCGGTACTCTTTGCTGGGCACCCGGTACTGGTTGTTGTAATAGCCCTGGTCGATGATGTACTCGGGGCGGAAGGGGTAGCCCGCCTCCCGCTCAAACTGCTCCAGGATATAGGGGCTGACCGAGGCGGAATAGCCGTACCAGTCCACGTACTTCTCCCGTTTCAGCTCGTCGAAGATGAGGGTGAACTGGTGGAAGAAGGTGGTGTACCGGATGACGTTGACGTAGGGGTGCTTGGCGATGAAGCGGCGCAGCCGCTCCATGGTGTACTTGTGGGTCTTGGGCTGGCGGACGTCAAAGGTGATCTGGTGCTCAAAGTTGGTCCAGCCGTTGGTGGTGGCGTTGTACATATGCACCGGGTCCCAGATGAGGTAGGCCAGGAAGCTGACGGTGTATTCGTGGAAGGGCTCGGCCTGGACGGTGACGCTGCCGTCGGCATAGCTCCACCGGGCCGGGGGCACCGGCTGGCCGGTGGTCCGGTCCATCACCTCCCACCAGCGGGTGATGTCGTCGCGGGTGTTCACCTGCATCAGCTCGGGGCTGATGCCCTGCATCAGCGGGATGGTGACGGTGTCCCCCTGCGCGGTGTGAAAGCCGGTCATGATATAGCACTGCTGGATCTCGTCGGGGTTGGCTTTGGCCCAGGCGTTGTCCTTGCGGGTGGTGTAATAGGTCGAGTAGATCTTGGCCCCGGCGGTCTGCAGCTCGGCGGGGAACTCGGTGCCGTCGCAGTCGCGGATGGCGTCGGCGCCCCACTTTTGCAGAATCTCAAGGGTCTGGGGCACTACGTCCAGGTCGGTGGGGATGGTAACGCGGCCTTTTTTCTTTTCCATGCGTTTACTCCTTGTTGTTATTTATCTCTGTACGGCTCGTTGTAGAGCGCCAGCACCACCAGCAGCAGGAACACCCCCACTACCATGATGCCGAGGCCGGCCAGTTCGCCGGTCATCTTCCAGCCGGCGACAATCAGCGCCATGGCCAGCACGAACAGCACCGCCATCAGAACGACGCGCAGGGCGGGATGATTTTGCCAGAATCGCATAATCGCACCTCCTTCAGCCCTTCAGGCCGCCGACCGTCATGCCCTGGGTCAGCTGCTTCTGGACGCAGATGTAGAGGATCAGGGTGGGCAGCATGACCAGCACCAGGCCGGCGTACATGGTGCCGTACTGGGCCGCGCTCTGCTGGGCCTGCATCAGGTTGAGCAGGCCGACCGGCAGGGTGCGGGGCGCGCTGGTCGAGCTCATCAGGGTCATCGAGATGATGTACTCGTTCCAGAACGAGAGGAAGTTGAAGAGGATGATGGTGATGATGGAGGGCTTGGCCATCGGGAAGATGATCCGCACCATGGCCGCAAAATAGCTGGCCCCGTCGATGTAGGCGGCCTCCTCAAAGTCGTGGGGCAGGGTGGCGAAATAGCCCGACAGCAGGTAGATGGTAAAGGGCAGGGCGGTCGAGGCGTAGACCACCGCCAGCACCACCAGGTTGTTGAGCAGGAAGCTGCTGCCCAGGACGTTTTTCAGCCAGGTGTCGCCGTCCCGCAGCATCAGGAAGATGGGCACGACGATGTAGTTGACGTTGATGAACAGGCCGGCCATGAACAGGGTGTTGAGCAGTTTGCTGCCCCGGAACTTGAAGCGGGACAGGCAGTAGGCCGCCGGCAGGGCGATGACCAGCAGCAGCACCAGCGCCAGGGCGGTGACGGCCACCGAGTTGAGCATGTACTGGCCCATCTTGGCGCCGTTCCAGGCGTCGACAAAGTTCTGCCAGTAGAAGCCGGCGGGCAGGGCCCAGGGGTTGCCGTAGAACTCGGAGTTCTGCTTGATGGAGGCCATGAACACCCAGGCCACCGGCACGATGATGGTGACGGCCAGCATCACCAGCACAAAGTAGATAAAAAACTTGTACAGCTTTTCAGCCGAACGGGAGGACGTTTGTTCCTGTGTTTTCTGCATAGCGGCGTACCCTCCTTAAAATTCCAGCGGTTCGCGGCTGGTGGCCTTGTTGACGCAGGCCGACAGCGCAAAGGAGAACAGGAAGATGACCACGCCGATGGCCATGCTGTAGCCGTACAGGCCGGCGTTCTTCTGGCTGTACATATAGTTCAGCGCCACGTCGGACGCGCCGTTGGGCCCGCCGCTGGTCATGGCCGTCACGAACAGGAAGGCCATGTTGATGGTCGAGATGATGAAGAAGGTCAGGGTGGTGCGGATGTTGGTCCAGATCAGGGGGATGGTGATGCGGAAGAACTGGGTCAGCCGGCCCGCGCCGTCGAGGTTGGCGCTCTCGTACAGGCTGGCCGGCACCGAGGCCATCGAGGCCATGTACATGACCATATAGTAGCCCACCGCCTGCCAGACCATGGCGATGATGATGGAGGGGATGACCAGTTTTTCGCCCTTCCAGAGGATGGGGTTGGTCATGTCGCGGAACAGGCCGATGATGCTGTTCAGCATACCGTTCTCCGGCTTATAGATGGCCGAGAAGATGCCCGAGATGACGACGACCGACAGGATGTTGGGGATGTAAAAGACCACCCGGAAAAAGTTCTGCCCCTTGATCTTCTCCCGCGTGAGAATGGCGGCAAAGACCAGCGCAAAGGCAAAGGTGATGATGGTGACCACCACCACCAGCAGGATCATGTTCTGCATCGAGCGGATGAACTGGGTGTCCTTGATGAGCATCTGGAAGTTTTTCAGGCCCACAAAGGTCTCCTGAGGGGAGTAGGCCCCCCGCTCGTACAGCGACATCCGGAAAACGTTGAGGGTGGGCAGGATCATAAAGACAAAGAACAGGATGGTCGCCGGGGCGACGCACAGCACCAGAAACCGGCTGCGGCCCTTGTTTTTCTTCATAGGGAGAACCGCTCCTTTCAATCAAAAAAGCGGAGGCGGCTTTGAACCGCCCCCGCTGGGCAGGGCTTGGACGAAAAGGATCACTCGATGATGTTGGCGCGCATCTGGTCGCTGGCCGCCTTGACGCCGTCGATCCACTCCTGCTCGGTGATGCTGCCCGAGACCAGGGAGTTGACCGGGTCGAAGAAGGAGGTGCGGACCTCGACGCCCGGGATGGCGGTGAAGGCTGCAAAGTTGCCCATGGCGGCCTTGGCGCCGTTGTCGTAGATGGAGTAGAACAGCTTGTTGTCCCCTTCCAGGCTGTCGGCGATGCCCAGGACGGGCTGGATGGCGCCGGCGGCGGCAAACAGCTCGCAGGCCACGTCGCTGTACAGGAAGGCGATGAACTGCTTGGCGGCGTCGATGTGCTCGGCGCCGGAGGGGATCCACGCCTGCTCAAACCAGGTGTAGCTGTAGCGGTCGCCGCCCTCTTCCAGGGCGGGCAGGGCGGTCATGCCCCACTCGAAGCCCTCGGCGCGGGGCGCTTCGGCCATCTCGCCCACGATCCAGGTGCCGTTGGGCATGAACAGGGCCTTGTTGTCCAGCACCAGCTGCTGGTTCTGGGTGAAGTCCTGGTCGTTGGCCTGGGCGGGGGTGATGGGGTTGGTGTAGGTGGCCAGCTTTGCCACGATGTCAAAGCAGTTCTGGGCCTCGGGGGTGTCCCAGATGCCCTCCTCGTAGTGGGTGGCCTTGTCGAAGAACTCGGGGCCGCCGCAGACGTACATCAGGGCGTAGAAGAAAGCGTCAAAGTAGCCGGTGGTGGGGTAAGTAAAGAGGTAGGTGCCGGCTGCGGCGGCCGCGTCGCCCAGGGCCCACATCTCGTCCCAGGTCTGGGGCACCTCCCAGCCGTTCTCGGCCAGGAAGCCGGCGTTGTAGAACAGGCCGCAGGGGCTGTAGAACATGGGGGCCAGGTAGGTCTTGCCGTCGCCGTAGGGGTTGGTCAGCGAGGTATCGGTAAAGCCGCCGGCGATCTTGTCGCCCACCACCGCGTCCTCGCCGGGCACGGTCATGCTCAGCACGTCGGTGATGTCGGCAATCAGGTTGCCCTTGATGAACTGCTCGGTCAGGGCGGCCTCGCGGCCGGTGGCCAGGTGGATGACGTCGGGGTAATCGCCGCCCTGCATGGAGGGGCCGATGACGTCTTCGAGGTTCTTGTCGGTGGTCAGCTCGACGGCGATGCCGGTCTCGGCGGTGAAGGCGTCGGCCACCTGCTGCCACATCTCGGAGCCGTAGGCGGTCTCAATGGCGGCCACCTTGATGGTCTCGGCGGACGCCGCAGAGGAAGCGGCCGAGGAAGCGCCGCTCGAGGCGGTGGAGGCTGCGGTGGAGCTGGAAGAGCTGCCGCCGCAGGCCGCAAGGCCCACAGCCGCTGCACCCGCACCGACGATTTTCATAAAGCTGCGACGGGAAATGCGTTTCATAGTGTTATCCTCCAACAACGTAGGTTCGTATCCGCGGGCGCGCTTTGCAAAACAGGCCGGAAACGCCGGACTGTCCGCTGGAAAAGACCGGGGATGCAGGCGTGTGTGGGGCTGCCGGCCCCGCATGGCGCGGGGGCGGCACTGCAAAGACGGCGCTTTTCAGCGAACAGGACAGCGTCCGGATACTTGTTGAGAGCGCCCTTGCCGGGCGGCGCGGCCCTTGCAGGCGCCGCGTCCTTCTCTGCATCCAATATAGTTGATTTCGCCCGCCGTCACAAGCGCTTTCTTGCCTCATTTTTTATAAATATTGCTTTACAGACTTTTTCCACCGTCAAACTGCCGGGTAAGCGGCTTTCTGTTTGTCTAAAATGCGCATGATAGACAATTTTTACAAAAGTGTAACAACTTTTGAAAGTTCATCTGCCTAAAGTAACCGAAAATTGCCCTTGCAAAATGCCGCCGGATTCTCTATAATAAAACCAGCTTTTTCGGCAAACGTCCCGGACGCGGCCGTTATCTTGCTTTTGTTTTTAGAAATATTGCGCGTCTGTTGTATACTTTTGAAAGGAGAAGCTTTCGTGAGCACCGCCCGCTTCGACATCAGCCACGCCCCCGCCCCGCGGGAGAGCTTCCGGCTTTTATATATCAGCAAGAGCCGTTTCGGCGGCGACTGGAACAGCACCGCCCACACCCACGCCTGCACCGAGCTGTTCTACTGCCTCAGCGGCGAGGGACAGTTCTTCATCCAGGGGCAGCTGTACCCGGTGCAGCCCGACGACCTGGTCATCGTCAACCCGCAGGTGGAGCACACCGAGCTCAGCCTCAACGCCGCCCCCCTCGAGTATGTGGTGCTGGGCATTTCGGGCATCGAGGTGCTGTTCGGCAGCAGCGACGAGCCCTACGCCATCCTCAACTGCCGGGAGCAGCGCCAGCGGCTGTGCGAGCTGCTGCACATGCTGCTGGCCGAGGCCGACCACAGCCTGGACGGCTACGAGACGGTCTGCCAGGACCTTCTGGAGGTGCTGCTGATCTGGCTGGTGCGTTCCAGCACCCTCTCGCTGCAGCTGCAAAAGACCACCGTCCGGGCCGAAAACCGGGAGTGCGCCGAGATCAAGCGCTACATCGACGCCAACTACAAGGAGAGCATCACCCTGGACAAGCTGGCCGGCATGGCCCACCTGAACAAGTACTATCTCTCCCACGCCTTCCAGAAGGAGTACGGCATCTCCCCCATCACCTACCTGAGCCGCCGCCGGATCGAGGAGAGCAAGTACCTGCTGGGCAACACCAGCCACACCCTGGCCCAGGTCAGCGAGCTGCTGGGCTTCTCCTCCCCGAGCTATTTTTCCCAGTGCTTCCGCAAGGCGGAGGGGATCAGCCCCAACGAATACCGCCGCCAGGTGCGGGAGGGCAAGCGCCCTGCGCCGCCCAAACGCCGCTGAATCCGTCCCACCACCCATCTGCATCAATGGAGGAACCGCATCATGAAACCAGTCACACAGGAACTGCTCCGGCAGGCCATCGACGCCTTCGCCTTTGAGCTGCCCGCCGGCGAGGCGGAGCGCTTCGGCGCGGGCCACATCAACGACACCTTTGCGGTCTGGTCCGCAGACCGCAGCCGGCGGTGGATCGTCCAGCGGATCAACACCGACACCTTTACCGACCCGGCCGGCCTGATGGAGAACATCACCGGGGTGACGGCCTACCTGCGCCGCCAGATCGAGGCCCGGGGCGGCGACGCCGGGCGGGAGACCCTGAACGTCATCCCCACCCGGGACGGCAGGGCCTACTACACCGACCCCGACGGCGGGGCCTGGCGGGCCTACGTCTTTGTGGAGGGGACGGTCTGTTTACAGAAAGTAGAAAACGAGCGGGATTTTTACACAGTGGCCGAGACCTTCGGCCATTTCCAGAAGCAGCTGGCCGGCTACCCCGCCGCCACCCTGCACGAGACCATCGCCCGTTTCCACGACACCCCCAACCGCTACGCCAACTTTGAAAAGGCCCTGGCCGCCGACGTGATGGGCCGCGCCAGGGAGATCGGGCCCGAGATCGCCTTCATCCGGGCGCGGGAGGCTGACTGCCGCGTCCTGGTGGACCAGCTGGCCGCCGGGGTGCTGCCCCTGCGGGTGACCCACAACGACACCAAGCTGAACAACGTCCTGATCGACCAGGCCACCGGCAAGGGCATCTGCGTCATCGACCTGGACACCGTCATGCCGGGGCTGTCGGCCTACGACTTCGGCGATTCCATCCGCTTTGGGGCCAACGACTGCGCCGAGGACGAGCCCGACCAGAGCAAAGTCCACTTCAGCCTGCACCTGTACGAGGTGTTCGCCCGCGGATACCTGACCGCGGCCGGCGCCGCCATGGACGAGGCCGAGCGCCGCAGCCTGCCCTGGGGCGCCCGGCTGATGACCCTGGAGTGCGGCATCCGCTTTTTGACCGACTATCTGGAGGGGGACCACTACTTCAAGATCAGCCGGCCGGCCCAGAACCTGGACCGCGCCCGCACCCAGTTCACCCTGGTGGCAGGGATGGAGCGGGACTTTGACGAGATGACCCGCCTGGCCCTGACCCTGTAACAAAAAGACAAAAAGCTCCCCCGCGGCCGGCGCAAAACCAGCTGCGGGGGAGTTTTTATCGCAATCTATGGGATGCGGGAAGGGCTCAGGCCTTGTTCTTCATGGCCTCTTCGACCGAGACGGCGACAGCGACGGTGGCGCCGACCATCGGGTTGTTGCCCATGCCCAGGAAGCCCATCATCTCGACGTGCGCGGGCACCGAGCTGGAGCCGGCGAACTGGGCGTCGGAGTGCATACGGCCCATGGTGTCGGTCATGCCGTAAGAGGCGGGGCCGGCGGCCATGTTATCGGGGTGCAGGGTGCGGCCGGTGCCGCCGCCCGAAGCGACCGAGAAGTACTTCTTGCCCTGCTCGACACACTCCTTCTTGTAGGTGCCGGCGACAGGATGCTGGAAGCGGGTGGGGTTGGTGGAGTTGCCGGTGATGGAGACGTCCACCTTCTCGTGGTGCATGATGGCCACGCCCTCGCGGACGTCGTCGGCGCCGTAGCAGCGGACAGCAGCGCGCTCGCCGTTGGAGTAGGGGATCTCACGGACGATGTGCAGCTCGCCGGTGCCGTAGTCGAACTTGGTCTGGACGTAGGTGAAGCCGTTGATGCGGGAGATGATCTGGGCGGCGTCCTTGCCCAGGCCGTTCAGGATGACGCGCAGGGGCTTGGTGCGGGCCTTGTTGGCGTTGCGGACGATGCCGATGGCGCCCTCGGCGGCGGCGAAGGACTCGTGGCCGGCCAGGAAGGCGAAGCACTCGGTCTCATCGCGCAGCAGCATGGCGGCCAGGTTGCCGTGGCCCAGGCCGACCTTGCGGTCGTCGGCGACGGAGCCGGCAATGCAGAAGGCCTGCAGGCCGATGCCGATGGCCTCGGCGGCCTCGGGGGCGGTGGTGCAGCCCTTCTTGATGGCGATGGCGGCGCCCACGACGTAGGCCCAGCCGGCGTTCTCAAAGGCGATGGGCTGAATCTCCTTCACGGTCTTGTAGGGGTCGATGCCGGCTGCATCGCAGATGCTCTTGGCCTCTTCGATGGACTCGATGCCGTACTCATGCAGGACGGAATTGATGTGGTCAATCCGGCGCTCATAACTTTCAAACAGTGCCATTTTTCTCGTCCCTCCCTATTATTCCTCTCTGGGGTCAATGTACTTGGCGGCGGCAGCGTACTGGCCGTAAGTACCCATGGCCTTTTCGACAGCCTCGGCGGCGGGGACGCCCTTCTTCAGCGCGTCGGTGACCTTGCCCAGATTCAGGAACTGGTAGCCGATGATCTCGTTGTTGTCGTTCAGGGCCAGCTTGGTGACATAGCCCTCGGCCATCTCCAGGTAGCGGGCGCCCTTGGCCTTGGTGCCGAACATGGTGCCCACCTGGCTGCGCATACCCTTGCCCAGGTCCTCCAGGCTGGCGCCGATGGGCAGGCCGCCCTCGGAGAAAGCGGTCTGGCTGCGGCCGTAGACGATCTGCAGGAACAGCTCGCGCATGGCCACGTTGATGGCGTCGCAGACAAGGTCGGTGTTCAGGGCCTCAAGGATGGTCTTGCCGGGCAGGATCTCGGAAGCCATGGCGGCGGAGTGGGTCATGCCGGAGCAGCCCAGGGTCTCGACCAGGGCTTCTTCGATGACGCCGTCCTTGATGTTGAGGGTGAGCTTGCAGGCGCCCTGCTCGGGTGCGCACCAGCCCACGCCGTGGGTGAGACCGGAAATGTCCTTGATCTCCTTGGCCTGGACCCATTTGCCCTCTTCAGGGATGGGGGCGGGGCCGTGGTATGCGCCCTTGGTCACAGGACACATGTGCTCTACTTCGGCAGAATAGATCATACGAAACGTCCTCCTTATTGTTTACACTGAAGCGCCCCCGGGGCATTCTGAAAAGAAAAAGCTGAAAACTTTACAAGCACAAGGGGCAGCTTGCAGAAGTCATCAGCTTTTGGAAAAAGCGGTTGAGGCTTATGCCAGGGGAGAACTTCATTCCCATCACAGTATAACACAAAAGCCAGCGGGGTGCAACCGTTCCTTGAAACACTTTTTGTTGTATCCAACACCTTGCCTTTTGGTGGGGAAGTCTGGTATACTGTCATTGTATACAAGCGGCCGGCCCCGCCGCCGCCCAAGGCCCACGCAAGAAAACAGAAAAGGAAGGTGCCCGAAATGTCCCACAACCGCTCGCAGCTGCATCGCATCGAAGAACGCCTCAAACACATCCTGCGGGACCAGGTGGCCGAGTTTGCCAGCCTGCTGGAAGTCATCATCTCGGTGCTGGTTCTGATCGGCCTGGTCATCAGCTCCATCCCGGTGGCCAAAGAGATGCTGTCGCTGTGGCAGAGCGGCAGCACCGACGCCTTTCAGACCTTTCTGGGCCACGCCTTCAACCTGGTCATCGGCATCGAGTTCATCAAGATGCTGGCCAAGCACAGCCCCGGCAGCGCGCTGGAGGTGCTGCTGTACGCCATCGCCCGCAACATGATCCTGGGCCACGGCTCCGCCGTCGAAAACCTTCTGGGGGTGGCGGCCATCGGGCTGATCTTTGTCATCCGCAAGTTCCTGTTCGTGCCGTCGTTCGGGGCCACCCTGCCCGGCGGCGAGCCCGCCTGGGACCTGGTGCGCCTGTTCCGCCGGGCGCACCCGGACGAAGAGGCCGCAGCCGAACCCCCCAAAACCAAAGAGACCGCAGCGCCGTAAG
>DXHQ01000014.1 GCA_019113345.1 Candidatus Faecalibacterium intestinigallinarum
GTCGTAGGGCATCCCGCGCGCTTTCAGCGCCAGGTTGACCAGGATCATAAAGAACTGCCAGTTGCACTCGGGGATGGTGTGATGGTTGATCTGGTCCAGCCAGCGGGCCAGATTCTGCTTTTCGGCGTCGGACAGGGGGTCCCAGAGCTTTTCGGGCGCGTTCAGCAGGCCGCAGGCGATGGCGGCCATCTCGACAAAGCACTGGTCGTAGTCCTTGCAGCTGCCCCAGTACTCGGGGTTTGCCGGGTCGGAGCCGGCGGCAAGGCCGCGGCGGTAGATGTCTTCAAAGACGGGGTCGGAGCCGCCGCCCACCCAGAAGGGCACCAGCGCCCAGAGCGGGCGGCTGAACGCTTCCAGCTCGATGGCGGCGCTCCCGTAGGTCACGCCGGTCTCGCCCAGGTGGAGCCGGGCCCCGCCGGCCGAGTAATAGGGCTTGAGGGGGTCGAGAAAAAGGTGCATCAGGGCCTGAAAGTCCTGTTTGGTGGAAAGCTGCATGGCAAAATTCCTCGCTTACTTTTTGTAGTCGAAGTTGGGGATGGCGGTCCAGCGCCGGCGCAGGGTGTGGGCGGCCAGCTTGGGGCGGCGGTCCCGCGTCAGCAGGCCCTTGCGGTTGCCGCCCACCCGCATCGGGCCCTGGATGGTGGCAAAATCGGCAAAGTTCCAGGGCATCTCCCCGATGAAGAAGGGGCGCTTGTCAAACTCCTCGCCCATCCGCTGGTAGTATTCGGCCTGGTATTCCTCGCTGAACATCCCGCCGCAGGCGTCGTGCAGGCCGTTGACGGTGTCGGCGCCGTACTCGGTGATGACCACCGGCTTGCCCACCGCCTGCCAGAAATCCAGCTCCTCGTTGAGGGCGGCGCAGGCGGCGTCCAGGTCGCCGGAGAGGTTGTACCAGCCGTAATACCGGTTGATGCAGACCACGTCCATGGTCCGGGTGGTGATGTCTTTGGTGTAGTCGTTCTGGCAGCAGACCAGGGTGACGGGACGGTCCTGCGGGTCCTGGGCGTGGGCCTGCTGGTAGAGGGGCCGCCAGTAGTCATAGGCCGACTGGGGATAGTGCTCGAGGTCGGGCTCGTTGCCGAGGCTCCACATCACGACGCAGGGGTGGTTTTTGTCCCGCTCGATCATCTCGGCCAGCACCTGGCGGTGGTGTTCGGCCAGGGGATAGGTCTTGTAGGGGTCGCCGTCCGCCCCGCCGATCCCCACCGCCGGCGTCTCGTCGATGACCAGGATGCCCTCCCGGTCGCAGAGGGCGTAGAATTCCTCGGCGTAGGGGTAATGGCTGGTCCGCAGGGCGTTGGCCCCGAACCAGTGCATATAGTGCAGGTCGGTGACATTGGCCACCTCGCTGAATCCCCGGCCGTGGAGGGGGCTGTCCTCATGCTTGCCGAAGCCTTTCAGGTAGACCGGCCTGCCGTTCAGCAGCAGCCTGGTCCCTTCCACCCGCACCTCCCGGATGCCGAAGGTCTCGTCGTAGCAGTCCTCGCCAAAGGTCACCCGGGCGGTGTAGAGGTTGGGGGTGCCGGGCCAGGGCTCCCAGAGCCGGGGCTGCAGCACCGTGACGCTGCCCGCGGCGCCGGCGGCTCTGGCCGCCGGACGGCCGTCCGGATCCAGGATCTCGACCGTCACCTCCCCCTCGCCCACCGTCTCGACCCGGTAGTCCACCCGGCCGTCGCAGTGGGGGACAAGGGTGATGTCGGCGATGTAGGCCGCCGGGGTGGTGTAGAGGGTGACCGGCCGCTGGATGCCGGCATAGTTGAAGAAGTCGAAGTTGGGGCGGTTCTGGGGGCGGGCATTCGCCTTGGCGTGCTCGACCGAGGGGATACCCGCGTTGTCCGACCCGAAGAAGGCGATCTGCCCCGGCTCGTTGCCCACCGGCAGGGTGCCGTGGCTGACCCGGTTGTCGGCCGCGACGGTCAAAAGACCCGAAGCGCCGGGGGCAAGCCGGCCGGTCAGATCGGCCTCAAAGGGCAGAAAGCCCCCGCGGTGCTCGGCGATGAATTCCCCGTCCAGCCAGACTTTGGCCTGATGGGTGACCGCCCCGAACCGGAGCACCGCCCGCTGCCCGGCGCAGGCCCGCGGCAGGGTGATCCTGCGCTGGTAAAAGACCCAGCCGTAGTGGTCCCGCCAGGCGCGGTCGGGCTTTTGATCGTTGAAGCTGGCCGGCACGGCCGCCGTCTCGGCCCCGGGCAGGGGCTGCGCCGGGTCAAGGCTGGGCGCGGCCGGGTCGCCGTGGTCCAGGGCAAAGTCCCAGACGCCGTCCAGGCTCATGGTCAGCCGGGCGGCGTTCTGCTGCGGATAAAGCATGGTCATTCCTCCCATCAAAACAGGAAACGCAAACGGGTGCCCCCTGGAGCGCGCGTTGCGCGCCTTACCAGTACATCTCCCAGTCCTTGGTCAGGCGGGTCAGGGCTTCCATGTAGAAGTAGTCGCCCCAGCTGGTGCACTCATCCACGCCCTCGGGGGTGCAGGTGTTGTAAGGGCTCTTTTTGCTGTAGGTGCCGTGCAGCAGCTGGCCCGAGCCGAGGGTGCCGGGTTTGACGGCGTAGTGGTCCACCAGAGAGGCCAGCATCTGCCGGGCCAGGGTGCGCCACTGTTCGGCCTCGTCGGGGGCGGCGTACTTGGCCGCCTCCAGCAGGCCGCAGGCCACGATGGCCGCCGAGGAGGAGTCCCGCGGCTCGCCGCTCTCGGGCGCAAAGATCATATCCCAGCAGGGGATGAGGTCCTCGGGCAGGCGGGAGAGGTAGAAGTCCAGCGCCTTGCGGAAGACGTCCAGGAACTTTTCGTCGTGGGTGTAGGTGTAGCCGATGGCGCTGCCGTAGACACCCCAGGCCTGGCCGCGGGCCCAGAAGCTGTCGTCCTTGTAGCCCTGGCAGGTGCGGCCGCCCTTGGGGGTGCCGTCCGGGTTCATGTAGAAGGTGTGGTAGGTGCTGCCGTCGGGGCGGAAGGAGTTGGCCAGGCAGGTGGCGGTGTGGGCCGCGGCAATGTCGCGGTACTTCTCATCGCCGGTCACCTCGGTGGCCCAGTACAGCAGGGGCACATTCAGCATACAGTCGATGATAAAGCGGTAGTTGTCGGGGTCGTCCATGGTGCCCCAGGCCTGCAGGAATTTGCCATTGGGCTGATAGCGGGTCAGCAGCTGGTCGGCGGCCGCCACGGCGGCGTCACGGCCCTTTTCGCTGCCCACCAGCTTCCAGGCCGCCACGCAGGTGGGGCTGTACAAAAAGCCCATGTCGTGGTGGTCCACCTCCACCTTGCGGCGGATGCGGTCGGCGAAGCTGTCCACCTGGATCAGGGCCGCCTGTTTGAATGCTTCATTGCCGGTGGCTTCATAGGCCAGCCAGATTTCGCCCGGCCAGAAGCCGCAGGTCCACTGGTTGTTGGGGCAGCCGGGGTAGATGTTGTTGACGCTGGAATGATTCTGGCACTGCCAGGTGTAGAGAGGGAGATTGGCCTCCACCTGACGGCAGGCCGCGGCCAGGGCCTCCCGGGCCTCGGCGTCGGACAGAACACGGTTGGGGAAGGTTTTCATAAGGTGACAAAGCCTCCTTGAAAAAGTTTGGTTCCAGTATACACCAAAAAGCGGGGCCGGGCAAAAAGCCCCGGCCCCGCCCACGAAACAATGGGAATCCAGCCTGCTTTCCGGCAGGCGCCGGCTGTAAAAAGCCTGATTCAGTTTGGGATAAGCGATCAGCCCTTGATGCCCGAGGAAGCCACGCCCTGGACGAAGTACTTCTGCAGGGACAGGAACACGATCAGCACCGGGATCAGCACCACCACCGAGGCGGCCATAATCAGGCCGTACTCAGCCGAGTACTGGGAGATGAACATGCGCAGGCCGATCTGGATGGTCTTCAGTTCGGTGCGGGTCAGATAGATCAGGGGTCCCAGGAAGTCGTTCCAGGTGTTGACGAAGGTGAAGATGGTCAGGGTGGACAGGGCCGGCAGGCTCAGGGGCAGCATGATGTGCCACCAGATGCCGTATTCGGTCAGACCGTCGATGCGGGCCGCTTCGCACAGCTCGCTCGGCACGCCCTCATAGAACTGCTTCATCAAAAAGACACCGAAGGCGCTGAATGCCTGCAGACACATGATGGCCAGGTGGGTGTTGTTCAGGCCCCAGGAGCTCATCATCATGAACTGCGGCACCATGTAGGCCTGCCAGGGCACCGCGATGGTGGCGATGTAGCCCAAGAACAGGACGTTCTTGCCCTTGAACTGCATCTTGGCGAAGGCGTAAGCCGCAAACGACGAGGTGAACAGCTGCAGCAGGGTGACCACGATGGTGATCTTGGCGGTGTTCTTGATAAAGGTCAGCAGCGGGATCTCGGTCCAGATGTCGACGTAGTTCTCCCACCGGGGGTCGGCGGGGATCCACTGGATGGGGAAGCCGAAGACGTCCTTGTTCTCCTTAAAGGAGGAGGACAGCATCCAGAGGAAGGGCAGCAGCATAAAGGCGGTGATCACGATCAGGAAGAAGTAGATGAGAAAACGGGTGATCGCGTTGCGCCGTTTCTGGGACGCATGGTCCTTGACAGCAGTGACAGCCATGAAGATCCTCCTTCCTTAGTTCTCGCCGCGGGAGCCGCGGAACTGCACGATGGTGACGATCAGCACCAGTACGAACAGGACCATGGCGATGGCGCTGGCATAGCCGTACTTGGGGGTGTTGACGAAGGCGACGTTGTAGATGTAGTAGACGAGGGTCATGGTCGCGTTGCCGGGGCCGCCCTGGGTGATCATGTACATCTGATCGTACACCTTGAAGCCGGAAATGGTCAGCATGATGACGACGAAGAAGGTGGTGGGACGCAGCTGCGGCAGGGTGATGTGCCAGAACTGCTGCCAGCGGTTGGCGCCGTCCAGCTCGGCGGCCTCGTTCAGGTCAGGGTTGCAGCCCTGCAGGCCGGCCAGATAGATGACCATATAATAGCCCATGTTCTTCCAGACGCTGAACAGGATGACGGTCAGCATGGCGGTATCCTTGCCGGCGGCCCAGCGGGGCAGGTTCTCGACGCCCAGCGCGGCCAGCAGGGAGTTGACCGGGCCCATGGCGGGGTTGAAGATCATGTTCCAGACCGCGGCGACGGCGACCAGGGATGCAACGTAGGGGAAAAAGGCCACCGTGCGGAAGAAGTTGCGCAGCCGGACGTTCTGGTTCAGCAGCACGGCCATGGCCAGGCTGCACACCAGCGTCAGCGGCACGGTGCCGACGACGTAGACGATGGTGTTGACCAGCGCGGCCTGGAAGATGCGGTCGGTGGTGAAGAGCTTGATGAAGTTGTCGATGGCGACGAACTCGATGTCATGGCGGCCGTCCCAGGAGCAGAAGGCCAGCGCAATGGCGAAGACCATCGGCACCAGGGTGAACACGCAGAAGCCGATGAAGTTGGGCGCGATGAAGGTGTAGGCGGTGAGGGTATCGCGGACCGATTTCTTCATCGCTTTGCGGGGCGGCTTATCCGCCTTGACGGCAGCGGCAGAGTTTGCCATAAGGGGATTCCTCCTTTCTTGTACGCAGACAGACACACAAAAAGCGGGGCAGGCGACGCCCGCCCCGCACCGGTACAAAGGATCAGGCGCTCAGGGGTGAGGATCAGGCCAGGATGACCGAGACCTGATCGTTCATGTTCTGGATGCCCTCATCGACGGTCTCGCTCAGGGTCATGATGGCATCGTGCTCGGCATTGAGGATGGTCTCGATGTCGGAAGCGTACTGGGTGTAAGGCATCTCGAGGTAGACGGCCACGGTGTTCAGCGCCTCGGCGGAAGCGTCGTCCTCGGGGAAGCCGGCGGTGGCGCGGATGATCTCGTTGGTCTCGGCGGAGCCGCAGGCGGGGAAGGTGCCGGTCTCAGCGATGACCTTGGCGCCCTCTTCCGAGACGCACCAGTTGATGAAGTCGGCGGCGGCCTCAGCCTTGGGCGAATCGACGTTGATGGCCAGAGCGGTCACGGTGCCCAGGGTGGAGCCGGCAGGCGCGTCGGCGGGGTGGGGGTACTTGACCATGCCCCAGTTGAACGGGGTCTCAGCCTCGGCCATGTAGGTCTGCAGGGTGGCGATGAACCAGCTGCCCATCGGCAGCATGGCGCACTGCTGGTTCTCGAAAGCAGCCGAGTAGTGCAGCGAGGAGGTCTTCAGATAGCCGTAGTCCATGCAGATGCCGTCGTTCTGCTGGGCCAGCACCAGGTCGTAGGTGGGCTTCATGAAGTCGTAGTTGCCGTCGACGATGGTGTTCTTGCCGTCCAGGATGGAGAACAGGGACACGCAGGAGCGCCAGGTGTGGTAGTGGGTGCCGTAGACCTTGGCGTCGCCCTCGCCGCTGGTCATCTGACGGGCCAGAGCGTCGTAGTCCTCCATGGTCAGGTCGTTGGCGGGGTAGGGCACGCCGGCGGCGTCGAACAGATCCTTGTTGTAGAACAGGACCCAGAAGTCATTGCGGAAGGGAACGGCGTAGAAGTTGCCGTCGTCGGTGGTCAGCTGCTCGATGGTGCCGCTGAAGTCGGCGGTGTCGCGGGTCAGCACGTCGTTCATCGGGGTCAGGTAGTCCAGGTTGATCAGGTTGGCGTAGCCGGGGATGTCCTTAATGGACAGCACGTCGATGTCGGCAGCGCCGGCCAGCTGGGTGGCCAGAACGGTCATGTAATCGGTCGAGCCCAGGTCCAGCATCTCGATGGTGACGTTCGAGTGGCTGGCCATGTAGCCGTCGGCCATCACCTGCCAGTAAGCGGTGGACTCCTTGTCCCAGATGGTCCAGACCAGGTTGGTGGCGCCGCTCTCAGAGCTGCCCGAAGCAGCGCTGGAAGTAGCGGTGGAAGCGGCGGTGGAGCTGGAATCGCTGCCGCCGCAGGCAGCCAGGGCGGCAGCGCCGGCGACAACGGCGCTTGCCTTCAGGAACGAACGACGGGAAATCTTTCTCATGATCTTTGCCTCCTGAAAATCTTCTTTTTCTTCTTCTCGATCCGGCGGGCCCACAGATGCGGCCCGCTTTCTTATCTATACTATAAAACAGCCCGCCCCGTTTCGGAATGGAAAATCAAAAAAATCGTTTGTAAAATCTTCAGCTTTGGCCCAAAACCTGCAAAATCTTTAGCTCTAAACTGTAAGATTTTTATCTTTTGTACAAAAAGAATCGTCTGTGGAAAATTTTTCCGTGCTATATTGACAATAAACTCAGTCCAGCGCCCGCCGGGCCGCCAAACTCAGCGCGGCAAGCAGCAGCCCCACCGCCCCAAAGCAGAAGGCGGCTCCGGCCGCGGCCAGGGCCGCCGACCCCACCAGAAAGACCACTTCCAGAAAGCTCCCGCTCATGTTGAAGGCGGAGAGCAGCTCGGCCCGGCGTTCCCCCTCGCCCAGCTCGTCCACCAGGTCATTCTGAAAGCGCTCCAGCAGGCAGGCCGGCACCCGCAGCAGCAGCGGCAGGGCCAGCATCAGCAGGATGGCCGGCCCGGCGGCGTTCACAAAGCCCAGCGCCAGCATGGCCGCTCCCGCCGCCAGGAAAAAGCCGGCCAGGGCCGCCGCCCGCTGTCCCGCCGGGATGCGGGCCAGCACCGGCTCGCTCACCAGCCCCAGAGCCGAATAGCCCAGGATGAGCGGGGTCATCCATTCCTCCCGCAGGCCGCAGGCGCGCAGCTTGTCGGCGTAGAAAAAGTTGACCAGCAGCTGCCCCATGCTCACCGCCGCCAGGGTGGCGATGAGGACAAGGGCTTTTCTGCCCCGCAGAGCCCGCAGCAGGCCGGCGGCGGGGCGCTGCCGGGTCTGGGACGCGGCCTTGTGGGCCGGCTCCTGCGGCAGCCGCAGGGCGCTCAAAAAGGCCAGGGCGCTGGTGCAGACGGTGGCCGCCAGCAGCCCCGTCAGCCCCCACAGCGCGTACAGCCCGGCATAGCAGACGGTGCTTGCGATAAAGCCGGCCGTCCCCCAGTTTTCGACCCGGGCAGTCCGGGTCAGGTAGAGCTCGGGCGGGACGGTCAGGTAAAGATAGGCGCTGCGGGTGCCCGATTCAAAGCTGATGGCCAGCCCCTCGACGGCGGCTTCCAGCACAAAGAGGGGCAGGGAGCGGGTCAAAAAGGCCGCCAGCAGCAGCGCCCGCGCTGCCAGAAAGCCCCCTTCGCAGAGAACAATGGTGCTGCGGCAGCCGATGCGGTCGGTCAGGCGGCCGGCCGGCAGCTCGGCGGCCAGCACGGTGCAGGCGATGGCTGCCTGCAGCAAAAAGAACTGGCTGACCGTCACGCCGGCGGTGGTCCGCACCAGCAGGGAGACGGGCGCAAAAAAGACCAGCCCGTCAAAAAAGGAAACGGCGGCAAGGCCGCCCGCCGGGCGGCCTGTGGATACAAACTGCTTCATGATGAAATACCTCTTATTCCGGATGAGAAACGTTTCCCGGGGCATGATACGCCGGGGGCACGCCCGGCGCATTCTGTGCATTCTCATTCCAGTGTTAAGGCATCTTCACCCGCAGCATTTTGCACGCATCCTTTCATGGGCTGGTTTATCTCGTAAAATGTATTGTATCATTTTTCTATTATTTTTACAAGTTTTTTTATAACTTGTCCGCATCGGTTGACAAGCCGGGCAAAAAAAGCTACTTTATTATGTGTACATCTTATGACAGGGGAGGGGGGAAGCGCCGTGTCTTTTGATTTTGTCCGCAGGATGTCCCTGCGCCGTCAGATCTTGTGGGGCACCCAGCTGTTCACGGCGGTGGTCAGCCTGCTGGTGGGCGCGGTCCTCTTTGCGGTGTCCGACTCCTACATCCGCACCACCACCCTCCGCTCGGTCGAATTCAACCTGCAGCAGATGGCCGCCTCGGTCCAGTCCAGCCTCGACACCGCCCGCAATCTGCTCAACTGGGCCTCGACCGACAGCACCCTCCGCCGCTACCTCACCG
>DXHQ01000117.1 GCA_019113345.1 Candidatus Faecalibacterium intestinigallinarum
GTGTATAAAAGATAGAGACCCAAAACAGGCTGAAAGGAAGGTCCTTTCCTTTCAAAGGCATTATAGCATACCCCCCGGTGTCAAGGCCCGATTTACTATTTTTTCGTTTTTGCTTTCTTTTCTTTATCCCGGGCGGGCGGCGCGAGAGTATGTTTTCATTTTTATGCGTCATTTTACGCATATTTATTCTTTCCATTTTTGCTGTGTGCAAAAAGAAAAGCGCCCGTTTTCACGGACGCTCTGAGTCGGCTCTTCATCCAGTTTTTGCGTTTGTATAATTTTTGTGAAAAAGAATTTTCTCACAAAATATAATCTTCAAAATACTGCAATGCGCTGTATCTGACGATATTGCCATAGTGTACATTATCCCGATTTTGCGCGGCTTTCCAGTACAGTTTTATATATTTGTCAAATTCCCGCACAATGCGCGCTTCTTTCCCCTTCAACGCATCAAACTCGCGCTGCTCAATCTGAGGGCGCTTATCATCGATATACCCCTCGTCCCCCCTCGTCCAAAACGACAACGGCTTTGGTGTAGTCCAAACCGCAATCCTTATATGTAATAAACGCATATTTGTGCGCTATATGATGCCGAAACGGAATGGCAAATGTCAATCCCCTGATTTTTACCGTTAGGCAGGCATATGGACGGGAGGGCTTTTTCAAAATTTCCGGACAATCTTTATACTGTTTATAAAATTCTGAGGATAAATAAATCAGCCGCATTTCTTCCTCCTGTGACGGAAAAAGCCCCCTACATCATGCAGGGAGCTTTCATCCATTGAGCTTTCTTTTGATTCTGCTGCTTGCGCTCTACAAGCAAATCATACCATTGAGCTTTCTTTGTTTTGGTTTGCGCGCTCTACGTCAAACATCATGCAGGATCACCCGGCGGGGCTCTTCCTGTAATTTTAGTATATACGGTTCTGCGCCGAAAAGCAAGAGAGCTTCTGTAAATTTTCTTATCTTTTCTCCAGCGTATACGTCTCGCGCAGCTTTCTGCCCAGCACGGCCAGCCGGGTGCGGACCTCGGCCGGGGCGGTGACGGTCACCTTGCCGCCGAAGCCGCAGACCCACCCCAGAAAAGGGTCGCTGACGCAGACGGAGGCGGTGAAGTGGAAGCAGCCGTCCGGCTCGTTGATCAGGATGACGTCCCGGCCAAAGCGGTCCAGCATGGCCTCCCGCAGGTCGGCGGTGCAGCGCAGGGTGACCCGGTATTCGGGCCCGCCGTACATATGAAAGTGCTTTTTCAGATAGGCCGGCAGGTTGAGGCTCTCGAAGAGCTCCCTGCCGCGGCAGGGAATGTCGGACAGGACGGTCACGCGGCTCATCCGGTCCACCCGGTAGTGGCGGATGCCCGCCGGGGTGTCGTAGTCCTGGTAGGCGATGAGGTAATAGCTGCCGTCGTTCCAGGTCAGCCGCCAGGGGCTGACCGCGTGGTCCTTGCCGTTGGCGTAGTGGAAGGTGACCTGCCGCTGGGTGTTGATGGCCTCGTGGAGGGCGTCGATGTTGTAGAGGACAGCGGCGTTCTGGCTGCGGGGACGGCCGGCCACATAGACCTGCCGCTGCAGCTGGGCGGCGTCGTACCGGCTGGCCAGACGTTCCAGCTTGGCGATCAGCTCGCCGGTCTTGTCCTGCGGGATGAAGCGGCAGCTCTGCACCGCGTCCACCAGCAGCTTGAGCTCGGCCAGCTCGAAGGGCCGGCTGGCCAGCCAGTAGCCCCCGCCCCGGCCCCGCCGCAGCAGGATGTCGTACCCCATCTCGCGCAGCGCCTCGATGTCGGCGTAGACGCTCTTGCGCTCGCAGGGGATGCCCTCGGCCACGAGCATCCCGGTCAGCTGGGGCACCGTCAGGCGGTGGTGTTCGTCGGTCTCGCGCTCAAAAATGCGCGCAAGGGCCAACAGCTTGTGTTTCTGCTTTTCCTGTCTGGCCATGGCCTTCCCTCCTCTTGGCCGCCTGCGTCACTTGTCGAACCTGGCCCGGCGCCGGGTGGACAGGCGGAACATCTCTTCCAGGGCGGCCCGGTCGCCGCCGGCCAGAGCCTGCCGCAGCTGACCCAGCGCCGCACTGAACTGGTCGATCTCGGCGATCAGGTTTTCCCGGTTCCATAAAAACAGCTCGGACCACATGGTCTCGTTGATCTTCGCGATGCGGGTCAGGTCCCGGAAGGAGTCGCCGGTGTACTCGCAGAGGGCGGTGTTGTCGTTGGCGCACATCAGGCTGACCGCAATGGCGTGGCAGAGCTGGCTGACATAGCCGATCATCCGGTCGTGCTCGGCGGGGGTGAGGGTGGAGATGTGCTCAAAGCCCAGCACCTCGGCCAGCTCGGTGATCCAGACGATGGCCCGCGGGGTGTTTTTTTCGGTCGGGGTGATGATGAAGTTGGCGGGCGCGAAGTTGACCTCGGCCGCGTGCTCGACGCCGGAGGTCTCCCGTCCGGCCATCGGGTGGCTGGCGATGAACTCGGCCCCCGGCGGGCACATGGCCTGGATGGGCTCCACCAGCCCCGTCTTGACGCCCGACACATCGGTGAAGATGCAGCCCGGCTTGATCAGATGCCCGTAGGTTTTGAACCACTCCAGCAGGGTCGCGGGGTAAAGGCCGAAGATGATGTGGTCGGCCCCGGCCACCAGGTCCTCGAAGTCATGGGTCTTGCCGCTGCGGATGTAGCCCTTGTCCAGGGCGTACTGCAAATGCTTTTCGCTGCGGTTGACGGCGTCCACCGCAAAGCCGGCTCTGGTCAGCTCAAGGGCGTACTTGCCCCCCAGCAGGCCCAGGCCCACGATCAGGTAGCGTTTCGATCTATCCAGCATAGCTTTCCACCTCCACGCCCAGCTGCCGCATGGCGGCAAAGAAACCGGGCCAGCTCTTGGCCACCGCCTCGGCCCCGGCGATCTCGGCCGGCAGGCCGGCGGCCGCGGCCAGCACCGTCAGGCTCATCACCACCCGGTGGTCATTGTGGCCCCAGAGGGGCCCGGCCGGCGGGTGCAGCGCGCTGCGGCGGACGGTGACCGTCCCGCCGTCGCTCCGGATGTCGCCGCCGAACTTGCGCAGCTCCTGCTCCATGGCGGCGATCCGGTCGCTCTCCTTCAGGCGGAGGCGGCCGGCGTTGCGGATGACCGTCTCCCCCTCGCAGAAGAGGCCCAGCACCATCAGGATGGGCCCGAGGTCGGGGCAGTCGGCCAGGTCGATCTCGACCCCGCGCAGCGCGCCTTTCGCAAAGCGGAAGCCGGCGGGCGTCTGCTCCGCCCGGCCGCCGCACCGGCGCAGGATGTCCAGGATGACGGCGTCTCCCTGCAGGGTGCCGGCCTCGAGGCCGGCGACGGTGACCTCCCCGGCCAGCGCGCCCAGCACCGCCGGGAAAGCCGCCTGGCTCCAGTCCCCCTCAATGGCCATCTCCTGCGGGCGGTAGACCTGCCCGCCGGGGACGGCGAGGGTGTTCTCGTCCAGCCAGCGGCTCTCGACGCCGAAGTGGCGCTGGGCCGCCCGGGTCATCTCGATGTAGCTGCGGCTCTCGACCGGGGGGCGCAGCCGCAGGGTGCTCTCCCCGTCCAGCAGCGGCAGGGCGAACAGCAGCCCGCTGACAAACTGGCTGGAGACGTCTCCCGCCAGCTCAAACGCGCCGGGCGCGAGCGGCCCGGCCGCCGTCAGGGCGCCGTCCCTCTGCTCGAAGCGCAGCCCCCGGGCATCGAACAGCTCCTGATAGACGCTCTGGGGCCGCTGCATCAGCCGCCCCCGTCCGGTAAAGGTCACCGGCCGGCCGGTCAACGCCGCCAGCGGGATCAGAAAGCGGAGGGTACTGCCGCTCTCGCAGCAGTCGACGGGGGCCTGCGGCGCGCGCAGCGGGTGGGCCCCCGTGATGCGGGCGGCGCTCTCCCCCGCCTCGACCCGCGCGCCGAAGGCGGCCGCCGCCCCCAGGGTGGCGTCGATGTCCTGACTGTGGGCCAGGTTGGCAAGCCGGCTCTCCCCATCGGCCAGCGCCGCGCAGAGGACGGCCCGGTGGGCCATGCTCTTGCTGGGGGGCGCGGCCAGCGTCCCGGCCGGGGCGGGCCCGGGACGGATCTGGGCGGTCACGGCTTACATATCCCGGCCGATGGCCCAGGCCACCTGGCGGCACTTGGCCATCGCCTGGGCAAAGGCGTCGGGGGTCAGGCACTGTGCGCCGTCGCTCCAGGCGTGGCGGGGGTCGTAGTGGACTTCCACCTCCAGGCCGTCGGCGCCGGCGGCCACCGCCGCGATCATCATCGGCTCCACCAGGTTCGACTTGCCGGTGGCGTGGCTGGGGTCGACCACGACGGGCAGGTGGGTCTTTTCGTGCACGATGGGGATGGCCGAGAGGTCGAGGGTGTTGCGGGTGTACTTTTCAAAGGTGCGGATGCCCCGCTCGCAGAGGATGACCTGCTCGTTGCCGCCGGCCATGATATACTCGGCGCTCATGATCCACTCCTCGATGGTGTTGCACAGGCCCCGCTTGAGCAGCACCGGCTTGTGCATCTTGCCCACCGCCTTGAGCAGCTGGAAGTTCTGCATATTGCGCGCGCCGATCTGGACGACGTCGACGTACTCTTCAAACTCGGGGATCCGCTCCTCGCTCATCAGCTCGGAGACGATGGGCAGGCCGGTGGCCTCGCGGGCCTTGACCATGTCCAGAATGCCCTCGGTCTCAAGGCCCTGGAAGGAATAGGGCGAGGTGCGGGGCTTGTACGCGCCGCCCCGGAAGAGGGCGGCCCCGCCGGCCTTGACGCCGCTGGCGATCCGCAGGGCCTGCTCGGCGCTCTCGATGCTGCAGGGGCCGGCCATGACGGCGATCTTCTCCTTGCCGCCGATCTTGACCCCGCCGCAGTCGATGACCGAGTCGGCCGGGTGGAACAGGCGGTTGGCCCGCTTGTAGGGGGCCGACACGCGGGTGACGTTGTCCACCCAGGGGTTGGCCAGGATGCTGCGCTCGTCCAGCTTGGTGGTGTCGCCCACCAGGCCAAAGACGTTGTAGTCGGTGCCCGAGATCAGGGTGACCGACAGTCCCTGCTTTTCAAATTGGTCGACGATCTTGTCCAGTTCTTCCTGGGGGGTGCCTTTTTTGGTGGAGATAATCATGGGTGTCGATTCCTTTCTGTTTTGAATATCGCTTTATATACTCACTGTGCAAACAGTTCGTCCAGCGCCTGCAGGGCGCGCTCCAGCGCCTGTTCCGGGCTGCCGTCGTTGGGGATGACGGCGTCGGCGGCCGCCTGGTAGAGGGGGCGGCGCTCGGCTTCCATCTGCCGCAGCGCCTCGGGGCTGGAAGAGAGGGGCCGCCCGCCCCCCACCGCCAGCTTTTCCAGCGGGCGGTCGAGGAAAAGGACGACGCCGTTCTGCCGCAGGGCGCGGACGTTTTCCCGCCGCTTGACGATGCCGCCCCCGCAGGAGATCAGCAGCCCGCTCTCCTTGCCGAAGCGGCGGGCCTGCTCGGTCTCCCGGGCGCGGAAGCCCTCCTCCCCTTCGGCGGCAAAGATGTCGGGGATGCTGCGGCCGTCCGCCCGGACGATCTCGGCGTCGAGGTCGACAAAGGTCCGGCCCAGCCGTTCGGCCAGCGCCCGGCCGACGGTGGTCTTGCCGCTGGAGGGCATCCCGACCAGAGAGATATTCAGGATCTCCCGCCGGAGGGCGGCGGCGCTGCGGCAGATCTCCCCCTCCCGGTCGGCAAAAGGTTTTGCCAGGAAATATTCGGCCGCCCAGACCGCCTGGGCCACCAGCATTTCCAGGCCGCAGACCGTCACCGGCACGCCGGCCTCCTCCGCGCGCAGCAGCAGTTCGGTGCGGCTGGGGTTATAGACCACGTCCACCACCGCCTCAAGGCCCGACATGGCGGCCGCGTCCAGCAGGCAGACCCCCACGTCGGGGTACATCCCCGCCGGGGTGGTGTTGACCACGATCTGCGCGCCCGAGGCGGCGGCTTCCTCGTAGGAGAGCTGGCCTTTGGCGCGGTCGGGCCGGCGGCTGGCCGTCAGGATGCGGGCGGCGCCGGCATCCCGCGCCACGGCGGCGGCGGTGTTGTGGGTGCCGCCGGTGCCCAGGATCAGGACGGTCCGGCCGGCAAAGTCCACCCCGTGCCGCCGGCAGAGCCAGGCAAAGCCCATATAGTCGGTGTTGTAGCCGTACAGCCGGCCGTCCCGGTTGACCACCGTGTTCACCGCGCCGATGGCGGCGGCCCGGGGGTCGATCTCGTCGCAGTATTCCATCACCAGCCGCTTATAGGGGATGGTGACGTTGATGGCCTTGAAGGGCCGCTCTTCCAGAAAGCGCCGGGCCTCCGCCTCGGTGGGCAGGGGGCGCAGTTGGTAGTCGTAGCCGCACAGCCGCTCGTGGATGATCTTAGAGTAGGAGTGCCCGAGCTTTGCGCCGATCAGTCCGTATTGCATGGGGCGTCCTCCTCCCGGTAGGTGTCGGGGCGGGTCATCCAGCGCTCGCCGTACCGGGCGGTGAGCAGGTCACCCACCGCCAGCGCCGCCGCGCAGGTCTGCACCACCGCCGCCCGCGGCACGATGCAGGGGTCGTGCCGGCCCTTGATGGAAAGGGCGGCGTTTTCTTTGGCGGCATAGTCCACCGTCCGCTGTTCCTTGTAGATGCTGGGGGTGGGTTTCACCGCGGTGCGGAAGACCACCGGCATCCCGTTGGCAAGGCCGCCGTTGATCCCGGCGTTGCGGTTGGTCTCGGTATAGATACGGCCGCTTTGGATGCGCAAGGGGTCGTTGGCCTCGCTGCCCCGCAGCTCCGCAAAGCCGAAGCCCGCCCCAAACTCGATCCCCTTGACGGCGGGGATGGCAAAGGCCGCGTGGGCGATCTCGCTTTCGACGCTGTCGAAAAAGGGCTCCCCCACCCCGGCGGGCAGGCCGAGGACGGCGGTCTCGAGGACGCCGCCCACGCTGTCCCCCTCGGCCCCGGCGGCCCGGATGGCGGCCTGCATGGGGGCCTCGGCAGCTTCATCCAGCAGGGCGAAGGCGGGGCCCCGGGCGTCGAGCCGGTCCAGCTGCCCGGCCAGGGCGGCCGGGTCGTCCTGGGCAAAGGGGGTGTCGGCGATGCCGGCGCAGCGGGCGATGTGGGTGCCGATGCGGATGCCGGCCCGCGCCAGCGCAGCCAGGACGATGCCGCCGCCTGCCACCAGCCCGGCGGTGATCCGGCCCGAGAAGTGCCCGCCGCCCCGCGCGTCCTGATACCCGCGGTAGCGGGCGCAGGCGGTGTAGTCGGCGTGGCCGGGCCGCAGCAGAGCCGCGGTGGCGGCATAGTCGGCGCTGCGGGTGTTGTGGTTTTCGATCAGCAGGGTGATGGGGGTGCCGGTGGTGTGTCCGCGCAGGACGCCGGAGAGGATGCGCACCTCGTCCGCCTCCACCCGCGCGGTGGAAAGGCCGTCCCCCCGGGCCCGGCGCCTGTCCATCAGGGCGGCCAGGGCGGCCTCGTCCACCGGGACGCCGGCGGCCATTCCGTCCAGGACCGCCCCCACCCCCGCGCCGTGGCTCTCGCCGAAGATGGTCAGGCAGAGGGCGCTGCCAAAGGTGTTCTTCATGCCTTGTCCTCCAGCCCCAGCAGGGCGCGCAGGCTCTCGACCGGGATGCTCTCGGCCCGCCAGCAGCCCAGCCCCGGCACCTTGATGACGGTGATCTGTCCGCCCTGCGCCTTTTTGTCGTGCAGCATCTCGGCGTAGACCGCCTCCTTGTCAAAGCCGGCCCGGATGGGCAGGCCCAGCCGGCGGTAGACCGCCCGCGTCCGCTTGCGCAGGGCCTTGCTCTCGATCATGGGCAGCATCCCGAGGGCGACGCACTCGCCGTGGTACAGGCCGGTCTTGCGGCGGCCCTTGATCCCCTTGACGGCCTCGATGCCGTGGCCGATGGTGTGGCCGAAGTTGAGGGCTTTGCGCGCGCCCTGTTCGGTCTCGTCCTGCTCGACGATGCCCTTTTTGAACTTCAGGCTGCGGTAGATGATGGTGTCGATCTCGGCGTCGACGTCGCCGCTCTCAAAGATGCCGAACAGCTCGGGGTCGGCCAGCAGGCCGGCCTTGACCGCCTCGGCCAGCCCGTTGACAAAGTGGCGGCGGGGCAGAGTGGCCAGGGTGTCGGCGTCCACAATGACCAGTTTGGGCTGCCAGAAGGCGCCCACCACGTTTTTGGTGTCCCCCAGGTCGACGGCGGTCTTGCCCCCGATGGAGGAATCGATCATGGACAGGGTGGTGGTGGGACAGTTGATAAAGTCGATGCCCCGCATATAGACGGCGGCGGCAAAGCCGGCCAGGTCTCCCACCACGCCGCCGCCCACCGCGATGACCAGGTCCCCGCGGCCGAGCCCGGCGGCCAGCATCTGCCGCAGGACGGTCTCGAGGGTCTTCAGGCTCTTGCTGGCCTCCCCCTGCGGCACCGTGATGATGGCGGCCTCCCGGCACTGGTCGGCCACCTGGCGGGCATAGAGGGGGGGCACCCCGTCGTCGGTGACGACGGCCACCCGGCGGTTGAGGTTGGCGAACTGGTACAGGTTCTGCAGCGCGCCCCGCCGCAGGATGATCTCGTAGCTGCGGGGGCCCAGGTTCATGGTCAGCTTGGTGCCAAGAAACACTTCGCTCATTTTGTATACACTCCTAACATACGTACCGTCCGGCAGGTGCGGTCCAGCTCCCGCAGCAGGGCCTCGCTCTCGGCCCGGGCGGGGTCGCCCACCAGCTCGGCATAAAAATAATACTCAAAGGGCATATGGGGCATGGGCCGGCTCTTGATCGACTCCATGTTGAAGCCGGACGCGCCGATCTTCTGGATGACGGCCGCCAGTTTGCCGGGCTTGTTGTCCACCGTGAACAGCAGCGAGAAGCGGTTGCCCTTGGAGGGCTTTTCCCGGCTGATCACGATAAAGCGGGTGGTGTTGTCGCCGTCGGCGTTGATGTCGGGCACCAGCACCTCCAGCCCGTAGAGGGCCGCCGTTTCCCGGCTGGCGATGGCCGCCTTGGAGCGGTCGCCGCTTTCGGCCACAAACTTGGCGGCCATGGCGGTGTTGTCCATGGCGGTGCAGGGCAGCCGCATCTGCTTGAGGAAGGTCTCGCTCTGGGAGATGGCCTGCTGGTGGCTGTAGACCCGGCGCACCTCGGTCAGCTCGGTGCCGGGCAAAACCAGCAGGTTCTGCCGCACCGGCAGGTCGTAGACCTTGACCACCCACAGCTCGGGGTGGTTATAGCACAGGTCCAGCACCGCCGAGACGTCCCCGGCGTGGCTGTTTTCAAAGGGCACCACCCCATAGGCGGCGTCCCCCGCCGACACTTTGGCGAACACCTCGTCCCAGGTGGGGCAGCTGACCGCCTCGGCGTGGGGGAACAGCTCCCGCAGCGCGATGTGGGCAAACGCCCCCTCCACCCCCTGGTAGGCCACCCGGTTCTGCCCCAGCAGCAGCGCCTCGTACTGGCGGGCCAGGGCCATCCGGTTGCGGACATGGTCGAGGTAATAGGGCCGCAGGGCGGGGTCGGCGATCCGGTCGGCCGCCTTCTGCAGCACCTGTTCTTCCCGGGCGGGGTCGTGGATGGGCAGGCCGTGCGCCTTTTTGTACAGCGCCACCTGCACCACCGCCCGCATCCGCCGCTCAAACAGGGCGGCAAGCTCAGCGTCCGCCTCGTCGATCTCCCGCCGGGCCTGTTCCAGCTCGTTCATGGCGGGTCACTCCCTTCTTTTGTCAAATTTTTATTGAATCTGTCCTTAGTATACCATATGCGGGACGTCCAGACAATCGCAGAGGCCACAGTTTTTCACGACTTACACCCCGGCAAAATCCAGTAAAAGTGACAAGAAAAACCGCCCTGTCTCCGCGTGGGAAACAGGGCGTGCATATATGCAGGTTTTATTTTGTATTTTTCCGCAGCCCGGCAAGGCTCCGCGCCGGGCGGTAGCAGGGCGCATAGGGGTTGTCGAGCGCGGCCGGGTCGGCCGGGCGGGGCGCCGGCGGGGCCGGGCGGGCCGGCTTTTTCCACCGGCGGACGGGGCGCAGCCGCTTCATTCGGCCCCCTCCGCCGCCGTCGAGACGGCCCCGGCGGTGAGCTTTTCCCACAGCGGCTCGCCGGGGGCGATGCTCTTGGCCGAGCCCTCGTTCCAGGCGCCGCGGAAGCCGATGTAAAAATCGCTCATATATTCCTGGCTGTCGCCGGCGCCCGCCTGGGTGGCGTCGGGGCCGTAGCTGCCCAGGTCCAGCCCGGTCAGGACGGGACAGTCGGTCCAGCGGTAGACCATGTTCCACCAGTCCTCGTCGCTGTCGCCGGCGGGCAGGGTGCCGTCGAGGTAGCGCAGCGCGCCGGTGTTCTCCTCAAAGCCGGCCGGGTCGTAGAGGATGTAAATGGAGCTCATCGCGCCCTGCACGTCGGCCGCCAGCTTGGTGGTGCCGGCCATGGTCAGGTAGGCGTCGGTGTCGGTCTGCGCGTCCCCGCTGTAGTCGAGGGTGTAGACGTTGAGGGTGACCACCGTCTCCCCGTCCCCGTTCAGGTCCTCGCCAAAGGCGGCCAGCTGGGTCTGCAGGGCGTTGACGGTGTCCTCGGGCAGGTAGTAGGGGGCCACCACCCCGATGTTGTAGTCGGGGTGGACGGTGAAGAAATACTGTCCGATAAAGCTGTACCCCACAAAGCCGATGACCACGGCGGCGATGATGACCCACTTGAGGTTATAGTCCCACCAGTTGTTCCAGCGCTCTCTGCGGGTGTAGTGGCGCTCCTTGACGGGGCGCAGGTCCTCTTCGGTGATGTTGCGTTCGTAGCGATAGCTTGCCATGGCAGTGTTCCCCTTAGATGACAGTGTGGTCCAGCCGGCTGAGGGCGGCCAGGATGTTCTGGCGGACGGCTTCGGGCAGCTGGCGCTGCTCCTCCTTGCTCATGCCGGCGGTGCGGATGGCGGGCAGGATGGTGACCCGCACCGTCCCCGGATGGACGATGTAGTTGTGGCTCTCGTAGAGGCCGCGCGCCCCGCTGATGGCCACCGGCACCACCGGCACGCCGGTCTTGATTGCGATGCGGAAGGCCCCGGCCTTAAACTCGCCCACGCCGCCCTCTTCGCCTTTATAGCGGGTGCCCTCGGGGAAGATGGTGAAGCTGTCCCCGCCCCTGACCACCGCGGCGGCGTCCTTCAACGCTTGCAGGGAACCGCGGACGTCGTCCCGCTCCACATAGACGCAGCCCAGCAGCCGCATCCACCGGCTGAGCAGCGGGATGCGGGCCAGCTCCTCCTTGGCCAGGATGCCGTGGGGGCGGTCCAGGCTGACCAGGACCAGCGGGATGTCAAAGTAGCTGCGGTGGTTGCCGACAAAGACCGCCGGGCCGCCGGCGGGGATGTTCTCCCGCCCCTCCACGATCAGCTGCACCCCGGCCACCCGCAAAAGGCCCCGGCACCAGCGCGGGATATGATAGTCCACCGTCCGGCGCAGCGTCTCCCGGTCGCCGGCGGCCAGGGCCTTTTCGCCCCGGCGCAGCACCGGGTAATAGAGCAGCATATAGCCGAACATATAGATGTACATGATGATGGTCCGCAAAGCATACAGGATCTTCAAATAGAACCCCTCCCGTTTGTGTCTTGTATCCATTGTAGCACAGATTGCCGCAAAATGGGAGATAGAAACAGTTTTTTTACAAAACCGCCCGGCCGGGGGTCTTGCAAAATCCGCTAAATACAGGTATTATGTATTATGAACAAAAGCATACGGGAATTGCTTTTGATGCTGGGCGGTTTTGACAGCCGCCGAAAGAGGGAATGTGCCATGGGACTTTTTTCAAACTACAGCAAGCCGGGGCCCGGCGTTGACAAGGACGCCCCCCGCAAAACGGGCGTCGGCCGCTTTTTCGAGCTGGTCGGCCGGGACATGAACGGGATGTTCCTGGCCAATCTGCTGGCCTGTCTGGGCTTTGTCCCGGTCATCTGCCTGGTTTACATCGGCTTTTTGATGAACAGCCTGCTGGTCATGCTGGTCAGCGCGGCGCTGGGCGGCATCCTGGCCGGCCCGGTGCTGGCCGGCATGTACGACACGGTGCTGCGGGCCCTGCGCGACGAGCCCGGCTACTGGTGGACCACCTACCGCCGGGCCTTCCGGCAGAATTTCAAGGCCAGCATCCTGCCCGGCATCGTCTACTGCGTCATCGTGACGCTGCAGATCTTTGTCGTCTACTTCTGCTTCAGCATGCTGGCCCAGGGGGTCAACGTGGGCACCGGGATGTGGGTGGCCGCCGTGCTCAACCTGGTGGTCTTTCATATGCTGTTCGCCTATATGTGGCCGCAGGTGGTGCTGCTGGACCAGCCGTTCCGGCAGACGCTGGCCAACAGCGTGCGGTGTATGCTGGCTTTCCTGCCCCACGCGCTGGCCGCCTCCATCGTCCAGATCCTGTTCTGGGGCATCGTCATCCTCTGTATGCCCCTGGGCATCCTGCTGATGCTGGTCTTCGGCTTCTGGTTCACTTGCGAAATCTCCTGCCAGATCGTCAGCGGCGACCTCGAGCGGGTCTTCCACGTCGAGGAGCAGATCCGCGCCCGGAAGGACGCCGAGCTGGCCGCGGCCCTGGCCGCCGAACGGGCCGAGTCCGATGAACCGGAAGAAGAGGCGGACCCCGCCGCTCTCAGCGGCGTATGGCCGCCGCGGAAGGGAAAAACCGAGGATGGAACAGAAAAATAACCTGATCCTGCAGGGGACCGAGACCTTTTCCCGCGGGGCGCTGGACAACGTCGCCCTCGAAAACGGGTGTCTGGTGCTGGACAGCTCGGCCGGGCGCTACCTGCCCTACGGCAGCTACACCTCCCCCGAGCTGGCCATGCCGGCCTTCTGCAATTTGAATGTCAGCTGGAACGCTCTGGCCCCCGACAACACCATGCTGGAGGTCCGCTGCCGGGTCTACGCCGGCGGCGAGTGGACCGGCTGGATGAGCTTTGGCAAGTGGGCCCCCGATTACCCCCGCCGCAGCGTCCACACCCAGACCGAGGACGGCCTGGTCTTTCTGCTGGGGGACACCGTCACGGTGGCCGCCCCCGGCGGCGGGGTGGGCATCCAGCTGCAGGTCAACCTCTCCTCCAACGACGGCAAGGTGACCCCGGCGGTCCGGCTGCTGGCGGCGGCGGTCCGCCCCCTGGCGTGGGAGCGGCAGGAGGGCGCGGTCCTCAACCGCAAGCTCTACCTGCCCGAATACAGTCTGGCCGGCCACGACCCCAGTTTTGGCCGGGAGATGGACCTGTCGCTGGTGGTGGCCTCCCTGATGAACCGCTGGGGGGAGGACATCCTGCCCGAAGAGGTGGCCTACACCATGTTCGACGGGGCCACCAACGGGGTGCACAACGCGGCCTATGCGGTGGCCGCCGCGGCCTGCTGCGGCTACCCCGCCTGGCAGGCCTGGCTCGATCTGAAAGAGCTGCGGGCCCAGATCCACGACGGCTGCTCGGTCGGGGTGGAGATGGAGACCCGCCTTTCCGGCCAGAAGGAGCCGGTGCGGGTCTGGATGGCCCTGCGGGGCTTCGGCCACGACGAAGATATCCTGGCCAACTACGTCCTGCTCAATGACCCCACCGCCAGCGACGGCGCGGTCGCCCGGACCATGTCGGCGGCCGACTTCCAGCGCTTTTTCACCGGGCGGGCCATCGTCCTGCGGCCCAAGCCCCGGGGCGTCCCCACCACCCGGCCCCTGCGCATCCGCTGCGGGCTGGAACACGCCGGGGACGGGGAATGGTTCTTCACCCGCAAGGGGGAGCGGGATCCCCTGCCCGAGGATTTCAGCGGATGGACCGCCTGCACCCTTGCGGACGGGGTGGCCCACGCCACCACCGCCCACAAGACCTTCCGCCGGATGGAGCGGACCGAGGCGGGCGGGCTGCGCTTCCCCGCCGAAGCGGCCGGGGCGGGCGGCCGGTGCTGCGTCTACGCGGTGGACCAGACCGGCCGGATGCGGGTGGCCGAGCTTTTGTTGCCTCACCCCGCCGGGACAGCCGGCGCGGATTGATTCTTTACACACACTCTGGCACGCAGCCGGCCGGGCAGACGCCCGGCTGTGAAACGCACTATGATGGGAGGAACGATTATGGCAAACACGATCATCACTTTGAGCCGGGAGTACTGCACGGGCGGACGCTTTATCGCGCAGGATGTGGCCGACGCGCTGGGCGTCAAGCTCTACGACAAGGAGCTGATCACCATGGCAGCCCGTGACTCCGGCCTGTCCGAAGAGGCTGTGGCCGCAAGCGAAAAGCGCCACACCCACAGCCTGCTGTACAGCCTGTACACCATGGGCACCGACCTACCCCTGAGCGACCAGGTCTTTATCCTGCAGAGCCGGATCATCAAAAAGCTGGCCGAGGAAGGCCCCTGCGTCATCCTGGGCCGCTGCGCCGACTACGTCCTGCGGGAGCGCACCGACGTGCTGCACGTCTTTGTCCACGCGCCGCTGGCCTGGCGGCGGGAGTACGCCAAGACCAACCCCATCGTCAAGGCGACCACCGAAAAGGGCATCCGGGACGAGATCGACAAGACCGACCGCCAGCGCGCCGCCTACTACAACTATTACACCCAGAACCGCTGGGGCGACGTCCACAACTATGACCTGAGCGTCAACGCCGCCCTCGGCAAGGAGGCCTGCGTCAAGATGATCCTGGCCGCCGTCGAGGCCAAGGAGAAGTCGCTGGGCTGACGGCCGGCGGCGCGGCACAAAACGGCGGGCCGTTTCATGGGCAGGGTGCGGGCGCATTCTGCCCATTTTTTCGGCCTGCGTGAGGAATACTAACCGAGGGCTCTGCCCCAAAGGAGGCGCCCGTATGATGAAAAACCTGAAATGGAACCTGATCCTGATGAGCCTTTTGTACCTGGCCCTGGGGGTCTTTCTGCTGGCGGTGCCGGGCGTGGCCCTCAACATCGTCTGCTACGCGCTGGGCGGCGTGGTGCTGGCCTGCGCCGCCGTGCAGCTGATCCGGTACTTCACCTTTGAACGCAAGGTGTTCCAGAGCTCCTTCACCCTGATCTCGGGGCTGGTCTGCCTGGGGCTGGGCGGCTTTCTGATCCTGCGCAGCGACATCGTGGTCCGCATCCTGCCCGTCGTGTTCGGGCTGTTCGTCCTCTTCGACAGCCTGGGCCGGCTGCAGAACGCCCTTGAGCTGCGCCGCTGCGGCTACCCGAGCTGGAAGTGGTTCATCCTGCTGGCCCTGCTCAGCGTGGTGCTGGGGGCCATCATGGTCTTCGACCCCTTCGGCGCGATGGAAACGCTGGTCATGGGCATCGGCATCATCCTGCTGATCGAGGGGGCCTTCAACCTGGGCGGCGCGATCTACACCGCGCTGGCCGTCCGCCGGTTCAACAAGCTCCATCCCGAGACCCAGTCCATCCTGGAGGCCGCGACCGGTCTGGACCTGAACGGGGACGGCGTCGTCGGGCCGCGCGCCTCCGCCGACATCGAGGCCACCGCCCGCGAGCTGGACACCGTCGACGAGAGCGCCGAGGTGCACCAGGAATAGCGCCTGCGCGCTTTAGGGGGAACCCATTTCTGCCCGCATACGCGGGACAGAAATTCCTTCCCCCTAATATCCCCCTGGGGACAAAATTTGGCGCTGAACCGCGCACTCGCCGCAAAGCGGCTCGCACACTCTCAGCGCTAAATTTCCCTGCAAGTGTCCTGCCCGTCTGCACATGTCAGCCGGGCAGGACGGATTTCCATGGGTCAATTTTATACTATACAGAGAAAGTAAATGGATAAATACGATTTGATTATTGTAGGCGCGGGGCCGGCCGGCATTTTTACCGCCGTCGAGCTGCTGCGCCACGGCAGCAAACAGAACATTCTGCTGGTGGAAAAGGGCAAGCCGGTCGAACAGCGCCGCTGTCCCAAGGCCGAACTCGGCTACTGCGCCAACTGCCGGCCCACCTGCGCCATCACCACCGGCTTTTCGGGGGCGGGCGCCTTCTCGGACGGCAAGCTCAGCCTCTCCTATGAGGTGGGCGGCGACCTGCCCAGCCTGATTGGCGCCGACTTTGCCCAGAAACTGATCGACTACACCGACAAGCTCTACCTCGACTTTGGCGCCGACCCCCACGTCGAGGGCATCTACACCGGCGAAGAGATCCGCGAGATCCGCAAAAACGCCATCAAGGCCGGCCTCAAGCTGGTCGACTGCCCCATCCGGCACCTCGGCACCGAAAAGGCCCATCAGCTCTACCGGGCCGTCGAGACCCATCTGCGGGACGCCGGGGTGGAGATGCTCTTTTCGACCGAGTGCGAGAACATCCTGCTGGACGGCGGCGTCTGCCGCGGGGTGGTCGTCCGGGAGGCGGGCGGGCAGCCCCGCCCGGTCTACGCCGACACGGTGGTGATCGGCACCGGACGGCGCGGCGCCGACTGGCTGGAAAAGCTCTGCGCCGAACATCACATCGCCCACAAGCCCGGCACCGTCGACATCGGCGTCCGGGTCGAATGCCGCAACGAGGTGATGGAAAAGGTCAACCGGGTGCTGTACGAGTCCAAGCTGATCGGCTACCCCCGCCCCTGGAAAAACAAAGTCCGCACCTTCTGCCAGAACCCCGGCGGCTTTGTCGCGCAGGAAAACTACGACAAAGACCTGGCCGTGGTCAACGGCCACAGCTACAAGGAGAAAAAGAGCGAGAACACCAACCTCGCCATCCTGGTCTCCCACAACTTTACCGAGCCGTTCAATCAGCCCATCGCCTACGCCCAGAAGGTGGGCGAGCTGACCAACATGCTGGGCGCCGGCCGCATCCTGGTGCAGCGGTACGGCGACATCTTGGACGGCAAGCGCACCTGGCCGGAAGAGCTGGCCCGCAGCAACGTCCGCCCCACCCTGACCGACGCGGTGGCCGGCGACATCACCGCCGCCATGCCCTACCGCGCCATGACCAACATCATCGAGTTCATCAAGATGCTGGACATGGTGGTGCCCGGCTTTGCCGCCTATGAGACCCTGCTCTACAGCCCCGAGCTGAAGTTCTACTCCAACAAGGTCAGGATGGACGCCAATCTCGACACCAACATCCGCGGCCTGCACTGCCTGGGCGACAGCTCGGGCTGGACCCGCGGCCTGATGATGGCCAGCGTCATGGGCGTCCTGATGGGCCGCAAGCTGGCCGAAAAAGAGGGACTGACCCTGCGGCCCCTGACCTGACGCACAGCGATAAAACGCCCCCGCCGGAGCCGTTGGAACGGTTCAGACGGGGGCGCTGCTGTTATAGCTTATTCGTCGATGAGGACAACGGTCTTCATCCGGACGGGGGTGGCGGGCTTATCGTTCCAGTCGGTGCGGACCGAAGCGATGCGGTCGACCACATCCATCCCGGCCACCACGCGGCCGAACGCGGCGTACTGGCCGTCCAGATGGGGGGCGTCCTTGTGCATGATGAAGAACTGGCTTCCGGCGCTGTTGGGGTCGGCGGCGCGGGCCATGCTGACCACCCCGCGGGTGTGCCGGATGGGGTTGGCGACGCCGTTGGCGGCGAACTCGCCCTTGATCTTCCAGCCGGGACCGCCGGTGCCGTTGCCCAGCGGGCAGCCGCCCTGGATCATAAACCCGGGGATGACGCGGTGAAAGGTCAGGCCGTCATAAAAGCCGTCCTTGACCAGCTTCTCAAAGTTTTCGCAGGTGAGCGGCGCGGCTTTTTTGTCGAGCTCGATGTCGATGACGCCGCCGTCTTCCATAGTGATACGAACCATATTGCTTCTCCTACTCCTTGGGCCCCGCGCGCGCCAAAAGGCCGCGGGGGCGGTCCATACACGCAGCCCGCGTCCGGCCCAGCCGCCGGCCCGCAGGCACTGCCCGCCCGGCGCAGACCGGCGGACA
>DXHQ01000118.1 GCA_019113345.1 Candidatus Faecalibacterium intestinigallinarum
TCGCATTGTCTCTACTACCAGCTGCTTAAATTCTGGTGTGTACCGTTTGTTCGGTTTTCCTTTTGGCATAATAAATCACCCCACTTGTTATCCAGTATACCATACTGTCTAACAAATGGGGTGCAGTTCAAAAGGAGCCGGGCGGTTTTTGCGTCACAGAATCAGCATCGCGTCCCCAAACGAGAAGAAGCGGTACCGCTCCTCCACCGCGGCCTTATAGGCCGCCATGGTCTTGTCGTAGCCGTAGAAGGCCGACACCAGCATGATGAGGGTGCTCTCGGGCAGGTGGAAGTTGGTGATCAGCCCGTCGATGCAGCGGAAGGGCACGCCGGGATAGAGGAAGATGCTGGTGTTGCCGCTGCAAGGCCGGATCTCGCCGTATCTGGCGGCCACCGCCTCGAGGGTGCGGCAGCTGGTGGTGCCGACGGCGATCACCCGGTGGCCGCCGGCTTTGGCCTCGCGGATCTGCCGGGCGGTCTCCTCGCTGACCGAGTACCACTCGCTGTGCATCTTGTGGTCGGTGATCTCGTCCTCCTGCACCGGGCGGAAGGTGCCGAGACCGACGTGCAGCGTCACCTCGGCGATCCCCACCCCTTTGGCCCGGATGGTGTCCATCAGCTCGGGGGTGAAGTGGAGCCCCGCCGTCGGGGCGGCGGCGCTGCCCAGCTCCTTGGCGTAGACGGTCTGGTACTGGCTCTGGTCCTCCAGCTGCTTGGTGATGTAGGGGGGCAGCGGCATCTTGCCGAAGGCGTCCAGCTTTTCATAGAGGGTCTCGGTGTCGTAGCGGAAGGTGACCAGCTTGTTGCCGTCCTCCATCGTCTCGTCGACGGTGGCGGTCAGAGTGCCGTCGCCGAAGGTGACGACGTTGCCCGGGTGCATCCGCTTGCCGGGCTTGGCCAGGCATTCCCACTGGTCCCCCTTCACCTGCCGCAGAAGCAGCAGTTCGCAGACCGCGCCGGTCGGCTGCTTGACGCCGACGATGCGGGCCGGCAATACCTTGGAATTGTTCACGACCAGCAGGTCCCCCGGCATAAGATAGTCTGTCAGGTCGCGGAAGATGCGGTGTTCGATTTTGTCGCTGCCGCGGTGCAGCACCATCAGCCGCGCCGCGTCGCGGGGGCTGACCGGTTCCTGCGCGATCAGCTCTTTGGGCAGTTCATACCAAAAATCTTTTTTCAACATGGGTTGCATTCGCCTTTCCAGTGGGTTGACACGGGTGCCGTATCAATGATATCATAAGTTTTATCAACTGGTCCTTATTATAGAACAAGACCGCCCGGTTTGCAAGCCGTCCTTTCGGCACAGCCGGCCCCCGGTCCGAAAGGAAAGGTGCTGGAAATGAATAAGCAGTATTACAAGGTGGGCGTCGTGGGCGCCACCGGCATGGTCGGACAGCGTTTTGTCACCCTGCTGGAAAACCATCCCTGGTTCAAATTGACCGTCCTGGCGGCCTCGGGCCGCAGCGCGGGCAAGACCTATGCCGACGCGGTGGGCAGCCGCTGGGCCATGCCCGTCCCGATGCCCGAGAGCGTCAAGCAGATGGTGGTGCAGGACGCCGCCGAGGTGGAAAAGATCGCCGCCCAGGTCGACTTTATCTTCTGCGCCGTCAATATGCCCAAAAACGAGATCAAGGCCCTGGAAGAGGCCTACGCCAAAGCCGAGTGCCCGGTGGTCTCCAACAACAGCGCCCACCGCAGCACCCCCGACGTACCGATGGTGGTGCCCGAGATCAACGCCGAGCACATCGAGATCATCCCGGCCCAGCGCCGCCGCCTCGGCACCAAACGGGGCTTCATCGCCGTCAAGTCGAACTGCAGCCTGCAGAGCTACGTCCCCGCCTTCCACCCCCTGATGAAGGAGTTCGGGGTCGAAAAGGCCCTGGTCTGCACCTATCAGGCCATTTCGGGCGCAGGCAAGACCTTTGACCGGATGCCCGAGATCGTCGACAACGTCATTCCCTACATCGGCGGCGAGGAGGAAAAGAGCGAGCAGGAGCCCCTCAAGCTGTGGGGCCGCATCGAGGGCGACCGGATCGTCAACGCCGAAAAGCCGGTCATCACCGCCCAGTGCTTCCGGGTGCCGGTGTTGGACGGCCACACCGCCGCCGTCTTTGTCAGCTTTGCCAAAAAGCCCACCAGAGAGCAGATCCTCGACGCCTGGAAGAATTTCCGCGGCCCCGCGCAGGAGCTCGGCCTGCCCAGCGCCCCCAAACAGTTCCTCCACTATTTTGAGGAGAACGACCGTCCCCAGCCCAAACTCGACCGCGACACCGAGCACGGCATGGCCGTCTGCATCGGCCGCCTGCGGGAGGACACCCTCTTCGACTATAAGTTCGCCTGCATGAGCCACAACACCCTGCGGGGCGCTGCCGGCGGCGGCGTTCTGCTGGCCGAGCTGCTGGCTGCCAAGGGCTACCTGGACTGATCCGCGCAAACGCGCGCTCACCCATTTCACAGCAAAGGAGAGCCTAGTTATGATGAAACAGCCTGTTTTTACCGGCGCGGGCGTGGCCGTCATCACCCCGATGCACGACAACGGCAGCATCAACTTTGATGTGCTGGGGCAGATCCTGGAGGATCAGATCGCCCGCGGCACCGACGCCATTATCATCTGCGGCACCACCGGCGAGTGCTCCACCATGACCGACGCCGAGCAGCTGTCGGCCATCAAGTTCACCGTCGACACCGTCGCCCACCGGGTGCCGGTGGTGGCGGGCGCCGGCTCCAACGATACGGCCCACGGCTGCGCCCTGGCCGCCGGCGCGGCCAACTGCGGCGCCGACGCCCTGCTGATGGTCACCCCCTACTACAACAAGACCAGCCAGGCGGGGCTCATCGCCCACTTTACCGCCATGGCCGAGGCGGGCGGCATCCCGGTCATCCTCTACAATGTGCCGTCCCGCACCGGCGTCAACATCAAGCCCGAGACGGCCAAAAAGCTGAGCAAGCATCCCCTCGTCAACGGCATCAAGGAGGCCTCGGGCAACATCGCCCAGGTAGCCCAGATCGCGGCGGCCTGCGGCGACGCGCTGAACATCTACTCGGGCAACGACGACCAGGTGGTGCCCCTTCTGTCTCTCGGCGGCAAGGGGGTCATCAGCGTGGTCTCCAACATCGCCCCCACCCTGGTGCACGACTGCTGCAAGGCCTGGTTTGACGGCGACGTCGAGACCGCCCGCCGCCTGCAGCTGGAAATGCTGCCCCTGTGCGACGCCATGTTCTGCGACGTCAATCCCATCCCGGTCAAATACGCCATGAACCTGCTGGGCTGGGACGCCGGCAAATGCCGCCTGCCCCTCGTCGAGCCGGGCGAGGCACAGAAAGTCAAGATCGAGCAGACCCTGCGCAGCTGCGGCCTGCTGGCATAACGGCGCGCGGGCCAGCCCCGCCGCAAACGGAAAGGAAGCAAAAACCATGACCGAACTTGTCATCCAGGGCATCGGCGGCCGGATGGGCCACGTCCTCTGCGACCTGATCGCCCAGCGCAGCGACTGCCGGGTGATCGCCGGCATCGACCTGCAGTCCGGCGAGCAGAACGGCATCCCCGTCTACGCCGACCCCAACGAGCTGGCCGGCCGGGGGGACGTCATCATCGACTTCAGCTCCCCCGCCGCGGTCGAGAAGATCCTGCCCTACTGCGAGGCCCACAAGACCCCCATCGTCCTGTGCACCACCGGTATGTCGGATGAGCTCAACCTCAAGATCGTCCAGCTCTCCCGCAGCGTGCCGGTCTTTAAGAGCGCCAATATGTCCCTCGGCATCAACCTGCTGATCGAGCTGTGCAAGCGCGCCTCGGCTATCCTCGGCACCGCCTATGACGTCGAGATCGTCGAGCAGCACCACCACAACAAGGTGGACGCCCCCAGCGGCACCGCCCTGATGCTGGCCGACGCCGTCAACGAGCAGGCCGGCGGCGCCTACCACTATGTCTACGACCGCGCCTCGGTGCGGGAAAAGCGGGACCCGATGGAGCTCGGGATCAGTTCGGTCCGCGGCGGCAGCATCGTGGGCGACCACGAGGTGCTCTTCTGCGGGCCGGACGAGGTGATCACCCTCAAGCACACCGCCTATTCCCGCAGCGTCTTTGCCAACGGGGCCATCAATGCCGCCCTCTACCTCGCCGGCAGGGAGCCGGGCCTGTACAACATGAGCGACCTCATCGCCGAGCGCTGAGCCGCTCCCCTCTTCTGAAAGGAGGGACCGATGACCCATCCCACCCCCGCGCCGCGGGCCCCTCTGCCCCTCTGGGCCGCCGCAGCCGCCCTGGCGGCGGCACTGGCCCTCTGTGTCGGGCTGGGCGGTTTCCGCCCCGGCGGCGAAGCTGTCTCGGCACAGCCGGACGGGCCGCCCGCTTCCAGCCTGCCGGCACAGTCGGAGCCCTTGCCCGAACCGCAGCCGGTGGTCGAGACGGTGGACTTTTCCGCCACCGGCGACAACCTCATCCACGCCAAAATTTATCAGCAGGCCGCCGCCCGCGCCGTCGGCGGCGCGGCCTACAGCTTCGACTCCTGCTACGAGAAGATGGTCCCCTTCTACCGCGGCTTTGACGTCAACTGGATCAACCAGGAGACCCTCTGCACCGACGAATTGGCCCCTTCCACCTACCCCTGCTTTTCGACCCCAGGAGACTGCGCCCGCGCCCTCTACCGGGCGGGGTTCCGGGTCTTCAGCCTGGCCAACAACCACACCTATGACAAGGGCGCGGAAGGCATCGCCGCCACCCTCCGGTTCTGGGCGTCCATGCCGGAGGATGTGGTCACCACCGGGCTGTGGCGGAGCGAAGAGGACCCCATCCCCCTCCAGACGGTGAACGGCATCACCATCGCCTATCTGTCCTACACCGAGCACACCAATGGCATCCCCCGCAGCAGTGGGATGGAAGCCGGCGTCATCACCACCAGCCAGACCGACCTGATCGAGCGGCAGGTGAAGCGGGCGGCTGCCCTGGCCGACTTTGTGGTGGTGGGGGCCCACTGGGGAGTGGAGGACAGCCACACCGTCACCGACGGTCAGCGCGCTCTGGCGCAGAAGCTGGCCGACTGGGGCGCCGACGTCATCGTCGGGACCCATCCCCATGTACTGCAGAACGCCGAATGGCTGACGGCAGCCGACGGGCGGCAGGCGTTCGTCGCCTATTCCCTCGGCAATTTTCTCAGCACCCAGAGCAAGCCCGACCAGCTGGTCGGCGCCGTCCTGACCCTGCGGCTGCAAAAGACCACCGATCCCGGCGGGACCGTCCGGCTGGAGATCCTCTCCCCCCGGCTGCACCCCACCGTCACCCATTACGGTCCGGGCAAGACCGAGGTGCGGGCCTATCTCTATCGGGATTATACCCCCGCGCTGGCCGACGCCCACGGCGTGCGGGCCGAATACGGCAGCTTCAGCCACGATTTCATCCGCGCCGCCGCCCAAACGTACATCGACGCGGCGTTTCTGGACTTAACCTGAAAAAGCCCTGCCATGCAGGGCGGAAGGGAGCACGATTATGTACGGAGTATCGAAAATCAGCGCCGAGCCCGGCGTCATGATGATCAGCGTGCAGGACGCGGCTTTCAGCGCCGGCAGCCTGGCGCGCTATCTGCAGATCTTTGCCGACACCGGCGTCGTGGTGGACATGATCAGCCAGAGCGCCCCCCACGGCACCCGGCTGGATTTCAGCTTCACCGCTTCCAGCGGCGACCTGCCCCTGGTCATGAAGGCCCTCTCGGCGGCCAAGCTGGACCCCGACGCCAAAGCCGCCCCGCTGATCAGCGTGGGCTACTCCAAGCTGAACCTCTTCGGCGAGGAGATGGTGGCGAGCTGCGGCGTGGCGGCCCGGGCCCTGTCCGCTCTGGCTTCGGCCGGCATCGAGGTCCATCTCATCACCACCAGCGACCTGGACATCTCCCTTTTGGTCCGCAGCGAGAACGAGGACGCCGCCTACGACGCCCTGCGCCGGGCTTACGAGCTGTAAACCGGGTCAATTTGCACAAGAAACGCCGTGTCATTTTATACTGATTCACGAAATATAAAGCAACTGTATTTTTTCTGCTGTAAATCAGTGGAAATTGTGGTAGAATGGCATAGGAGTAAGCTGTTCGTCACAGCCTGCGGGGCGCGCCCCTGCGGGAGAACGGCAAATTTGGCATGATAAGGAGAGACAAAAGCACTATGGGATTCTTTTCCAACCTGTTCCACAAAAAGGAAGAGCCGGCCCCCGCGCCCGCTGCCAAACCCGCCGCGCCTGCCGGCGATAAGATCGTCTATGCGCCCGTCGAGGGCGAGATCCGCATTCTGAGTGAGATCGACGACCCCGTTTTCTCCAGCGAAGCGCTGGGCAAGGGCTGCGCCATCGAGCCCTCCAAGGGCGAAGTGGTGGCCCCCTTTGACGGCACCATCGAACAGGTGGCCGAGACCAGCCACGCTGTGGGCATCATGGGCGACAACGGCCTGGAAGTGCTGATCCACGTCGGCATGGACACCGTCGAGCTCAAGGGCAAGGGCTATGATCCCAAGGTCAAGGTGGGCGACAAGGTCAAGAAGGGCCAGCTGCTGCTCAAGTTTGACATGGCCGCCATTTCTGCCGCGGGCTACAAGCTGACCACCCCTGTCGTGGTCACCAATACCGATGACTTTACCAGTGTCGAGCCCATCGCCACCGGCAAAGTCACCGAGGGCCAGGACGTCGTTCTGGTTAAATAAGGTTTCCTTGTGGTGTAGGGATCTTGCACTTGTGGGGGCGGAGCTTTTCGGGGCTCCGCCCCCGCGGCCTGTCCGGGCAAACAAAGCGGCGCTCCCCTGCCGGATGATTCCGGTGCGGGGAGCGCCGCGTTTTTGTCTGTTTTACAGGGTCACCTTGTGGTAGACCTTCTTGCCCTTCTTGATGACGATGCCCTCGGCCAGCTGATCCTTGGTAAAGCTGGCGGTGGGGGCGGCCACCTTCTCGCCGTTGACCAGGACGCCGCCCTGGGTGACCAGGCGGCGGGCCTCGCCGTTGGAGGCGGCCAGCCCGGCCTTGACCATCAGGGTCAGAATGCCGATGCCGCCGTCGGTCAGGTCGGCCTCGGTCAGGGTGGTGGTGGGCATATGCTCGGTGTCGGCTGCGCCGCCAAAGAGAGCGCGGGCGGTGTTCTGGGCCTTTTCGGCTTCCTCCTTGCCGTGGACCATGCTGGTCAGCTCGTAAGCCAGGATCTCCTTGGCCTCGTTCAGCTTCTGGTCCTTCCAGGAGGCCATCTCGTCGATCTGCTCCAGCGGCAGGAAGGTCAGCATCCGAATGCACTTCATGACGTCGGCGTCGTCGACGTTGCGCCAGTACTGGTAGAACTCGAAGGGGCTGGTCTTGTTGGGGTCCAGCCAGACGGCGTTGCCGGCGGTCTTGCCCATCTTCTTGCCCTGGGAGTCGGTCAGCAGGGTTATGGTCATGGCGTAGGCGTCCTTGCCCAGCTTGCGGCGGATCAGCTCGGTGCCGCCCAGCATGTTGCTCCACTGGTCGTCGCCGCCGAACTGCATGTTGCAGCCGTAGTGCTGGAACATGTAGTAGAAGTCGTAGCTCTGCATGATCATGTAGTTGAACTCGAGGAAGGACAGTCCCTTCTCCATCCGCTGCTTGTAGCACTCGGCCCGCAGCATATTGTTGACCGAGAAGCAGGCGCCCACCTCCCGCAGCAGCTCGATGTAGTTCAGCTTGAGCAGCCAGTCGGCGTTGTTCAGCATGATGGCCTTGCCCTCGCCGAAGTCGATGAACCGCTCCATCTGCTTTTTGAAGCAGGCGGCGTTGTGCTCGATGTCCTCCCGCGTCAGCATCTTGCGCATATCGGTGCGGCCGGAGGGGTCGCCGATCATGGTGGTGCCGCCGCCGATCAGGGCGATGGGTTTGTTGCCGGCCATCTGCAGCCGCTTCATCAGGGTCAGGGCCATAAAGTGGCCGGCGGTCAGGCTGTCGGCGGTGCAGTCAAAACCGATGTAGAAGGTCGCTTTGCCCTCGTTGATGACGTCGATGATCTCCTCGTCGGTGATCTGGGCCACCAGGCCGCGGGCCTTGAGTTCGTCGTAGAGTTTCATGGTTCGTTACCTCCTGTTTTGGGGCAGAGGGCAAAAGAAAAACGCCCTCCGCCAACGTGAATTGGCAGAGGGCGAGGAAAATCGCGGTACCACCTCTGTTTGCCGCCTCCTCGCGGAGGGCGGCCTCACAAGTGCAGCCCTTTTGTGGATGGGGCAACACTCTGCGTTTGTAACGCTCGCACGCGGCGGGGCCTACTGGGGCGCTCTGCGCCGGTTCAGCCTGCAGCTCCGGGATGTATTTCGCCTGCTGCTCTGCACGCCCCTTTCACCAGCCGGGGCCTCTCTGGGCAGAGCGCGTCGGGGTACTCGGTTCCCTTCATCGCCTTTACGATTGTCTATTGTACAGGAACAGAGAGGGAATGTCAAGGGTTTTTTAATCCAGTTTTTCAATCTGAACAGTGGCGATGCCGGACTGTCCAGGCTCTCCCGTTATAAGATTCTGTGGAGCTGGCACCAGCAGCATAAAGCCATCCTGGCCATACCGCCTGCCGTAGCCGCGGGCATAGTCCTCCTCCACCGAGGCGTGCTGCACCCGCCCCACCACCATGGAAGTGATGCCGGCGCCGCTCAGGTCCTGCACCTGTTCCAGGGTGCATTCCAAGGTGAGAAAAGCTTCTTCGATGACCGGCGCGTGGATACTCTTCGCCTCGGCCAGGGTAAATCCGCCTGCGGCAAACTCATCGGTATCTTCTTCATTCTGACGGATGGTCTCGACCAGTTGGTCATAATACCGCATAGGCAGGAAATTAACAGCAAAGCACTTTTCCCGCAGGATGTTCGCATAGGTGTGGGTGTTCTGGTAGAGATTGCCCATCACCGCGAAAAAGGCGGTTTTATCCCCGTGAAAACAGCTCCAGGAATGGAAGCAGACATTGGGCTTCCCGTTCTCTTTCCAGGTGGTCACGGCAAAGAGGGGCGCCGGGATGCCCGCCGTCACTTCAAAGTGGGAGAAAAGCTCAAATTCCCCAGGATAGGCTGGCCGGAACCAGCCGGGAAAATCACGGCCGATCTCGATCTTCATACGCGGTCCCCTTTCCTGTTCTGCAAGTCATGCCTCCAGCAGGGCCAGCGCCTTTTTATACAGCGGGTCCAGCTCGCAGCCGCAGCTGCCGCACTCCCGGTCCGCCTGCCGGATCGCGGCCACCAGCGCGTCACGGTCGGCGCAGCCTTCCAGCCAGGCACGGGCCGGAGCAGCGATCAGCTCCCAGCCGGATACGGCGAATGTTTCCATGATGGCTTTCAGTTCTTCCATGGCGGTGTCCTCCTTTTATTCGTGCCCTGCCAGGTCCAGCATCTCCCGGGCGTTGGCGCGGGCGAGGTCGGTGACCTGGTCGCCCGAGATCAGGTGGGCCAAAGCGTCCACCCGGCCCTCGGTGTCGAGGGGGGTGACCTGGGTAAAGGCCCTCTCCCCTTCCACCCGCTTCTGGATCAGCAGGTGGCAGTCGGCCAGGGCGGCGATCTGGGCGGTGTGGGTGATGCAGAGGATCTGATGGCCGCTGCGGGCGCTCTGGCGCAGCACCTGCCCGATCTTGCCCGCCGCCTTGCCCGAAACGCCGCTGTCGATCTCGTCGTAAATGACGGTGGGCACCGCGTCCCGGTCGGCCAGAGCGTTCTTGATGGCCAGGGTGATCCGGCTCAGTTCGCCGCCGGACGCGATCTTGGCCAGGGGTTTTGGCGGCTCGCCGGGGTTGGTGGCAATGTAGAATTCGATGCTGTCCTGCCCGTGGCTGGCCAGCGGCCCCCGGCTGTGCCGCAGGCTGAGGCGGACCCCCGGCATATTCAGAAAGTCGAGGGTATCCGAGATGCGGCGGTTCAGCTCCTCAAAGGCTTTCAGGCGGGTCTGGGTCAGGACCTCGGCGGCCTCTCGGGCCAGACCGTAGAGCCGGCGCTTTTCGGCCTGCAGGCGGTCGTGGTGCTCCTCCGAAAACTGGATGCGCTCCAGCTCCTCCCGGGCCTTTTCGCCAAAGGCCAGCACATCCTCGACCGTGTCGCCGTATTTGCGCTTGAGTTTGTAGATCAGGTCCAGCCGCTGCTCGATCTCGTCCAGTTCGGCGTCGTTGCTCTCGTAGTCCTCCAGACGGGAGGCCAGCTCCCCCGACAGGTCCTTGGCGGTGTAGTAGAGGTCGAGCAGCTGGCCGGCGCTGTCGGCCAGCCCGCTGTCCAGCTGGGCCGCCGTGTCGATGGCGTTGGACGCTTCCCCCAGCAGGTCCACCCCTCCGGCGGCCTCGTCCCCGCCCGAGAGGGCGGCCCAGGCCCGGGTGATCTGCTCCCGGATGGTGGAGGCGTTGGCCAGCACCTTGCGGCGGCTTTCGAGGCTCTCCTCCTCGCCGGCGGTCAGGCCCGCGTCGTCGATCTCCTGGACCTGGTATTGCAACAGGTCGGTCTTGCGGCGCTTTTCCTCCTCGTCGGTGACCAGGCTGTCCAGCTCCCGCTTGACCTTGATCAGCTCTTTATAGATTTTGTAGTAGTCCTGAAAGGCCGCCCGGTTCTGGGCGTAGTCGTCCAGAATGCCCTCGTGGTGGGCAGGGTTGAGCAGCCCCACCGAGTCGTGCTGGCCGTTGATGTTGATCAGCCCGCCGCACAGCTCCCGCAGGACGGCGGCGGTGGCCGGCATCCCGTTGATGCGGCAGCTGCTCTTGCCCTCGGCGGTGATCTCGCGGGTCAGCAGCAGCTCGGCGCTGCGCTCATAGCCCGCCTTTTCCAGGCTGTCCTGGACGGCGGCGGGCACTTGCTCGAAGGCTGCCCGGATCACCGCTTTGTGCGCCCCGGCGCGGACCAGCTCCCGCGAGGTGCGGCTGCCCAGAATGGCGTTGATGGAGTCGATCAGGATCGACTTGCCGGCGCCGGTCTCGCCGGTCAGGACGTTCAGTCCCTTTTCAAAGTGGACGTCGGCTTTCTGGATGACGGCCACATTTTCGATTTGCAGGCTGCTCAGCATAGGATCGAAGCCTCGTTCTCCTTTTACTTGCGCGCGATGTAGCGTTCCAGCTCGGCGCTGATGTTCTTGGCGTCCCGCTCGGTGCGGACCACCACCAGAAAGGTGTCGTCGCCCGAGAGCGAGCCCACCACGTTTTTCCACTGCATCGAATCGAACACCTGACAGGCGGCGTTGGCCATGCCGGGGTAGCACTTGATCATGACGATGTGCCCCGCATAGTCCACCCCCAGCACCGACTCCCGGAAGATGGTCTCAAACCGGTCCTGCACTTTGGGGTCGTAGCGGTCGCTGTGACTGGACACATAGCGGTAGCCCTCGTCGGTAGCGGCCTTGACCAGGCACAGCTCCCTTATATCCCGGGAAATGGTTGCCTGGGTCACCTCGTAGCCTTCGTCGTTCAGGTAGGCCTGCAGTTCTTCCTGGCGGCTGATGGGGTGTTCACGGATCAGCCGGAGGATGGCTTGCAGCCGTTCGGCCCGGCTCCGGGTATCTTCCTGCGGTTTGCGGCTCATGGGGTTCCGCCTCCTTGTCGTTTTGATGGGTTAAGTCCTGCTTCTGAGTTTCTGGTCGATGGCCTGGAACTGGTCGGCCCGGCTGAAGGTAATCAGCTGGACGTTCTGGTCCGACAGGCGGACCAGCGCCGTCGCGCCGGCCCGCAGGGGGTAGCCCTCGTCGCCGTCGCAGCTGATGAACACCTCGTCGTCGGCCACCTGGCCCACGCAGATGTGAAGCTTGCGCTCCTGCGCAAAGACCATCGGCGGGGTGGCCAGACTGTGGGGGCAGAGGGGGGTGACCACGATCCCCTTGGTCTGGGAGTCGAGGATGGGCCCGCCCGCTGCCAGCGAATAGGCCGTCGAGCCGGTGGGGGTGGCGACGATGACCCCGTCGCCCCGAAAATGCTCGACCAGAATGTCGTCGCAGTAGACGCTGAAGTCGATGGCCTGCTGCAGCCGCCCCTTGGTCACCACGACGTCGTTGAGGGCGTGGCCCTCCCAGCTGTCGTCCCCCAGAACGCGGACGTAGAGCAGCATCCGGCTGTCCAGGCTGTACTGCCCGCGGGCCACGGCGCTCAGCTTTGTCTCCAGTTCGTCCACCTCGCAGGTGGCCAGAAAGCCGCACCGGCCCAGGTTGACTCCCAGGATGGGCTTGTGATAGTTGAGGGTCATGTTGGCGACGTGCAGGATGGTGCCGTCCCCGCCGATGGTCAGGATGACGTCGGTCTTTTCCATGGCCTCGTCAATGGGCAGGTAGTCCACCCCCGCAATGTTGCAGCTCTGCTTCCAGCTCTCGTTCATCAGGACGGCCGCGCCGTGGCTGCGCAGAATCTGCGCCGCCCGCAAAGCCAGCTCCCGGGCCGAGCTCTTGCCGGGGTTGGGGGAAATATAGACTGTCATCTTCCTGCACCTCCTGGTTTCGATGGGTTCAGCGGTCGAGCGCCTGATGGCTGGCCGCCACCACGGCGGCCGCCGCTTCCTCGCCCAGGGTGACGGGCTCGGCGCTCTTTTCCACAAACATCAGGTATTCGATGTTGCCCTCGGGCCCCTTGACCGGGCTGAAGTCCAGCCCGCGGACCGCAAAGCCGTTGGCCGCGGCGTAGCCCATGGCGTTCATCAGCACTTCCCGGTGGGTGGCCGGGTCGCGGACGACCCCGTTCTTGCCCACCTTCTCCCGCCCGGCCTCGAACTGGGGTTTGACCAGGCAGACCCCCGCTGCGTCGGGGGTGGTCACCGCCTGCGCCACCGGGAAGATGTGGTGCAGTGAGATGAAGGAGACGTCGACGCTGAAAAATGCGATGGCATCGTCCAGCTGCTCGGGGGTGACATTGCGGATGTTGGTCCGCTCCATGTTCACGACCCGGGGGTCGGTGCGCAGGCTCCAGGCCAGCTGCCCGTAGCCCACGTCCACCGCGTAGACCTTGGCCGCCCCGTTCTGCAGCATACAGTCGGTGAAGCCGCCGGTCGAAGCGCCGATGTCCATGCAGACCTTGCCTTTGGGGCTGAGCGGAAAGACCTGCATCGCCTTTTCCAGCTTGAGGCCGCCCCGGCTGACATAGCCGATGTCGTGGCCCCGCACTTCGACGACGGCGTCCTCCTTGACCATGTCGCCGGCCTTGTCGGCCTTCTGCCCGTTGACATAGACCACCCCGGCCATGATCATCGCCTTGGCGCGCTCCCGGCTCTGGATCAGGCCGTGCTGCACCAGATACTGGTCCAATCGTGTCTTCACCTTGTACTCTCCTTTTCGTTTCTCTCTGCGGCCTTTCGGACGGCCGCCGCAAGGCTCTCGGCGTCCAGGCCGAGGATCTCTTTCAGTTCGGGGACGGTGGCGTGGGTCAGTTTGGCGCGGTCCACCGCCCGGTGGAGAAAGACGCCCCGCCAGCCGTCCCGGGCCAGACGGGCGGCCAGCAGCTGGCCGATGCTCCCCGCCTCGACGCACTCCTCCGCAAAGAGAACGGTCTTGAACTGTTCGATCTCATGTAGAAATTCATCTGTAAAGGGAAATATCTTTACAAGTTTGCAGACCCTGCACCGGATGCCGCCGGCCTCCAAAAGCCGTCCGGCCGCCAGCAGATCCTCCACCTCGCCGCCGTAGCCGGCCAGGACGGTGTCCGCCGCCTCGCTGCCGGTCAAAAAGTCGTAGGCGCGGCCGGTGCAGCCGTACTGCGCCAGGGCCTTTGCCTCCCCGCCGCGGGGATAGCGGATGGCCTGCGGGCCGGTGTGTTCCGGCCCCGTCAGCCGGACCAGCCAATAGCGCAGCTCGTCGTAGTTGGAGGGCGAATAGATGGGCACCCCCGCCTCGCTGAGGAAGGCCGGGTCATAGACGCCCTGATGGGTCTCGCCGTCGGCGGGGACCAGGCCGGCCCGGTCGATGGCAAAGATCACCTTGACCCCGAGCAGGCAGACATCGTGGATGATCTGGTCGTAGGCCCGCTGCAAAAAGGTGGAATAGATGGCCACCACCGGGGTCATCCCCTGACTGGCCAGGCCGGCCGCAAAGGTGACGGCGTGCTGTTCGGCCATCCCCACATCAAAGAAGCGCTCCCGAAAGGCGTGCCCGAAGAACTGCAGGCCGGTGCCGTACTTCATGGCGGCGGTGACGGCGCAGAGCTTCCGGTCGGCGGCGGCCGCCTCGCAGAGCGCCTTGCCGAACACCGTCGAGAAGGAGGCCGGCGCCGACACCTCCGGGTCGGGGACAAAGCCCTTGCTCCCGGCCGAAACGCCGTGGAACTCCCCCGGGTTTTCCTCGGCCGGCAGATAGCCCTTGCCCTTGGTGGTGACCACATGGAGAAAGAGCGGCCCCGACCGGACCGTGATGTTGCGCAGAATCTGTTCCAGTTCCAGCACCTTGTGCCCGTCCAGCGGGCCCAGGTACTGAAAGCCCATGTTCTCGAACATGGTGGAATTGTACATCGCCCGCCGGACGATGGTCTTGATCCGGCTGAAAAAGCGGTGCAGCGGCTCGCCGACCAGCGGCACCCGGCTCAAAGCCCCGCTCAGATGCCGGTTGGCCCGGAAATACCCGGGGCTTGCCCGCAGATGGGTCAGGTAGCGGGCCATGGCCCCCACGTTTTTCGAGATGGACATCCCGTTGTCGTTCAGGATGACCATGAGGTTATCGAGGGAGGCGATGTTGTTCATCCCCTCGTAGACCATCCCGCCGGTGAAGGCGCCGTCCCCGATGACGGCCACCACCCAGCCGGGCTCCTGCTTCAGTTTTTTGGCCCAGGCCATCCCGATGGCCAGCGAAAGGGCCGTGTTGCCGTGGCCGGCCACAAAGACGTCGTGCTCGCTCTCCCGCGGGTTGGGAAAGCCCGAGATGCCGTCCTTCTGGCGCAGGCGCGAAAAGCCCGCCTTGCGTCCGGTCAGCAGCTTGTGGGTGTAGCACTGGTGCCCCACGTCAAAGACGATCTTGTCCTGCGGGGAGTGCAGCACCCGGTGCAGGGCCACCGTCAGCTCGACGGCGCCGAGGTTGGAGGCCAGATGCCCGCCGGTGCGCAGGACGCTGTCCACCAGAAAGCGGCGGATCTCGCCGCACAGCGCGGTCACCTGTTCCTCGCGCAGCCGCTTGACATCCTCCGGCCCCTTGATGCTGTCCAACAGGGGTGTATTCATCCCATCGCCGCCTCCCTTTGTCCGGGCTGTTTCTGCCGGGTGCTCACGCGATCACCCCGGACAGCGGGTAGAGGAAGCCCACCGCCGCCCCGACGATCATCCCCGCGTAGACCTGCAGCGGGGTGTGGCCCACCATTTCCTTCAGGCGCATATTCTGCAAAAAGGGCGAGAGGGTCTCGCTTTCTTCCAGCCACATTTCAATGATGTTGTTCAGGACCTTGGCCTGTTCGCCGGTCTCGTGGCGGACGCCCATGGCGTCGTGCATGGTGATGATGGCCACCACGCAGGCGACGGCAAACAGGGTGGAGTGCACCCCTTCGATCCGCCCGGTGGCCACCACCATGGCGCAGACGGTGGCGCTGTGGGCGCTGGGCATTCCGCCGTCCCCCACCATCCGCTCCAGCTGCAGCTTGCCCGCCAGCAGCGAGCTGATGGTGGTCTTGATCAGCTGCGCGGTCAGCCATCCCAGGATCGAGACTGTCAGGATCTCATTCCATGCCAACATGCTGTGAATCACTTCCATCGTCCGTTTCCCTTCTTTTCCGTTTCATTCCCCGTGGGTGCAGCATTCAGCTGCGGCGTTCCAGCATGGCGGCCGCCAGCTGCTCCAGGAAGGCCGCCTTTTCGCCGAAGGCTGTATGTACAGCTTCGCAGGTGTCCTGGTTGACCTGCTGGGCCAGGGTCATGGCCCCGTCCGGCCCGTAGAGGGTAACAAAGGTGGTCTTGCCGTTGTCCTTGTCGCTGCCGGCCGGCTTGCCCAGCTGTTCGGTGGTGGCGGTGGCGTCCAGCACGTCGTCCACGATCTGAAAGACCAGCCCCAGCCCGTAGGCGTACTGTTCCAGCGCCCGGCGCTGCGCCTCGTCGGCGCCGGCCGCCGCGCCGCCCATCTGGACGGCCGCGTTGATGAGGGCGCCGGTCTTGTTGTGGTGGATCAGCATCAGCTGGCTCTCGGTCGGGTCCAGCACCTCATACTTGAGGTCCAGCTCCTGGCCGTAGACCATTCCCCGGCTGCCCGCCCCCAGGCTGAGGGCCCGGGCCGCCCGCAGGCAGACTTCGGGCGCGGCGGGGGCGTTGGCCACCGCCTCAAACGCCTCGGTCAGCAAAACGTCCCCGGCCAGCAGGGCGGTCGACTCGCCGAACGCCTTGTGGCAGGAGGGCCGGCCCCGGCGCAGGTCGTCGTCGTCCATGCAGGGCAAGTCGTCGTGGATCAGGGAGTAGCAGTGCAGCATCTCCACAGCCGCCGCAAACTGTTCGGCCGCAGCGCTGTCTCCCGCCAGCATATCACAGACACTGAGCACAAGCACCGCCCGCATCCGCTTGCCTCCGCCCATCAGGCTGTATCGG
>DXHQ01000119.1 GCA_019113345.1 Candidatus Faecalibacterium intestinigallinarum
AAAGTTCGGCGCGTCGGGCAACCATGTGGTGGTGGAAGAGTTCCTCACCGGGCCCGAGGTCAGCGTCCTCAGTTTCACCGACGGCAAGGTGGTCAAGCCAATGGTCTCCTCCATGGACCACAAGCGGGCAAACGACAACGACACCGGCCTGAACACCGGCGGCATGGGCACCGTGGCCCCCAACCCCTACTACACCCCCGCCGTGGCCCAGCGCTGCATGGACGAGATCTTCCTGCCCACCATCCGGGCCATGGCCGCCGAGGGCTGCCCCTTCAAGGGCTGCCTCTATTTCGGGCTGATGATCACCCCCGACGGGCCCAAGGTGATTGAGTACAACTGCCGCTTCGGCGACCCCGAGGCCCAGGTGGTGCTGCCCTTGCTGGAGAGCGACCTGCTCACCGTCATGACCGCCTGCACAAACGGCGCTCTGGCCGAGACCGAGGTCAAGTTCAGCGAGGGCGCGGCGGCCTGCGTCATCCTGGCTTCGGGCGGCTACCCCGTCAGCTATGAAAAGGGCAAGGAGATCACCGGCCTTGAAAACGGCCAGCTGCCCGGCGAAAAGGACGTCACCGTCTACCACGCCGGCACCGCCGTCAAGGACGGCAGACTGGTCACCGCCGGCGGCCGTGTGCTGGGCGTGACCGCCACAGCCGAAGACCTGCCCGCCGCCCTCGCCAAAGCCTACGCCGCGGCCGACAAGATCAGCTTTGACAAGCTGCACCGCCGCAGCGACATCGGCAAACGCGCGCTCAAGGCGCTCGAGGCAAACTAACAAGATGCGTAGGAGATGAGCCTATGGTATACAGAATTTATGTGGAAAAGAAGCCGGGCTTCGACGGCGAGGCCCGCCAGCTGCAAAACGAGCTGACCACCCTGCTGGGCATCCGCAGCCTGACCGGCCTCCGCCTGCTCAACCGCTACGACGTCGAGGGCATCTCGGAGGAGCTGTTCCGCCAGTGCGCCGGCACCGTCTTCAGCGAGCCGCCGGTGGACGACACCTACGATGCGCTGCCGGCCCACACCGGCGCGGCCTTCGCGGTCGAGTACCTGCCCGGTCAGTTCGACCAGCGGGCCGATTCGGCCGCCGAGTGCATCCAGCTCATCAGCCAGGGCGAGCGGCCCAGCGTCCGTTCGGCCCGGGTCTACCTGCTGGACGGCGCGCTGACCGGCGAAGAGCTGGACGAGATCAAAAAGTATGTCATCAACCCGGTCGAGGCCCGCGAGGCCTCCCTCGAGCCCCGTGACACTTTACAGATGACCTACGCCGTCCCCGAGGCGGTGGCCACCCTGACCGGCTTTGGCCAGCTGGACGAGGCGGGCCTCAAGGCCTTCATCGAGGAAAAGGGCCTGGCGATGGACTACGGCGACATCAAGTTCTGCCAGGCGTACTTCCGCTCCGAGCAGCGCGACCCCACCATCACCGAGATCAAGATGATCGACACCTACTGGTCCGACCACTGCCGCCACACCACCTTCGGCACCATTCTGGACGAGGTGCAGATCGACGACGCCGTGGTGCAGGAGGCGTTCGACCGCTACATGGCCCTGCGCCAGGAGACCGGCCGGACCGAAAAGCCCCGCTGCCTGATGGACCTGGCCACCATCGGCGCCAAGGCCCTCAAGCAGCGCGGCGTCCTGAAAAACCTCGACGAGAGCGACGAGATCAACGCCTGCACCGTCAAGATCAAGTGCGACGTGGACGGCGAGGACCAGGACTGGCTGTTCCTGTTCAAGAACGAGACCCACAACCACCCCACCGAGATCGAGCCCTTCGGCGGCGCGGCCACCTGCATCGGCGGCGCCATCCGCGACCCGCTGTCCGGCCGCAGCTACGTCTATCAGGCCATGCGTGTGACCGGCGCGGGCGACCCGCTGGTCCCGGTCAGCGAGACTTTGCCCGGCAAGCTGCCCCAGCGCAAGCTGGTCACCACCGCGGCGGCGGGCTATTCCTCCTACGGCAACCAGATCGGCCTGGCCACCGGCCAGGTGGATGAGATCTACCACCCCGGCTATGTGGCCAAGCGGATGGAGATCGGCGCGGTGGTGGGCGCCACCCCGGCCAGCCATGTCCGGCGGGAGTGCCCCGCCCCCGGCGACGTCATCGTCCTGCTGGGCGGCCGCACCGGCCGCGACGGCATCGGCGGCGCGACCGGCTCCTCCAAGGCCCACAACCACACAAGCCTCGAGCACTGCGGCGCCGAGGTGCAGAAGGGCAACCCCCCCATCGAGCGCAAGCTGCAGCGGCTCTTCCGCCGGGAGGACGCCTGCCGGATGATCAAGCGCTGCAACGACTTCGGCGCGGGCGGCGTGTCGGTCGCCATCGGCGAGCTGGCCGACGGTCTGTTCATCGACCTGAACAAGGTCACCAAGAAGTACGAGGGCCTGGACGGCACCGAGCTGGCCATCAGCGAGAGCCAGGAGCGGATGGCCGTGGCCCTGGCCCCCGAGGACGTCGACAAGTTCATCGCGCTGGCCGGCGAGGAGAACCTCGAGGCCACCCCGGTGGCCACCGTCACCGAGGAAAAGCGGCTCAAGATGGTCTGGAACGGCGCCACCATCGTCGACATCAGCCGGGAATTCCTCAACTCCAACGGCGCCGAAAAGCACCAGAACGCCCACATCGAAAAGGCGTCGGTCTGGCAGCCCCAGTGGGCCGGCAGCACCTTCGGCGAAAAGATGAAGAGCATGGTGGGCGATCTGAACGTCTGCAGCAAGAAGGGCCTGAGCGAGCGGTTTGACTCCACCATCGGGGCGGCCACCGTCCTGATGCCCTTCGGCGGCAGCCACCAGCTGACCCCCCAGATGGCCATGGCGGCAAAGCTGCCGGTGGACGGTGAGACCACCACCTGCTCGGGGATGGCCTGGGGCTTTAACCCCTACCTGATGAGCGCCGACCCCTACAAGGGCGCCATGCTGGCCGTGGTGGACAGCGTGACCAAGCTGGTTGCCTCCGGCTTCCGCTATCAGGATATGTACCTGACCTTCCAGGAGTATTTCGAGCGGCTGGGCTCCAAGCCCGAGCGCTGGGGCAAGCCGCTGGCCGCCCTGCTGGGCGCGCTGGACGCCCAGATGGGCCTGGGCATCGCCTCCATCGGCGGCAAGGACAGTATGTCCGGCTCCTTTGAGGACCTCGACGTCCCCCCGACGCTGGTCTCCTTCGCCACCGCCATCGGCAAGACCCACCGGGTCGTCTCGACCGAGTTTAAGAAGGGCCACAGCTCGGTGGTCCTGCTCCGCCCCTTCTATAAGGAGGACGGCGTCACCCCGAACTTCGCCTCTCTGCTGTCCAACTACTACATCGCCGACCAGATGATGGAAAAGGGCATCGTCCTGTCTGCCTCGGCGGTGGGCTACGGCGGCGTCGCCGAGGCCCTGTTCAAGATGGGCCTGGGCAACCAGGTGGGCTTCCGGATGATCGCAGACATGAGCGCCGACGAGCTGTTTGAGCCCGCCTACGGCTCTCTGGTGCTGGAGATCGCCACCGGCGCGCCGGCCGGCAAGCTGCTGGGCGTCACCACCCACGAGTACCAGTTTACCGCCTGCGGCGAGACGCTGGACATGGCCGCCCTGCAGGAGATCTGGGAGGCAAAGCTCGAGCCGGTCTACCCCTACCGCAAGGCAGGCCCCACCGTCCCGAAGATCTCGGGTGCGGTGAAAGCCCCCGCCGCCCCCAAGGTCGGGGTGGCAAAGCCCAAGGTCATCATCCCGGTCTTCCCCGGCACCAACTGCGAGTATGACACCGCCCGCGCCTTCCGCGCCGCCGGTGCCGACCCCGAGGTGCTGGTCATCCGCAACCTGACCCCCGCCGACGTCACCGCCAGCTGCGAGGCTCTGGTCAAGGCCATCGACGCCTCCCAGATCGTCATGCTGCCGGGCGGCTTCTCGGGCGGCGACGAGCCGGACGGCAGCGCCAAGTTCATCGCCTCCTTCTTCCGCTCGCCGGCCGTCACCGACGCGGTCCGCCGGCTGCTGTTTGAGCGGGACGGCCTGATGCTGGGCATCTGCAACGGCTTCCAGGCCCTGATCAAGCTGGGCCTTGTGCCTTACGGCGACATCCAGCCCATCACCCCCGACAGCCCCACCCTGACTTTCAACACCATCGGCCGCCACCAGAGTATGCTGGTGCGCACCCGGGTGGCTACCACCGGCAGCCCCTGGCTGAGCCGCTGCGCCCTGGGCGACGAGTATCTGGTGCCCATCAGCCACGGCGAGGGCCGCTTTGTGGCCCCGCAGGCCGTGCTGGACCAGCTGGCTGCAAACGGCCAGATCGCCACCCAGTACATTGACCTGGACGGCCAGCCCACCATGGATCAGAGCTACAACCCCAACGGCTCGCTGCTGGCCATCGAGGGCATCGTCAGCCCCGACGGCCGCATCCTGGGCAAGATGGGCCACTCGGAGCGCCGCGGCGACGGTCTGTACGAGAACGTTGCGGGCGACAAGTTCCAGCCCATCTTCGAGGGCGGCGTAGATTACTTCAAGATTTGACGGAGGACCATCCATGTCTCAGCATGACCGCTATATCAGCCCCTTTTCCACCCGCTACGCCTCGGACGAGATGCAGTATATCTTCTCGGACGACAACAAGTTCCGCACCTGGCGGCGGCTGTGGGTGGCCCTGGCCCGGGCCGAGATGAACCAGGGCCTGGACAACATCACCCCCGCCATGGTGGCCGAGCTGGAAGCCCACGTCGACGACATCAACTATGAGGTCGCCGCCGCCCGCGAAAAGCTGGTCCGCCACGACGTGATGAGCCACGTCTACGCCTACGGCCAGCAGTGCCCTCAGGCCGCCGGCATCATCCATCTGGGCGCCACCAGCTGCTACGTCGGCGACAACACCGATATCATCGTGATGCGCCAGGGCCTGGAGCTGGTGCGCAAAAAGCTGGTGGGCGTGCTGGCCAAGCTGGCCCGCTTTGCGCAGGAGTACAAGGATATGCCCTGCATGGCCTACACCCACGGCCAGCCGGCCCAGCCCACCACGGTGGGCAAGCGGGCCACCCTCTGGGCCAACGAGCTGGTGATGGACCTGGGCGAGATCGAGCACCGGCTGGCCACCCTCCAGCTGCGCGGCGTCAAGGGCACCACCGGCACCCAGGCCAGCTTTATGGAGCTGTTCAAGGGGGACGCGGACAAGATCCGCGCCGTGGATGCCTCCATCGCCCAGGAGATGGGCTTTGACCCCGCCGCCGTCATCCCGGTGTCGGGCCAGACCTACAGCCGCAAGGTGGATGCCTTCATCCTCAACGCCCTGGCCGGCATCGGCCAGAGCTGCATGAAGTTTGCCACCGACCTGCGCCTGCTGGCCAACTTCAAGGAGATGGAGGAGCCCTTTGAGAAAAACCAGATCGGCTCTTCCGCCATGCCCTACAAGCGCAACCCCATGCGCTGCGAGCGGATCTGCGCCCTGGCCCGCTACCTGATGGCGGACGTCCTCAACCCCAGCTTTACCGCCGGCACCCAGTGGTTTGAGCGGACGCTGGACGACAGCGCCAACAAGCGGGTGGCCATGGCCGAAGGCTTCCTTGCCGCCGACGCCATCCTGAACATTATGCTGAATGTCACCGACGGCCTGGTGGTCTACCCCAAGGTGGTCCGCAGCCGCCTGATGGCCGAGCTGCCCTTCATGGCCAGCGAGAACATCATGATGCAGGCGGTGGAAAAGGGCGGCAACCGGCAGGAGCTGCACGAGCGGCTGCGCCAGCACGCCATCGCCGCCGGCAAACTGGTCAAGGAGGAGGGTCTGCCCAACGACATGGTGGAGCGGATCGCCGCCGACCCCGCCTTCGGCCTGACCCGCGAAGAGATCGAGGCCGGCCTCGTCCCCGAGAACTTTGTCGGCCGCGCCCCCCAGCAGGTGGAGGAGTTTATCCAGAACGTCCTCAAGCCCATCTTTGACCGCTGCCCCGAGGCACTCGGCCAGCACGCGGAGCTGAGCGTCTAAATTTTCTAGGGTGGACCCATTTCTGCGCGCATACGCGCGTCAGAAATGCTTCCCCCCTAGTATCCCCCTTTCCGACAAAATTTCCCGGCGAACCGCGCACTCGCCGCCAAGGCGGCTCGCACACTCCCGCCGGGAAATTTCCCTGGATATGTCCAGCCGGACGCGCATGTCGCCCGGCTGGACGGATTTGAAAAATCACCCCGTACAAAACGCCCCCGGGCTGGCAGCACTGCCGGCTCGGGGGTGTTGCGTTTACTGGAGCTGGCTGAGCAGCCAGCTTGCGCCGTAAAGATAAAGGATCCAGTAACATCTAAGAATGTCCAGGAACAGGGGAACGAGCGGCATGGGATAACCTCCGTGAAATCATCCAGTGAAAAGAAGAGGGGAATGTCTCAAGTTTAGTACAAATATTTACTAAAGTCAATAGTAAATATCTGTATTAACCTATACTTTGTCTAACCCAGCGGAAAGGGGAGGACAGAGTATGGAGTATGTCAAGCGGATCCGGGACCTGCGGGAGGACCGGGACAAAACCCAGCAGGAGATTGCCGACGTATTGGGCACCTCGCAGACCATGTATGCCCGCTACGAGCGGGGCGCGAATGAACTGCCCATCCGACATCTGATCGCCCTGTGCCGGTACTATCAGGTCAGCGCGGACTATATCTTAGGGTTGAAGGATGAAATGAATTGAATTCCCAAACGCCGAAAAATGTGATACAATAAAAAGAAAACAGTCCGCCGGGAGGCGGTGCGGGCGGGCAGCCGCCCGGGAAGGAGGGCTTATGCGTCTGGACAAATATCTGGCAGAGGCCGCACAGTGCACCCGCAGCGAGAGCCGGGAGGCGATCCGCAGCGGGCGGGTCAGCGTCAACGGTGCGGTTTGCAGGCGGCCGGAGCAGCAGGTCAGCGAGATGGACAGCATCCAGCTGGACGGCAAAAGCCGCCCCCGGCAGGCGTTCGTCTACATCATGCTGAATAAGCCGGCGGGGGTGGTCAGCGCCTCGTCCGACAGGCGGGAGCGGACGGTGGTGGACCTGGTGCGTGGCGCCTACCCCCGGCGGGAGCTGTTCCCGGCGGGGCGGCTGGATAAGACCAGTACCGGCTTTGTCCTCATCACCGACGACGGGGGCTTTGCCCACGATATCCTCGCCCCCAAACGCCACGTCCCCAAGACCTACCGGGTCACCCTCGACACCCCGCTGACCGGCGAGATGGCCGAGGGGTTTGCGGCGGGGGTGGTCCTGATGGATAAAGTGCGGCTGGCGCCGGCCGAGGTGACCCCCCTGAGCGAGGACAAGCGGACGGTGCGGGTGGTGCTGCACCAGGGAGTGTACCACCAGATCAAGCGGATGTTCGGGGTGTACGGCGCGGGGGTGGACGCGCTGCACCGGGAGGCCATCGGCGGGGTGGCCCTGGACGAGGCGCTGGCTCCCGGTCAATGGCGGGAGCTGACCGCCGCCGAAGTGGCCGCCATCGCCGGGGGGTGAGGGCCGCGGCTTTCACCAGACCTTCAAACAAGCATCACATTTTACCGCTACAATAGGGGCAGAACCACGCTTACAGGTGGTTTTTGGCCTTAAAAACGCCCTGGGAGATAATTTCACCAAGAAAAAGCAATCTTTTTTGGTGAAATATGTTGCAAAAGTAAATTCTTTTGTGTAAAATATAGATTGTAGTGCGGCGAAATTGTGGAAATATGACAATCCGGTTTCCCGGCCCGTACAATCGAGGAAAAGGGGTATGCGTTTATGGCCAACAGAGTATTTCAGAGCGTGATCTACCAGATGAAGGACGCAATCGACCGTGTGGTCGGTGTGGTGGATGAAACCGGCACCGTCATCGCCTGCTCTGAGCTGAATTTGATCGGCGAGGTGCAGGAGGACTTTATGGCCGAGCGCGTGTCCGGGAAGGATAGCTTCGCCCGGAGCGGCTACAGCTACCAGCAGTTCTCCAACGCCAAGCACAACGACTACGCCGTCTTTGTCGAGGGCGTGGACGATACAGCCGCACAGTTCGCCGCCGTGCTGGCCATCAGTTTACAGAGCATCAAGCAGTACCACGACGAAAAATTCGATAAGGCCAACTTTATCAAGAACGTGGTGCTGGACAACATCCTGCCCGGCGATATCTACGCCAAGGCGCGGGAGCTGCACTTTGCCACCGATGTGTCGCGGGTGGTCTTTATCGTGCGGGTGGTCTCGGGCGGGGACATCTCGGCTTATGACGTGGTCAGCAGCCTTTTCCCCGACAAGCAGAAGGACTTTGTCTTTAACATCAGCGAGACCGACACCGTTCTGGTCAAGGAGATCCGCAAGGGGATCGACCGCTCCGATATGGAAAAGCTGGCCGCCAGCATCGTCGACACCCTCTCGGGCGAACACTACATCAAGGCGGTGGTCGGCATCGGCACCCCCATCGCCAACGTCAAGGACCTGGCCACCAGCTTTAAGGAAGCCCAGATCGCCATGGAGGTCAGCAAGGTGTTCGACACCGAAAAGCAGATCATCCGCTACGACAATCTGGGCATCGCCCGGCTGATCTACCAGCTGCCCACCACCGTCTGCGAGATGTTCCTCAAAGAGGTGTTCAAGCAGGGCAGCATCGAGAGCCTCGACCAGGAGACGCTGTTCACCATCCAGCGCTTTTTCGAGAACAACCTGAACGTGTCCGAGACCAGCCGCGGGCTCTTTGTCCACCGCAACACCCTGGTCTACCGGCTGGAAAAGATCAAAAAGCTGACCGGCCTCGACCTGCGGGAGTTCGACGACGCCATTGTCTTTAAGGTGGCGCTGATGGTCAAGAAATACCTTTCCAACAACCCTGCCAAATACTAAAGAGCATACGCCGGCCGGCGGGCCACCGTGCGGCCGGTTCTGCTTTCCTGCCGCGGGCAGAATTTTGAATAACGGAGACGTATAACCCATGCCAGAAATACCAATGGTAAATTTTGAGCACGTGTCCATGGAATACAAGAAGGGCGGCCGTCTGGCTTTGGAGGACATCAACTTCCAGGCAAAGCCGGGCGAGTTCGTCTTTCTTTTGGGGCATTCCGGCGCGGGCAAATCCACCCTGCTTAAGCTGATCCTGCGCGAGATCCTGCCCACCGAGGGCAAGGTCTATGTCAACGGCAACGACATCGCCGCCTTGAAAAAGCGCAAGATCCCCTACATACGCCGTCAGATGGGGATCATCTTTCAGGATTTCCGCCTCATCCCCAGCATGACGGTCTACGAGAACGTGGCTTTTGCCATGCACGTCACCAACATCGACAAAAAGCAGATCGACGAGCGGGTGCCCTATATGCTGGAGCTGGTCCATCTGGAGGATAAGGCCAACTGCTACCCCGACTATCTGTCGGGCGGCGAGCAGCAGCGGGTGGCGGTGGCCCGGGCGCTGGTCCATGCGCCCAAGCTGGTCATTGCGGACGAGCCCACCGGCAACATCGACCCCGAGCTGAGTCTGGAAATGATGGAGCTGCTGGAAGAGGTCAGCCAGACCGGCATCACGGTGCTGGTGGTCACCCACGAGCACGAACTGGTCCACCGGTTCCATCAGCGGGTGGTCACCCTGAATCATGGCAGGATCGTCTCAGATGTGCCTGCTGCACGCGAGGAGGCAGTCCTGTGAAACTTTCGACCTTTGGATTTTTGACCGGCCGCGGCCTGCGCAACCTTGGCACCCACTGGGCCATGACCATCGCCTGCGTGGCGTCCCTGGCCGTCTGTATGAGTTTGAACACCCTGGCAAGCCTGGTGGAGGTCAATGTCGACAGCATGATCGGCTACCTGGGCCGCCAGAACGAGACGGTGGTCTTTCTGGACCCGGAATGCGACGACGCCACCGCCACTGCGGTGGGCGAGCAGATCTCGGCCATCAGCGGGGTGACCCACGTCAGCTATATGTCCAAGCAGGACGTGCTGAGCACCTACGAGGGCTACCTCGACGAACAGTACGAGGCCCTCTGGGACGAATTTGAGAGCGACAACCCCTTCAAGGCCAATTACCGGGTCACGGTGGGCGACCTGAGCCAGCTGAACCGGATCAGCAGCCAGATGGAAAAGATCCCCGGCGTGGTCAAGGTGACCGCCCCGGTCGAGATGGGCAATATCTTTGTCGAGATCCAGCAGGGGGTCACCCGGATGGGCCGGGCCTTTGTGCTGGTGCTGATGGTGGTCAGCGTCATCACGGTGGGCAGCACCATCCGGCTGAGCGTTTTTGCCCGCCGCCGCGAGATCGAGATCATGAAGTACGTGGGCGCGACCAATTTTCTGGTCACCCTGCCCTTCCTGGTCGAAGGTCTGGCCATGGGGCTGATCTCGGGCGTTTTGTCGGCCAGCTGCATCCTGGCCCTTTACAGCTACCTGATCAGCGCGGCAAGCACCCTGAGCGGCGTCTGGGACGTCCTGGTGGGCACCTCTCTGGTGCCCCTCGAAGCGGTGTGGACCACCGTCCTGACCAGCAGCGTCGCGGGCGGCGCGCTGGTGGGCGGCCTGGGCAGCCTGTTCTCGATCCGCAAGCATTTGAACGTGTAAAGCAAAGGGGGCCTAACGGTGAAGAGGGCGAAACACGCAAAACGATCCCGGCTGGGGGAGCGGCTGCGGCGGGCGGTCTGCCTGCTGACGGCGGCCCTCTGCCTGATGGTGACGGCAAGCGCCGTGCCCGAGGCGGCCTCGGCCACCAGCGTCTCTGACCTGCAGAAAAAGCTGGAACAGATCCAGTCCAGCATGGCCCAGCACCGGCAGGAGCTGGCCGACGCCAAAAAGCGGGAGAGCGCCGCCGCCGCCCTGGAGGAGGACCTGCGGGAGCAGGTGACCGTCATCCAGGGGCAGATCGCGGTGCTGAAGGGCGAGATCGCCCAGGTGCAGAACGCCATCGGCGAAAAGCAGCAGCAGATCACCGCCAAACAGGCTGAGATCGACCAGAAGGAGATCGACATCGAGAACCAGTGGGAGGATTTCAAGACCTTTATGGGCGCCATGCAGGAACTGCGGGAGGGCGGCAGCGTGGCCATGCTGTCGGCCGTGACCGACCTGTACCAGCTGCTGACCTTCAACGAGATGATGCAGGATATCTCGGTCAAGGAGACCGAGATGCTGGACAGTCTCGAGGCCGCCAAGCTGGAACTGGAAAACGACTATAAGCAGCTCTCCAGCGAAAAGGCCAGCCTCGAGACCCAGAAGGCCAACCTCGACGCCAAAAACTACCAGATGCAGGCCAAGCAGAGCGAGCTGACCGCCAGCATCAACCAGGCCCGGATGACCCAGGAAGAGGCCGAGGCCGCCCAGCGGGAGGCCCAGGAGGCCATCGAGTCGGACGAGATGGACTACGAGGCGGTGCAGGGACAGATCCAGGCCATCATCTCGTCGGCGGCGTCCAAGCAGAGCGACCTGAGCTTTACCGGCTTTATCTGCCCCCTGCGCACCTACAGCCGCATCTCCAGCGAGTACGGCTACCGGACCAACCCCGTCACCGGGGTGTATAAGCTGCACGGCGGCACCGACTTTGCCGCGCCGGGCGGCACCCCCATCTACGCGGCCGCCAGCGGCTACGTCTCGGTGGCCGGGTGGAGCACCGGCGGCTACGGCAACTACGTGGTCATCTACCACGGCACCATGAGCGACGGCAAGGCCTACTCCACCCTGTACGGCCATATGAGCCGGATCGCGGCCAAGCAGGGCACCTACGTCAACCAGGGGGACATCATCGGCTATGTGGGCTCGACCGGCAACTCGACCGGCAACCACCTCCACCTCGAGGTGTGGCAGGGCAAGACCAACGCCGGCCGCGTCAACCCGCGCAATTACGTCCCCATCTGATTAAACCAAACACCAGAACAAGAGAGGGAATGAAAGTATGAAAACGGATAAGCACAAGCGGTTCCAGCGGATCGCCTGCATGGTGCTGGCGGCGCTGCTGGGGCTGTCCCTGCTGGGCAGCACCCTGCTGATGCTGCTGGGCTGACGGGAGGATACCGATGAACAAAAAGATCTCGGTCGGGATGATGCTGACCATTGTCATCCTGGCCATGACGGTAACCTTCTCGGTCACCATGCTGCTGGCCATGCGGCTGTTCGACAGCACGGTCAGCAACGTCAAGGAAAAAGAGAGCATGTACAGCAAGATCGCCGAGCTGGACCGGTACGTCCGAAGCAACGACTACTACACCATCGACGAGACGCTGCTGTATGACACCATCTCCTCCGGCTACCTGGTGGGCACCGGCGACCGGTATGCCCGCTACTACACCGCCGACGCCTACGCCAAGCTGCTGGATATCCAGAACGGCGTCCTGATGGGCATCGGCGTCGAGGTGGCGCAGGACCAGACCGGCTACGCCAAGGTGCTAAAGGTCTACGACGGCTCGCCGGCGCAGGAGGCCGGCATCGCGGCGGGCAGCTACATCACCGCCATCGACGACACCGACGTGCGCACCATGAGCGGCGCCGACGCCATCGAGGACCGGCTGCTGGGCGAGGCGGGCACCACCGTCCACCTGGTCTGGCTGGGCAGCGATGCGGCGGAACAGAGCGCCGACCTGACCCGTTCGGGCTACATCTCCACCACCATCGACTACCAGATGACGGCCGGGGACGTGGGCTACATCAAGATCCGGCAGTTTGACGCCACCACCCTCAGTGAGCTGGACTACGCCATCCGCACCCTGCGCAACGCCGGGGCGGCCAGCCTCCTGTTCGACCTGCGGGATAACGCCGGCGGCCTTCTGGACGCCGCCCTCAACTGCATCGACCTGATCTGCCCCGAAGGGGTGATGGCCTGGGCCGAAAGCCGGGACGGCACCCGCGAGGTGCTGGGCACCAGCAGCGGGGACAGCGTCGTCGACCTGCCCATCGTCTGCCTGGTGAACGGCAATACCGCCAGCGCGGCCGAGCTGTTCGCCAGCTGCCTGCGCGACATGAGCGGCGCCCGGCTGGTGGGCTCCACCACCTACGGCAAGGGCACCATCCAGAGCAGCCCCCAGCGGCTGAGCGACGGCAGCGCCGTGGTGGTCACGGTGGCCAAGCTGATCGCCTCCAACGGGGAGAGCTTTGACACCACCGGCCTGACGGTGGACGTCGAGCACGCCCTGAGCAGCGACGAGCAGATGGCTTTCTACGATTTCACTCTGGAAACTGACCCGCAGATTCTACGCGCAGTCAACACTGCCCAGACCCTGACCGGCAGCGCGACGGTGGGCGGCGTCAACGCCGCGTCCAGCCAGGTTGCTTCCAGCGAGGATTCGAGCGCCGATGCCGCGTCCGGCGAGGAGGCCGCGTCCAGCGAAGAGAGCGCCCCCGAGGAAGAAGCCGCTTCCGGCGGCGAGGCAGACTCCGATGAGGCGGACGCCGATGCGGACGAGGCCGCCTGAGACACACGCACCCAAGACCCCCGGTGAAAACCGGAGGTCTTTTTTGAGAAAGGAACCCTGTATGGAGCTGACCGACCTTGCCACCATCCGCACCCTGTGCGAAAAATACGACTTTGCCCTCTCCAAGGGGTTTGGGCAGAACTTCATCGTCAACCCCGGCGTGCCGCCCAAGATCGTGGACGCCGCCGGCATCGACCGCAGCTTCGGCGTGCTGGAGATCGGCCCCGGCATCGGCGTGCTGACCAAAGAGATCGCCAAGCGGGCCGGCAAGGTGGTGGCCATCGAGGTGGATAAGCGCCTGCCGCCGGTGCTGGAAGAGACGCTGGCCGGCTTCGACAACGTCAAGATCATTTTGCAGGACGTCCTCAAGGCTGACCTGCCCGCCCTGATGGCCGAAGAATTTGCCGGGATGCCGGTGGCCGTCTGCGCCAACCTGCCCTATTACATCACCAGCCCCATCATCATGAAGCTGCTGGAGGACCGCCTGCCGGTCCAGAACATCACCGTCATGGTCCAGAAGGAGGCCGCCGAGCGTCTGGCCGCCCAGCCCGGCACCCGGGAAAGCGGTGCCGTCAGCTGCGCGGTCCGCTACTACGCCGAGCCGCGGGTGATGTTCACCGTCCAGGCCGGCAGCTTCTACCCGGCCCCCAAGGTGACCAGCGCGGTGGTCCGGCTGGACATCCGGCCCACGCCGGCGGTGCCGGTGCCGGACGAGCGGGCCTACTTCGCCCTGGTGCGGGCGGCCTTCGGGCAGCGCCGCAAGACCGCCGCCAACGCCATCGCCGCCGGGCTGGGCCTGCCCCGCCCGCAGGTGGCGGAGGCGCTGGCCGCCGCCGGCCTCGATGCGCGGGTGCGCCCCGAGCAGCTGACCCTCGCGGACTTTGCCGCGCTGGACGCCGCCCTGCGGGCCGTCCGCTGAAAAAACTTGCCAAAACGCCGCCGCCGTGGTATACTACCAGTGTCAAAGGATATGTACGCCTGCTGGTGTGGCGCAATGGCAGCGCAACTGATTTGTAATCAGTGGGTTGCAGGTTCAACTCCTGTCACCAGCTCCAAGA
>DXHQ01000120.1 GCA_019113345.1 Candidatus Faecalibacterium intestinigallinarum
GGAACACCAGGACGAACAGCGCCGCCGCGGCTACCCGGCCGCCCATGTTCAGCAGGCTGCTGTTGAGGGTGACCTGCAGCCGCCCCACCCCGCGGAAGCCGCCCTGGATGCCGTTGGTGGCCGAGGGCAGCAGGTAGAGCAGGGAGACCAGCCGCAGAAAGCGCACTCCCAGGGCGATGACCTCCGGCTCGTCGGCGAACAGGCGCATGATGGGCTCGGCGCCGAAAAAGCAGACCGCCATGATGGCAAGGCCGTACACCGCCTCGATCCGCATCCCGGCGAAGAAGCCCTGCCGCACCCGCTCGGCCTTGCCGGCGCCGCGGTTCTGGGCCATCAGGGTGGTCATGGCGTGGCCGATGTTCTGCTGCGGGGTGTAGGCAAAGTCGTCCACCCGGCTGGCGGCCGCAAAGGCGGCCATCGCGTTGACCCCCATGGTGTTGACCACCGCCTGAATGGCGATCTTGCCCAGCTGGACGGTGCCCTGCTGCATGGCGGTGGTCCAGCCGTACTGGACGGTCTGCCGCAGCATGGACGGCTCAAAGACCAGCCACTTTCTGCCCAGGCAGAGCACCGGCACCCGGGCTTTGATGTACGCCGCACAGCACAGGCAGCACAGCGCCTCGCTGACCACCGTCGAGAGGGCCGCGCCCTCGACGCCCCAGCCCATGACCGCCACGCAGAACAGGTCGCCGAAGATGTTCAGCACCGCGCTCAGCATCAGAAAATAGAGCGCGCTTTTGCTGTCGCCCAGCGCCCGCAGGGTGGCGGCCAGAAAGTTATAGAAAAAGGTAAAGATCAGCCCGGCAAACACCACCCGCAGGTAGCTCGCCGCAATGGGCAGCACCTCGGGCGGCACCTGCATCAGCTGCAGCAGCGGGTTTGCCAGCAGGATGCAGAGGGCCGAAAAGGCCAGCGAAAAGACCGCCCCCGCGATGGCGGTGGTGGACACCTGCTTTTCCAGCCGGGCGTAGTCCTCGGCGCCGAAGGCGGTGCTGACCAGGATGCCCGCCCCCAGACACATCCCGTTGATAAAGAGGATGGCCAGGGTCATCAGCGGGTTGGAGGTGCCGACGGCGGCCAGGGCGTCCTCGCCCACAAAACGGCCTACAATGACGCTGTCGGCGGCGTTGTAGGTCAGCTGGAAGAGGTTGCCCAGCACCAGCGGGATGGTGAAGGTGACCAGCGCGGGGGTGATGGGCCCGCTTGTCATGTTGTGTGTCATGCAAAACGCTTCTTTCTTTATAGGATAGCGGCCCGGCCGGAGATGAGGCAGAGGGCGGCGCGGCTGCGCCCTTCAGCTAAAAAGCGGGCCGCCGCGGCAAGGGCCGCGCCCCCGCTGGCCGAGGCGGGGACGGCGTCGGTGACAAGGACGGTGCGGGCCGCGCGGGCGGCCTCGGCACTGGTGACGGCCGCGACCTTGTCCACCACGTAGGGGTTGTAGTTGTCGGGCACCAGCCCAAAGCCGATGTCCGGGATGCCGTGGGGGCCCAGCAGGCCGCCGCTCAGAGCCTGGCATTCGTAGGGCTCCACCGCCACCATCCGGACGTCGTTGGTCCAGGCCTTGACGCACTCGCCCACCCCGGTGATGGTGCCGCCGCTGCCCACCCCCACCGTGATGGTGTCCACCAGGCTCTGCCCCTCCCGGACGATGGCCTCCGCGATGGCGGGGCCGGTCACCCGGCGGTGGTACTCGGGGTTGTCGTCGCAGGCCAGCCAGTCGGTGAAGTACCAGCCCCGCTTTTCGGCCCAGCTGCGGGCCAGGGCGACGGCGCCGGCCACCCCCTCCCGCGCCGGGGAAAAGAGCAGCTGCGCCCCCAGGGCGGACAGCTTTTCCTGCCGGGCGGCGGGGGTGTTGTCGGGCAGGACCAGACAGACCGGGTGGCCGCTGGTCCGCCCGGCCAGGGTCAGGGCGGTGGCAAAGGCCCCGCTGCCCGCTTCGATCAGGGTCTGCCCGGGGGTCAGGGCTTTGCGTTCGGCCGCCAGGGCCAGCATCCCCTCGGCCAGGCCGTCCCGGGCGGTGCCGGTGGGCCCGCCGAAGTCCAGGCAGGCGTACAGCCTGCCCGGCAGCCGGCAGGCCGCCGCATAGCCCCGCAGCTCGACGATGGGCCCCGGGGCGAGGGTGCGGTAGATGTTGGGGTACAGCTGCATCAAAAGCCTCCTTTCCGACAGATGCTGCGCTGGTCTTATCGTATCGCAAAGCGGGCGGGCCGTCAAGTATACATCGCGGCCCGGCAGGGGCGGCGGAAAAGCCGGGCGGATAAATTCTCCGTATTTCACAAAAAAATTGCCGCATTTTTGTTGACAGCGGAGCCCGCGTCTGGTATAATCAGATGCGTCCGTAAAGCTAAATGCCTTTACAAAGGCGCTGGAGGGGAGAGCGGTGGCGTCCAAGAATCTGGAGATGGGTTACCTGCTGGATTTCTACGGCGAGGTCCTCACCGAGAAGCAGCGGGAAATGATGTCCCAGTACTACCACGACGACCTGTCCCTGAGCGAGATCGGCGAAAATTTCGGCATCACCCGGCAGGGCGCGCGGGACGCCATCAAGCACGGCGAGACCACCCTGCTGGAACTGGAACGGAAGGTGGGCTTTGCAGCCCGCTACCGCCGGGTCCAGCAGACGCTGGAAGAGCTGGAGCAGCTGGTCATCGACGCGCGCTTTGAGTGCACCGGGCCCCACGCCCGGCTGACCACGGTGGAGTACGTCAAGACCCTGAACAAGATTCTGGCCATGCTGCGCTCCATCGACGAGGTGAACGAAAGCTAGCGCTTTGCGGAACAGACAGAAAAGCGATTTTGTGCTGGAAAGGACAGCCGAACATGGCATTTGAATCTCTGACCGACCGCCTTGCCGGCGTGTTCAAAAAGCTGAAAGGCCACGGCAAACTGACCGAGGCCGATATCAAGGCCGCCATGCGCGAGGTCCGCATGGCCCTGCTGGAAGCCGACGTCAACTACAAGGTGGCCAAGGACTTCTGCAACAAGGTGGCCGAGCGGGCCATGGGCCAGGAGGTCATGGAGAGCCTGACCCCTGCCCAGCAGGTGGTCAAGATCGTCAACGAAGAGCTGACCAACCTCATGGGCGGCGAGGAAGCTCCCCGCCTCTATATCAAGAACAAGGGCCAGACCGTCCTGATGCTCTGCGGCCTGCAGGGCAACGGCAAGACCACCCACGCCGCCAAGCTGGCCAAGTATTATCTCAAGCAGGGCCGCCGGCCGCTGCTGGTGGCCTGCGATATCTACCGCCCCGCCGCCATCGAGCAGCTGAAGGTGGTGGGCGGCCAGGCCGGGGCGCAGGTCTTTACCCTGGACGGCGCCAAGCCCCCCGAGATCGCCCGCCGCGCCCTCGCCCACGCCAAGGACTACGGCAACGACATCGTCATCCTGGATACCGCCGGCCGGCTGCAGATCGACGAGGTCCTGATGGACGAACTGGTCGACATCAAGCAGGCGGTGCCGGTGGACGAGACCCTGCTGGTGGTGGACGCGATGGCCGGCCAGGACGCCGTCAACGTGGCCCAGACCTTCAACGAAAAGGTCGGGGTGGACGGCATCATCCTGACCAAGACCGACGGCGACACCCGCGGCGGCGCGGCCCTCTCGGTGCTGGCCGTCACCGGCAAGCCCATTAAGTTTCAGGGCACCGGCGAAAAGCTGGACGACCTCGAACCCTTCCACCCCTCCCGGATGGCCAGCCGCATCCTGGGGATGGGCGATATCCTCAGCCTGATCGAGCGCGCGCAGGAAGCCGCCGACGAAAAGGCCGCCGAGGAGACCGCCCGCCGGATGATGGAGAACAAGTTCGATATGAACGACCTGCTGGCCCAGTTCGCCCAGATCCGCAAGATGGGCGGCGCGTCGGCCATGCTGAGCATGCTGCCCGGCGGGGCCAACATCGACCCGAGCCAGATCGACGAAAAGGGCTTTTCGCAGATCGAGGCCATCATCTACTCGATGACCAAGGAGGAGCGGGAAAAGCCCTCCATCATCAACCCCAAGCGCAAGCGCCGGATCGCCGCCGGCAGCGGCACCCGGGTGGAGGACGTCAACCGTCTGCTGCGCCAGTACGAGATGATGCAGAAGATGATGAAGCAGATGCGCAAGAGCCCCAAGGGCTTTGCCCGCAAGCTGAGCGGAATGCTGGGCGGGATGCGCTGAACCAAGGTACAAATCCGGCTGCCGCAAAGGCGGCATGGCTTTGACATACAAAAACGACACGCCCCCAAGGGGCGGGACCAACACTTTCAGGAGGAAATAATTATGGCAGTGAAGATTCGTCTGCGCCGCATGGGCGCCAAGAAGTCCCCGTTCTACCGCGTGGTGGTGGCTGACAGCCGCTTCCCCCGCGACGGCCGTTTCATCGAGGAGATCGGCACCTACGATCCCATGCGTGATCCCGCCGAGATCAAGATCGACGCTGAGAAGGCCAAGGCCTGGATCGCCAACGGCGCCCAGCCCACCGACACCGTCCGGTACCTGCTCAAGAAGTCCGAGATTCTGTAAGCGGAGGGCGGTCACATGCAGGAGCTGTTGCTGACTGTAGCCCGCGGCCTCGTGGAGGACAAGGACGCCGTCACCGTAACGGTGGACCCCCCGCGTGAGGACGGCACCGTCGTCTACCACCTGAGCGTGGCAGAGGGCGATATGGGCCGCGTCATCGGCAAGCAGGGCCGCATCGCCAAGGCCATTCGGGTGGTCATGCGCGCCGCCGCCGTGCGGGTCGATGAAAAGATCCTGGTCGAGATCGACTGAGCCGTTTTTTCGGGCCGTCCATGCGATTGGACGGCCCTTTTTGTAACAAGAAAAGGAGAAGCTATGCAGCAGTATCTGGAAGCCGGCCGGGTGGTGACCACCCATGGGGTCCGGGGCGAAGTGAAGATGGAGCTCTGGTGCGACGGGGTGGACTTCCTGCGGCCGGCCGGCCGGCTCTACCTCTCCCCGGCGGGGGGCCGCAGCCTGAAGATGGAGAGCATCCGCCCCCAGGGCCGGATGGCGCTGGTCAAGTTTGCCGGCGTGGATGATATGGACGCGGCCCGCGCTTTGCGGGGGCAGGTGTTCTACTTTGACCGGGACGACGTCCATCTGGCCCCCGGCCGCTGGTACGTGGCCGACCTGATCGGCTGCGAGGTGCGGGACGCCGACACCGGCAAAGTCTACGGGGTGGTGACCAGCGTCGACCGGCCCGGTCCGCAGGACATCTACACCGTCAAGGCGCCGAACGGCAGGGAGTATCTCTTCCCCGGGGTGGACGCCTTTTTGAAGGAGCGCAACCCGCCCGAAGGGTACATCACCGTCACCCCCATCCCCGGGCTGCTGGACGACGGCGCCGCAAGCGAACGGGAGGACGGCTGAGATGGGGATGCGTGTGGATATTGCGACCCTCTTCCCCGAGATGTGCCAGCGGGTGCTGGATGAGAGCATCCTGGGCCGGGCCGCCCGGCGGGGCTGCATCGAGACCCACTGCCATCAGATCCGGGACTACACCCTCAACCGCCAGAAGCAGACCGACGACTACCCCTACGGGGGCGGCTGCGGGATGGTGATGTACGCCCAGCCCATCGCCGACTGCATCCGGGCCATTCAGCGGCAGGTGGCCGAGCAGGGCCGCCCCGCCCCGCATATCGTGTTTATGACGGCGGGAGGCCAGCGGTACAGCGAGGCCCACGCCCGCCGCCTGGCCGCCTATGACAGCCTGCTGCTGGTCTGCGGCCACTACGAGGGGATCGACGAGCGGGTGATCGAAGCCTTTGCCGACGAGGAGATTTCCATCGGCGATTATATCCTGACCGGCGGCGAGCTGGCCAGTCTGGTGGTGGCCGACAGCGTTCTGCGGCTGCAGCCCGGCGTTCTGGCCGAGCAGAAGGGCTACGAGGAAGAAAGCTACTGGAACGGCCTTTTGGAGTACCCCCAGTACACCCGCCCCGAGGTGTGGGAGGGCCGGGCTGTGCCGCCCATCCTGCTCAGCGGCAACCACAAGGCGGTGGACGACTGGCGGGGCGAGCAGAGCCGCGCCCGCACCCGCGCCCGCCGCCCCGACCTGTGGGAGGCCTACCTCGCGGCCGGCGGCTGGGACGGCACGCCGCCGCCCAAAAAACCTTCCCGCCACCGCAAAAAGAAGGCCGCCGCGCCGGCCGGCGAAACGCCCGAAACCGCGCCCGCCGCCCTGCCGCAGCCGCCCGCGGAAGAGCCCAAAACGGACTGAAAACCGGCCAGCTTGTACCTATAAGTTGAAAACTTTTGTATGCACAGCCAATAGAACCGGATATATTTTGGGAAAAAGGTACAATTTGCAAAAAATGTCTCCGATTGGATTGGGAAAACCGCCAAAATTGCAAAAAAGGCTGTACAACCCCGGGCCCTTGCGATACAATAAAGTAAGACAGCAGGTGTCTTATACAATGCGTCATTCATTTACCACAATAGATAGGAGCGTTTTACTATGTATGTAAAAGAAGTTACCGTTGAAAATCAGGTAGGTCTCCATGCACGCCCCGCCACCTTCTTCATCCAGAAGGCCAATGAGTTCAAGTCCTCCATCTGGGTCGAGAAAGAAGAGCGCCGTGTGAATGCCAAGAGCCTGCTGGGTGTCCTCTCGCTGGGCATTGTGGGCGGCACCACCATCCGCATCATTGCGGACGGCGCCGACGAGCAGGCTGCCGTTGACGCGCTGATCAAGCTGGTGGAGTCCGGCTTTGCAGAATAAGCAGGGTTTCAGATCGAACACATGAGGGCGGACGCTGGTTCGCCCTTTTTGTTTTCCGCAGAACAACGAGGTGAGACGATGACCAAAGCCGAGCTGTACCAGAAAGCCTGTATGCTGCCCTTGCTGCCGGGGGTGTATATCATCCGGGACAAGACCGACACCATCATCTATATCGGCAAGGCCAAGCGGCTGCGTACCCGGGTCAGCCAGTATTTCCGGGAAGGGGTCCCCCACGACAACAAGGTCAGCCAGATGATCGCCCACGCTTTCAGCTTCGACGTCATCGTCTGCCAGAGCGAGTTCGAGGCTCTGGTGCTGGAAGCCAGCCAGATCAAGGCCCACACCCCCAAATACAACATCCTGCTCAAGGACGACAAGGGCTACTCCTATATCAAGGTGACCCGGGAGGCGTGGCCGCGCCTGTCCTTCACCCTGCAAAAAGAGGACGACGGGGCCGAGTACATCGGCCCCTACACCTCCAGCTTTGCCGCCCGCGAAATGGCCGAGAGCGCCCAGGACGCCTTTCTGCTGCCGCGGTGCAGCCGGCGCTTCCCCCAGGACCTGGGCAAGGGGCGGCCCTGCCTCAACGCCCATATCGGCAAGTGCATGGGGGTGTGCAGCGGGCGGATCAGCTGCGAGGCATACAACGAGGCGGTCAAGGGGGCGGTCCACCTGATCCGCTACGGCAAAAAGGACATCATCAAAAACCTGACCGCCCGGATGGAGGAGGCCAGCGAGCGGCTGGAATTTGAGACAGCCGCCCTGCTGCGGGACCAGATCGCCGCCATCACCAAGGTCACCGAGGGGCAGAAGGTGGTGGTGGATGAAAGTCTGGAGATGGACGTGGTGGCGCTGGCGGGCACCCCCGACGCGGTCTGCGCCGCCGTGCTGCGCTACCGCCACGGCCGCCTGACCGACAAGCGGGAGTTCGTCTTTCACGACCGGGCCGACCTCGACGAGATCCGGGAGGAATTTCTGCCCCGCTACTACCTCGACGACGAGGAGATCCCCAGGATCATCGCGGTGGACGTCCTGCCCGCCGATGCCGACGCCCTGCGGCAGGCTTTGAGCGAAAAGCGGGGCAGCGAGGTGCAGCTCTACCAGCCGCAGCGGGGGGACAAGGCCCGGCTGGTCGAGATGGCCCACACCAACGCGGTGGAGCGGCTGGCCCGGGAGCGGGGCCGCGCCGCTCAGGAGCAGAAGCTGCTGGACGAACTGGCCCAGCTGCTGGGGCTGCCGGCCGCCCCCCGCCGGATCGAGAGCTACGATATCTCCAACTGGGGCGACGGCACCAGCGTCTGCGGCATGGTGGTCTTTCGGGAGGGCAAGCCCAGCAAGGCGGACTACCGCCGCTTCAAGATGCGGACGGTGGCCGGCACCGACGACTACGCCTCTCTGGCCGAGACGGTGGCCCGCCGGGCGGGGGAGTACGCCGCCCGCACCGCCGCCGGCGAGACGGCCGGCTTTGCCGAAAAGCCCGACCTGCTGCTGATGGACGGCGGCCGCGGCCAGGTCAACGCCGCCAAGGCAGCGCTGGCCGGCACCGCTCTGGCCGATGTTCCCCTCTACGGCATGGTCAAGGACAGCCACCACCGCACCCGCGCCATTGTGGACGGGGACGGGCAGGAGATCGCCATCAACATGAACCGGGGGACCTTTACCTTCATCACCTCCATCCAGGACGAGACCCACCGCTTCGCCAACGCCTACCGCCGCCAGCAGATGCGCCAGAAGAGCTATTCTTCCACCCTGGTGCAGATCCCCGGGGTGGGCCCCAAGCTGGCCAAGGCCCTGATGGACCAGTTCGGCAGCGTGGGGGCGGTGCGCCAGGCGGACGCCGCCGCCCTGGCCCAGACCCCCGGCGTCGGCCCCAAACTGGCCGAAACGATCTACGCCCATCTCCACGAAGCAGAATAACCAAAAAACGCACCCTGTTTTTGTACAGAGTGCGTTTTTGTTTTCAGGATGCAGCTGTTGTGCCTCAGTCAAACAGTTTGCCGATGGCGTCCTCCTCGGCAGAGCCGGTCAGGTCGCCGGCCAGGTCGGGCAGGGTCAACGTCTCGTCCGAGTGGGGGCCGGGCCGTGCCGTGCGGGGCGGCGCGCCGGCCGGAGCCGCCCGGCCCGTCAGCTCGCAGACCTCGTCGCAGAGGGAGTAGACCGCCCCGCAGTCCCCCGGCATATCGGTCAGGTTGCGCCCGTAGTGGGTGAACAGGATGGCCCCCTCGGGCCCCACCACCAACGTGAGGGGCAGCAGCTGCGGGGCCTTGCGGTTGTAGCGCAGCCCGCGGCTCTGGGCGCTGCGGATGATCCGCTGCGCCTCAAAGCTCCAGTTCAGCAGGCCGGCCGTCTCCACCCCCAAAAAGTTGTACAGCACCCCCGGCGCGTCGCAGATGACGGTGAAGGGCAGCGCTCTGCCCTCCAGCAGCTCGGCCGCCCGGCGGGCGCTGCTGCGCACCACGCAGGCCAGACGCACCCCGTTCAGGTCGCCGATGGTCTTGATGTAGCGCGAGATGTACTCCCGGGTGATGGGATGGTCGAGCGCGGGCAGGAAGATCATGGCCAGGGGCTTGTCCCCGGCGCAGAGCGCATAAAAATCGTTGCCCGGCGACGAAGGGGTGTCGTAGGTGAAACGGGGGATCGAAGTCCCGGCCAGATGATCGGTCCGCATAGAGAACACATCCTTCCTGCACGATCCAAATGTTTTGAGGGTAAAAAAACAGCCGGACCACTGGTCCGGCTGTCGTGCCTAAAAAGAATCCCGCCCGGTCGTCTGCGGAGCAATCAAACCTACCCTTACGGACAGGTGGGTGCCCTGCCGATGGTTTCATGCTCCCGCATCGAACCTCCAGGGTGGACCCTGACGGGGCGGTCTGCAATCCCCCACCGGACTCCAGGCTCCCGATGGTTGATTAGTAGGATCATATATTCCGCAACAAATCGTGCCGGGCAGGATACTGCCGGTATAAGGGGCCGGCCCTGATCGAATCGGGGTCAGCCGATGTCGAAGTTGTCGCTCAGCCGCTTTTCGAACAGAGCGCCCACTTCCATCAAGGTCTCGTCGTCCTCGACGACGTCGAGATATTCGCCGTCGGCATCCTCGCCGACGCTCAGGATGACCAGCTGGGCATCCTCGTCCAGGTCCTCTTCGTCCTCGACATATTCGACGACGGCGAGATAATGCACGCCCTTGTGGTCCAGCGCGTCGATCACCTCAAAGGTGATCTCGTTGCCGTCCTCGTCCTCGAGGGTCATCAGGTCGGGCTGGTATTCATTTTCCTGGGGGATCATGTTTTCGTCTGCCATCCGTAAAACTCCAGTCTTTCTGCACATCTAGGGGGCCGGCGTCCGGCCCCTGTCCTTGCCTATAGTGTAGCGTTTTTTGCCCGTCTCGTCAAGATGCTAAATTAGGAAAAACGGTTAAAATCTCTTTTTTGCACTTTTCACATCCACGCCCTCGCGCGGCGGGCCTTTCTGTGGTATACTGAGAAACAAACGGCCGGATGCGTTTCCGCGCCGGGAATGGTATATTGTATGACCCAAGGAGAAATGTATGTCTGGTAAATGCAAAAGGGCCGCTCTGGCCCTGTGTCTGGCGGCGGCGCTCTGCCTGTCCGGCTGCCTCGGCGGCACGGGCGGCGCCGGGGGCGGCGGGGTGAACCGTCCCGAGCGCGTCGAATCGGCCGAGCTGCAGTTCACCCACCCGGCGTCGGGGGATACCGTCGCCGTCTTTGATACCTCGATGGGGGTGTTCCGGGCGGTCCTCTTCCCCGAGGAGGCCCCGCAGGCCTGCGCCAACTTCATCGGGCTGGTTCAGGCGGGGTACTACAACGGCCTGACCGTCAGCCGGGTGGAAGCCGGCTTTGTGGTCGGGGCCGGCCGGGACGCAAACGGCGGGACGGCCACCATCTGGAACGGCAGCGGCTACCCGCCCGAATACACCGACAAGCTCCACCACTATTCCGGGGCCCTCTGCGCCGCCATGAGCGAGCGCGGAGAGGGGGCCAGCGTCTTTTATGTGATGCAGACCGCCCCCGGCATGGAGCAGGAACTGCTCGACCAGATGGCCGCGCAGGGCTGGCGGCAGGAGATCATCGACGCCTATGCCGCGGCGGGCGGCGCGCCCTACCTCGACTACACCGACACCGTGTTCGGCCAGGTGTACGAGGGGATGGAGACGGTGGACGCCATCGGCGCGGTGGGGGTGGACGAAAACCAGGTTCCCGCAGAGCCGGTCACCATCCACAGCGTGACCATCGAGACCTACCCCTGATTACTGCTGGCCGGGGTGGTTTTTGCGCCAGGCCAGGTAGTTTTCCAGGATGACCGAGGCGCTGACCGCGTCCAGGATGGCCTTGCGCTTTTTGCCGAAGGTGCCGCTCTCGCTGAGGAAGCCGGCGGCGGTGATGGTGGTCTGCCGCTCGTCCCACATCCGGACGGGCAGGCCGCTCTCCCGCTCCACCAGTTCGGCCAGCTTGCGGCTCTTTTGGGCGCGGGCGCCCTCGGTGCCGTCCATGTTGCGGGGCAGGCCCACCACGATCAGCTCGGCGCGCTGCTCGGCCGCCGCCGCGCAGATGCGGGCCGCGACCTTGGCCATCGCCTTTTCCTCGATCTGGGGCTTTAAGGGGGTGGCGAGGACCTCGCCCGGGTCACAGACGGCAAGACCGGTGCGGCTGTCGCCGTAATCGACTGCTAAAATTTTCATCGAAACGCTCCTTTGTTTGATTGTGCAGTCCCATTGTACCACAACGGCGGCCTGCGGCGCAATGGAGCGTCTTATTTCTACGGGAAGAAGGTGCAAACCATGCTCAAACTGGTCCTGGGCGGCTCCGGCAGCGGCAAGACCAGCTGGCTCTACGCCCAGCTGTCCGCCCGCGCCGCCGCGGGCAAACCCAGCATCCTGCTGGTGCCCGAACAGTTCACCTCCTCCACCGAGGGGCGGATCTACCGGGAATTGGGAGACGCCGGCTCGGGCTTTGTCGAGAGCTTTTCCTTCACCAGCCTGGCCGAGCGCATCCTCTCGGAGGAGGGCGGCGCGGCCATCCGGACCCTGACCGACGCCGGGCGGGTGACCCTGGTCCGCCGTGTGCTGGAAGAATTGCAGGACAACGTCAAATTCTATTACCGCCACCGCCGCAGCGCCGCCTTCTGCCAGCTGGCCGCCGAGACCATCGACGAGCTGAAGAGCGCCGGCGTCACCGGGGCGGAATTTGCCCGGCTGGCCGAAGGCTGCGGCCCCGAGAGCGCCCGTCTGGCCGAGATCGCCCTGATCTACGAGGGGTATGAGACCCTTCTGGCCCAGACCGGGATGGACCCCTCCGACCGGATCGAGCTGGCCGCCGCCCGGCTGGAAGGGGCGCTGGCCGAGGGCCGGGTGCCCGCCTTCCTCGCGGGGCGCGCGGTCTACATCGACGAGTTCGATACCTTCAACGCCCCCAAGCAGCGTCTGATGGGGGCCATGCTGGCCGCCCTGCCCGAGGTGACGGTGGCCCTCTGCGACGACGGCGCGCCGGCCGCGCCGGACGGCCTCGGCCTTTTTTCGGGGGCCAAGGCGGTGGGGGCGCGGCTCAGGCAGCTGGCCCGCAAAAACGGGGCCGAGGTGGCGGCGCCCCTGCTGCTGCGGCAGGACCTGCGCCACAAGGACGCCCCCGGCCTTGCCGCCCTGGGGCAGCTGCTGGCGGCCGGCCGGTGCGAAAAGCCCGCCGCCCCTCTGACCGATATCCGTCTGTTTGCCGCGCCCAGCCGGGAGGAGGAGGCCCGGGCCGCCGCCGGGGCCATCCGCCGGCTGATGGCGCAGGGGGTGCGCTGCGGCCGGATCGCGGTGGTCTGCCGGGACCTTGACCGCTACCGCGCCGCCGTCCGGTACGAGTTCCGGATGGCGGACATCCCCCTCTGGTGCGACGAGGCCACCACCCCCGCTTTCAGCGCCCCGGCGGCGGCTGTCACCGCCCTGCTGGAATTGGCCCGCGGGGCGGACTACACCGAACAGCTGTCGGCCCTGGTCAAGACCGGGCTGACCAGTCTCCGGGAGGACGCGGTCTGCGCCCTCGAAAACTACGCCTACACCTGGTCGCCCAAGGCGGCCGAGTGGCGGGCGGCTTTCAGCAAGAGCCCCCGCGGCTTCGGCGGCGAAAAGCTGACCGAGGAGGAAACCGAAAACCTCCGGAAAGCCGAGCAGGCCCGCGCCTTTTTGATCGGCCCGGTGGAGACCCTGCGCAGCCGCTGCCGGAACGCCTCGGCCGAACAGATCAGCCGGGCGCTCTGGTTCTGCCTCGAGGCGCTGGGGGCCGAGCAGGCCCAGCAGGCTCAGGTGGAGGCCCTGCGCGCCGCCCGGGGCATCCCCGCCGCCGAGGAGGCCGCCCGGGAGTGGAACGTGGTGATGGGCCTTCTGGACGAGATGGCCCGGCTGCTGGGGCCCGAGACGGTGCCCCCGGCCGAGTACGCCGAGCTGTTCGCCCTGCTGCTCCGCTCGTCCGACCTGGGGCACATCCCCCAGACCCTGGACGCCGTCATGCTGGCCTCGGCCGGCAAGATGCGGCTGGACGCGCCCGACTACGTCTTTGTGCTGGGGGTGGCGGAGGGGGAGTTCCCCGCCGCGCCGGCCCAGACCGGCCTTTTGACCCACGCCGACCGCGACGCGCTGATCCGCCAGGAGGTCGACCTGCCCGACTGCTTTGAGAACCGGGTGGTCCGGGAGCAGGTCTGCTTTTACAAGGCCATGACCGCCCCGGCCAAAGGGCTCTGGATCAGCTGGCCCAAGGGTGCCGGGCTGACCCTCTCGGCGGCCGCCCAGCCCATCGCCGACCTTCTGCAGCCGCCCCCGCCCGATCTCTCCCTGCTGGACATGGCGGCGACGCCGGGCAGCGCCCTCGACTGTCTGGGGGGCGGCTGGCCCCTCGGCGAGACGGAGCGCGCCAGCCTGACCGCCGCTTTGCAGGACGAGGGCGGCGGCCTTGCCCTGCTGGCCCGGATGGCCGGCGGCGCGCCCCACAGGCTCGAGGACCTGACCGCCCTCGGCGGCCTTTTGGGGGAGCGGCTCGCCATCTCGCCCAGCCAGCTGGAAGCCTACGCGCACTGTCCCTACGGGTACTTTCTGCACTATGTGCTGGGGCTGCGGCCCCGCAAAAAGGCCCGCCTCTCGGCCGACCAGAGCGGCACCCTGATGCACTGGGTGCTGCAGATGGCCCTTGACCCCCACCCCGGCCCCGACAACCCCTGCAGGGACGCCCTGCCCGCCCCCTTCGCCCAGCTGACCGACAGCCAGCTGGCGGCCCTCTCGGCGGGGCTGGTGGACGAGTACGCCCGCCGCTACCTGCCCGAGGACACCGCCCGGCTGCGCTACCTGCTCTCCCGGCTGAAAAAGAGCATGGCCGCCCTTTTGTGCTATCTGCGGGACGAGCAGGCCCAGAGCGCCTTTGCCCCCGCCGCCTGCGAGCTCAGGATCGGGCCGGGGGGCGTGCCGCCGCAGGTCTACCATCTGTCGGACGGGCGGACGGTGCGGCTGGTGGGCACGGTGGACCGGGCCGACGAATGGGTGGAGGAGGACGGCACCCGCTGGGTGCGGGTGGTGGACTACAAGACCGGCGCCAAAAAGCTGGACCTGAAAGAGGTCTACTGCGGGCTGGACTGCCAGATGCTGCTCTATCTGTTCAGCCTGACCCGGGACGAGAAGGGCCGCTTTGCCGGGGCGGAGCCGGCCGGGGTGCTCTACCTGCTGGCCGACCCCAACCCCGCCACCGCCGCCCGCGCCGCCGCAAAACAGGCCGCCCCCTGCCAGCTGGACGGCCTGATCCGGGACGAGGAAAAGCTGTTCGAGGCGATGGACCCCGGCAAGACCGGGCTCTACCTGCCCTTCGGCTGGGTGAACGGCAGGCCCAGCCCCTACCAGAAAAACCGCCGCGCCGACGCGGCCAAGCTGGGGCGGATCGAGCGGCACCTGGACGGGCTGGTGGCCGGGATGGGAGAAAAGCTCTACGGCGGCCGGATCGAGGCCGCCCCCCTCATCGCCGGGCGCAGCCCCTGCCAGTGGTGCGACTACGGCTTTATCTGCTGCCACGAGGCCGGCAGCGGCGAGCGGCTGGTCAAGGACCTGGCCCCCGCCAAACCCTTTGAAGAAACGGACGAACAGGAGGAAGAGCCATGACCAACTGGACCCCGGCCCAGCAGGCCGCCATCGAGGACCGGGGCGGCGGACTGCTGGTCAGCGCGGCGGCCGGCAGCGGCAAGACCGCCGTTTTGACCGAGCGGGCCGTCCGCCTCATTGCCGACCCGGCCCACCCCATCCCGGCCGATAAGCTGCTGATCGTCACCTTTACCAACGCGGCGGCGGCCGAGCTGCGGGCCCGCATCGGGGAGAGCCTGCTCCGCCGCAGCCAGGCCGACCCGGCCAGCGGCTGGCTGCGCCGCCAGCAGATGCTGCTGCAGCGGGCCCCCATCTGCACCATCGACGCCTTCTGCCTCGACCTGCTCCGCCGCCACTTCGAGGCGCTGGACATCCCGCCCGACTTTGCCCCTGCCGACGCCGGCAGCGTCCAGGCGCTGCGGGAGGTCGCCCTCGCCGACACCCTCGAGGCCGCCTGCCAGGACCCCGACTTCTGCGCCTTTGCCGACCTGTACGGCAAGGGCCGCAGCGACGACGCGGCCGGCCGGGCCGTCTTGCAGGTCTACGATTTTCTGCGCGCTCTACCCGACTACGACCGCAAAATGGACGAGATGCTGGCCCCCTGGCAGACCGCGGGCAGCTTTGGCTGGTCGCCCTGGCGGGCGCTGCTGCTGCAGATGGCGGCCGGCCGTGCCCGCGCCGCCTGCGGGCTGCTGGAAGCGGCCCTGGCCGACTGCCGGGCCGACTTTGCCGAGGAGCGGGCCCGCGCCGAGGAGAGTCGCAGGACCGCCGCCGCCCGCGCTTCGGCCGCGGCCAAGGTCAACGATAAATTTGCCGAGCCCCTTGAACGGCTGGAAAACGCTCTGGCCCTGCTGCGCCGGGCGGAAAGCCTGGCCGCCGCCGGCGAGTGGGAGCCCCTCTACGACCTGCTGACCCCCTATGTGCTGGGGATGGAGCCGGAGCCGGGCCTCAAGGGGATGCGCACCCGGCTGGCCGGCCCCCGCAAAGCCGCTGTCAAGACCCGCGCCGCCGAGGCTGCCGGCCTCTTTGCCGAGATGCTGGAGCTTATCCCCTGCAGCGAGGCGGAGGCCGAGGCCGACCGCGCCCTGGCCGCGCCGCGGCTGGCCGCCCTCTTCCGGGCGGTGCGGGATTTTGACCGCCGCTTTGCCGCCAAAAAGAAGGAGCGCAAGCTGCTGGAATTCAGCGATTTCGAGCATCTGGCCCTCAAGCTGCTGCGGGGGGCCGACGGCAGCCCCACCCCCCTCTGCGCGGCGATCCGGGCCGGCTACGGCGCGGTGATGGTGGACGAATACCAGGACACCAACGCCCTGCAGGACGCCCTCTACCAGTGCCTGGCCGCCCCGGACGGGAGCAACCTCTTTCTGGTGGGGGACTTAAAGCAGAGCATCTACCGCTTCCGGCAGGCCGACCCGGCCATCTTCCGGGAAAAGCTGGAACACTGGCCCCCTCTGCCCGGCGGCAAAGCCCGCTCCGCGGGGCAGCGGGCCGAAAACGCCCTGCTGGCGCTGGACGCCAACTTCCGGTCGGCGCCGGCGGTGGTGGCGGGGGTCAACTTTTTCTTTGAGCAGCTGATGAGCCCCGACCTCGGCGACACCGCCTACGGCGCAGGGCAGCGGCTGGTCTGCGGTGCGCCGGGGACCTATCAGGGCAGTGTGGAAGTCTGCCTGCTGCCCGACGACGAGACCGAGACCGACGCCGCCTGGATCGCCGCCCGGATCGCCGCGCTGGTGGCCGAGGGCGAACCGGTCCGGGAGGGGACGGGCACCCGCCCCGCCCGCTATGAGGACTGCTGCATCCTGCTGGCGGCGCGGGCCGACTTCCCGGTCTACGTCCGGGCGCTGAGCGAGCGGGGCATCCCGGTCTACGCCGACGCGCGGGAGAACCTCTTCGAGGCCCCCCACATCCGGCCGCTGGTGGCCCTGCTCCGGGTGATCGACAACCCCGCGCAGGACATCTATCTGGCGGCGGCCATGGTGGGGCCGGTCTTTGGCTTTACCGACGACGATCTGGTCCGGCTGCGGGCCGCCAAAAAGGGCGACAGCCTCTACGGTGCGGTGGCTGCCCTGCAGGACGAGGCGGCGGGGGACGGCCCCTTTGTCCGCAGAGTGCGCCGGTTCTACGCCCGCCTGACCGAGCTGCGGCGGCTGGCCCGCAGCGTCCCGGCCGAACGGCTGCTGGAGGAGATCTTTGCCTCCACCGGCTACCTGGCGGCCCTGGGCGCGATGGAAAACGGGCAGCGCCGCCGGGAGGACGCCCGGCGGTTTGCGGCCTTCTGCGCCGGGGCGGGCAGCGGCGGCATCTCGGCGCTGGTGCGGGCCATCGACGCGGCCGACGCCGCCGGCGGCGACACCGGCGAGACCGTCCCCGGGGCGGCCCGGCCGGGCTGCGTCACCATCATGACCATCCACCGCTCCAAGGGCCTGCAGTTCCCGGTGGTCTTTGTGGCCGACACCGGCCGGCGGTTCAACGCCGCCGACCTGCGGGAGCCGGTGCTGCTCCACCGGGTCTGCGGCGCGGGCCTGCGGCTGCGGCAGGAGGGCGGCGAGCTCTACAAGACCGCCGCCTACACCGCCCTGGCCGCCGTCCACGAGCGGGAGATGCGCAGCGAGCAGATGCGCCTTTTGTACGTCGCCCTGACCCGCGCGCAGGATAAGCTCATCCTGACCATGCCGCTGGGGGTCACCCGCACCGCAAACCCCCTCGAAAAGGCCGCGGCCTTTCTGGCGGCGGGGGCCGGGCCGGTGCTGTACAGCCAGTGCCATTCCTTTGCCGGGTGGCTGCGGGCGGCGCTGCTGGTCCACCCGAACGGCGGGCCGCTGCGGCGGCTGGCCGGGGACCTGCAGCTGCCCTTTGTCCCCACCGACAGCGCCCTGACCCTGCTGCTGCCCGACGCCGCCGGCGAGGCGGCAGCTCCGCCGGCCCCGCCGCCCGCGCCCGTCCCGGCCGACCCCGCCCTGGTCGAGGCCCTGCGGCAAAACTTTGCCTGGCGGTATCCGGCGGCCGGCCTGGCCGAAGTGCCGGCCAAGGTCAGCGTCACCAGCATCGTCCACAAGGCGGGGCAGACCGCCCTGGAACGCCCCGCCTTCCTGGCCAAAGACGGCCTCTCGGCCGCCGAGATGGGCACCGCGCTGCACGCCTTTTTGGAGCACGCCGACTTCACCGCTCTGGCTGCGCCGTCCCGGCAGGGCCCCGCCGCCCTGCTGGAAGCCCTGGCCGCCGAGCGGGACCGCCAGGCCGCCGCCCGGCTGACCGCCCCCGAGATCGCCGAAAAGCTCGACCTCGGCCGGCTGGCCCGCTTTTTTGGCGGAGAAGCCTTCCGGCGGGTGCTGGCGGCGGACAGCGTCCTGCGGGAGTACGCCTTCATCACCGCCCTGCCCGCCGGCGCGGTGCTGGCGGCGCAGGGCCAGCCCCCCGAGTCCATGCCCCCGGCCGCCGCGGGCGAGCAGGTGCTGGTGCAGGGCATCGCCGACATCCTGCTGGTCTTCCCCGACCACCTCGAACTGCTCGACTACAAGACCGACCGCGGCAAGTGCGAGGCCGATTTCCTCGCCGCCTACCGCCCGCAGCTCAACCTCTATGCCCTGGCCATCGAAAAGCGCTTTGCGCCCAAAAAGGTGACGTACAAGGGAATTTTTTCGCTTGAGCTGGAGAAGCTGATCGATGCGGGGTAACAGCAAGACACAAGCAAACCGCCTGCCGCATGGGATGCCCCACACAGCAGGCGGTTTGTCTGTTTTCTATCACAGCCTGTCCCCGCAGGCGGCTGAAAGGTTGTGTTTACAGCAGGCGCCGCAGCATCTCCAATGCCTCGCCGCCGGGAGTGGTCTGCTTCAGCGCAAGCTCACCGCCCTCAAGAGTAAATTGGAGCCCTTCACTGGTCAGATAGCTGTTCAGGCTGCCAAGAACGCTGTTCCAATCCGTCACCCGTGCGCAGTCTGTCCCGGTGTCTCCACCCACTGGGGATGTGACAGCATTCTCGGTATTGCTGCTCCAATAGCAGTTCTTGATCGTACCGGAAGAAACGTGCGACACACCGCTCAACAGTGCATTGCTGCCCTTCAGGGTCCCTGTCACCGCGCAGCCCTGAATGTCGCCGTAGTTTGTACAGGCTATGCCGCTTACCTGATCGCTGACATCGGTATCGCCATTGAACTTTACTTTTCCCGTTAAATCTGCCGTCACCAGGCAGCCAATGATATCGCCGTAGTTGGTATCCGCTACGCCGGAGGCGGCGCCGGTGCCGTCACCTGCAAAACACACGCTTCCTGCCACCGTACAGCCGATGATGGAGCCCCGGTTGGTGTTTGCCATGCCGGCGGCATCGTACATTGTGCTTTCTGCGGTCACCTTTACAGTCAGGTTCCGCACAGCTCCTCCCGCCGCGATCGTGTCAAAGAGCGGCTGGGTCAGGCCGGTGATGGTGCTGCCATTGCCGTTCAACTGACCGCTATAGCTGGTGATGGAGGTCCAGTCCGCCGGGGCTTGGATCGTTGCCCCGGCCTGCAGGGTGCAGCCGATGCCGCTGTCGCCTTTCAGCGCGTTGGCCCAGGCGGCAAGACCGTCCGCGGTGGCAACGGTGTAGCTGCCGTCTTCCTCAATTTTATACCCGTCTTCCTCCAAAGTGGGGCCGGGATCTTCGGGGTCCTCAGGACCCTCTGGATCTTCGGGGTCTTCAGGGTCCTCGGGTTTGGGAGGTCTGGAAGAACTGCCGGTATCGTCCTCGTCGTCCTCGTCGTCGGGCTGGCTGCCGGAGCTGGAAGAACTGCTTGAACTCGACGAATCGCCGCCGGTTTCTTCCCCGGTGTCCCACGGGCAGCCGGTCAGCATGATGGTGACCAGCGCCGCCGCCAGGGCGAGAGAAAGGCATTTTCTGATGCGCATAGTGATGGCTCCTTTCTTTGGCCCGTCCGGAAATGTATACCATGCCAGACGGCAAAAAAGAAAGGTTCATCAATCATTTTATCTTGCTATTACGAAAAATCTCTGTTATACTTGGAGCAAAAATATCCGTCCGAAAAGGTATACCTTTCCGGACGGCTTTTTATTTCCGCCCATGACCACCTTTTCGGACGGGAGATCACATTTCTGTCCTCCCCTCTCCCAGTCGCCTTCCCCCACCATGGAAGCCGCAGCGCAAAAAGGGCCAGCCCTCGGGGCCGGCCCTCTTTTTTTATTTATCTGTATGCGTGTATGCGCGTTATTCCGCTGTGCGGCCGCCCGGCATCCGCCAGGCGAAGTGGTCGGTGTGCAGCCACTTTTCGGCCTCTTCGCTCATCGGCTCGCCCAGCTCCTCGCGGTAGAGGGCCAGGACGTCGGCGTTCTCGTGGCTGAAGCGGACGGCGCTGGCGCGGTCGAGGCCGTAGAGGACCTGTCCGCGCTCGTGGGCCCGCTCGATGTCGTCGCAGTGGATGGGCTGTCCGCCGCCGCCGGCGCAGCCGCCGGGGCAGGCCATGATCTCGACGAACTGTACCTGCACCTCGCCCTTGACGATGGCTTCGCACAGGGCCCGCGCGTTGCCCAGGCCGCTGGCCACCGCCACCCGGACGGTGGTGCCGGCGATGTCGAACTCCGCCTCCCGCCAGGCGCGGTTGTCGCCGCGGCGGGCCTCCCGCACGCTGCGGAAGGCGTCGGGCCGCGGGTTCACGCCGGTCACCCGGTAGTAGGCGGTGCGCAGGGCGGCTTCCATCACGCCGCCGGTCGCGCCGAAGATGACGCCCGCGCCGGTGTAGTCGCCCAGCAGGCGGTCAAAGGGGGTCTCGATGACCGAGCCCACCGGCACGTGCTCCGAGCGCAGCAGCCGGATCACCTCGCGGGTGGTCAGGACGTAGTCGACGTCGGGGATGCCCGCCTCGTTGCGCATGGTGGGCAGGTCGCACTCCGACTTTTTGGCCACGCAGGGCATGACCGAGACGCAGCAGATCTTTTCGGGGGCCACTCCGATGCGCTGGGCAAACCAGTTCTTGACCACCGCGCCGAACATCTGCTGCGGACTCTTGGCGGTGGAGAGCTGGCCCACCAGCTCGGGAAACTGGCTCTTGACAAACCGCACCCAGCCCGGGCAGCAGCTGGTGAACATGGGGTACTTGCCGAGGTCTCCCCTGCTCAGCCGCTCCAAAAATTCGGCGCTCTCCTCCATGATGGTCAGGTCGGCCGAATAGCTGGTGTCGAACACATAGTCAAAGCCCACCTGCCGCAGCGCGCCGGCCAGCCGGTTGACGGTGGCCTGCTCGGGCTCGAGGCCAAAAGCCTCGCCCCAGGCGGCGCGAACCGCCGGCGCGATCTGGACGACGGTGATCGTCTCGGGGTCCTCGATGGCACGCAGCACCGACTGCACGTCGTCCCGCTCGCGCAGCGCGCCCACCGGGCAGTGGGTGATGCACTGGCCACACAGGGAGCAGTCGGCCTCGTTGATGGTCCGGTTTTCCGACACGTTGACCCGGGTGTGGCTGCCGGTGGCCACCAGGTCCCAGACGTTCAGGCTCTGCACCTTGTCGCAGATCTGGATGCAGCGCATACACTCGATGCACTTGGTGGTGTCCCGGATGAGGGGGAAGGTGCGGTCCCACCGGCGCAGCTTTTCGGCCGGCAGGTTCTCCTGGAAGGGGTTGGAGACAAGGCCCAGGTCGTTGGAGAGGGTCTGCAGCTCGCAGTTGCCGCTGCGCACGCAGAGGGCGCACTTGGAGTCGTGCCGGCTGAGGATCAGCTGCAGGTTGGTCCGCCGGGCCAGCCGGACCCGGGCGTTGTTGGTGTGGATGACCATGCCCTCGGCCACCACGTTGTTGCAGGCGGGGATCAGTTTGCCCTCCCCTTCCACCTCGACGCAGCACAGGCGGCAGGCGCCGATCTCGTTGATGTTCTTGAGGTAGCACAGATGCGGGATGTGGATCCCCGCCGAGAGGGCAGCGTCCAGGATGGTGGTCCCTTCCGGCACGCAGATGGTCCGGCCGTCGATGTTCAGCGTTACCATTTGATGTTCCTCCCTCCCTTAAAGACGCCGTAGCCGAAGTGGTCGCAGCGCAGGCAGCGGCTGCACTCCTGCTGGCACTCTTCCTCGGTCATGCCCTCGGTCACCAGGTCGAAGTCGCCGGCGATCTCCTCGATGGGGCGGCCGCGCAGGTTGACCCGCCCGCAGGCCGGGGTGTTGGTCAGCTGGGGCGCGGGCACCTCGACGTCCACCGTGATGGTGTGGTGATACCCGAGGAAGCTGTCGATGTTGTCGGCCGCCACCTTGCCGGCCGCCACCGCCCGGATGACGGTGGCCGGGCCCGACACCGCGTCGCCGCCGGCAAAGACGTTGCCGCTGCCGGGCACGAAGGAAGAACTCTCGGCCTGGATGGCGCCCCACCGGGTGCCGATGCCGCCCTCCTCAAAGGGCTTGGAGTGGATGGCCTGGCCGATGGCCACAATGACATAGTCGCAGGGGATGCGCACGGGCGGGGTGTTCGCCTTCTGGGGCGCGGGACGGCCGTCCCGGCCCACTTTGCCGATCAGCTGGGGCTGGGCCCACAGGGCAACGACGTCGCCGTTCTCGTCCGCTTCGATGTGGTCGGGCGCGTGCAGGGGCAGGATCTCGCCGCCCTCGGCCTTGGCCTCGTCCACTTCTTCAAGCAGGGCGGTCATGTCCTCCACCCGGCGGCGGTAGACGCAGGTCACATGGGCCGCGCCCAGCCGCAGGCTGGTGCGGGTAGCGTCCATGGCCACGTTGCCGCCGCCGATGACCACCACCCGCTTGCCGGCAAGGTCGGGCACTTTGCCCTCGCCGATGTCGCGCAGCATCCGCACCGCGCTGACCACGCCGCGGCTCTCCTCGCCGGGGATGCGCAGCTTTTTGTCGTCGTGCGCGCCGATCGAGATGTACACCGCGTCGTACTCGGCCTTGAGCTGCTCGAGGCTCAGTTCCGGCCCGCCCACTTCGGTGTCCATCACCGTCTCGACGCCGGTGTCGAGGATATACTGGATGTCCTTATCCAGGACGTCCTGGGGCAGGCGGTAATCGGGGATGCCGTACCGCAGCATACCGCCCAGCTTGTGGCGCTGCTCGTAGACGACGGCCCGGTGACCCATCAGGGTCAGGAAGTAGGCCGCGGTCAGGCCGCCGGGCCCGCCGCCGACGATGGCGACCCGCTTGCCGGTCGGTTCGGCGCAGGGGGGCGGCTCGATGGGGCCGGCGTGGTCCACCGCATAGCGCTTGATGCCGCAGATGTTGACGGCGTCGTCCACCATGTGGCGGCGGCAGCGGGCTTCGCAGGGGTGCTCGCAGACATAGCCGCAGACGGCCGGGAAGGGGTTGTCCTTGCGGATCAGCCGGACGGCGTCCTCGCAGCGGCCCGCCTTGACCAGGGCGATGTAGCCGGGGACGTCCACGTGGGCCGGGCAGACCACCGTGCAGGGGATGGAGTGCTGCAGCCCGCAGATGCAGCGGCCGCGCAGCAGGTGCTCTTCGTAGTCGTCGCGGAAGCCGCGCACCCCCTGCAGCACCATCCGGGCCGCCTCGTAGCCGATGGCGCAGTCGGCGGTGTCCGAGATGACCTGGGCGGTCCGCTCGATCTGATCGATCAGCTCGATGCCGCCCTCGCCGTCCAGCACCGCTTCCAGCATCATGGTCAGCTGCCCCAGACCCACCCGGCAGGGCACGCACTTGCCGCAGGTCTGCGCATGGCACAGCCGCAGAAAGTTCAGCGCCATATCCACCGGGCACAGGCCCAGCGGGCTGGTTGCGATCCGGCGCTCCATATCCCGGTACAGCCCCTCCAGCACGCGCTGGGACTGGCGGGGCGTTTCGATCACCAGTCGTTTCAAAGGTTCTTTCCTCCTATCCTAATGGGATTCGGGTTTTCTCTTTTTCTCAATTTCCTGTCAACATGACGCAATTTTACCGTGCATCCTGACAACCATATTTATTGTACCTGAAAAGCGCGCCAAACGCAAGAATTTTACCAAAAAAGCAGGAGCGCCCCAAAATCAGGACGCTCCTGCCGCAGATTCACTTTATTTTGGCAGCGCGCAAAACCCGCTCAGGCCCCCAGCTTTGCCTCCAGCCGCTGCCGGATGGCCTTGATAAAGCCCTCGCTGTCCACGGCGGTGGGGGTGACCCCCTCGGCCAGGGCGCACAGGTCCTTGGTCATGATGCCATCGTTCAGGGTCTGGAGGCTGGCCGCTTCCAGCGCCTCGCCGAAGGCGACCAGGTCGGCCAGGCCGTCCAGTTCGCCCCGCTTTTTCAGCGCGCCCGACCAGGCAAAGATGGTGGCCATGGGGTTGGTGGAGGTCTTTTCGCCCTTCAGCCAGCGGTAATAGTGGCGGGTGACGGTGCCGTGGGCGGCCTCGTACTCATACTTGCCGTCCGGGCTGACCAGCACGCTGGTCATCATGGCCAGGGAGCCGAAGGCGGTCGAGACCATATCGCTCATCACGTCGCCGTCGTAGTTCTTGCAGGCCCAGATGAAACCGCCCTCGCTGCGGATGACCCGGGCCACAATGTCGTCGATCAGGCTGTAGAAGTAGGTGATGCCCGCCGCCTCGAACTTTTCTTTATACTCGGCGTCGTAGATCTCCTGGAAGATATCCTTGAAGGTGTGGTCGTACTTTTTTGAGATGGTGTCCTTGGCGCCGAACCAGAGGTCCTGTTTGGCGTCCAGCGCGTAGGCAAAGCAGCTGCGGGCAAAGCTGGCGATGGAGCTGTCCTTGTTGTAGGAGCCCTGCAGCACGCCCGGGCACTCGAAGTCATAGACGACCGCCTCCTGCTTGGAGCCGTCCTCGCCGGTAAAGCGCAGCTCGGCGCGGCCGGGGCCCGGGATGCGGAACTCGGTGCACTTGTAGACGTCGCCGTAGGCGTGGCGGGCGATGGTGATAGGCTTTTTCCAGCTGCGGACCGCCGGCTTGATGCTGTCGATCATGATGGGGGCCCGGAAGACGGTGCCGTCCAGCACGGCGCGGATGGTGCCGTTGGGGCTCTTCCACATCTCGTGCAGCTTGTACTCGTCCATCCGCTGGGCGTTGGGGGTGATGGTGGCGCACTTGACCGACACCCCGTACTTTTTGTTGGCCAGGGCGGCGTCCATCGTCACCTGGTCGCCGGTGGCGTCCCGGTTGGGCAGGCCGAGGTCATAGTACTCGGTCTTGAGGTCGACAAAGGGCAGGATCAGCTCGTCCTTGATGGTCCGCCACAGGATGCGGGTCATCTCGTCGCCGTCCATTTCCACAAGGGGGGTGGTCATCTTGATCTTTTCCATGGTTTGTTCCCTTTCCTCTCTGTTTTATGACAAGCCGTAAATACGGTTCGTTTACTTATAGGCGGCCGCCAGCCGTTCGAGGGCGGGCAGGCTGCGGCGGACCTTCTCGGTCTCGATGCAGTAGGCCAGCCGGACGTACCCCTCGACGCCGAAGGTGTCGCTGGGCACCAGCAGCAGGTCGAACTCCCGCGCTTTGCGGCAGAAGGCGTTGGCGTCCGGCTCCAATGCTTTGGGGAAGATATAGAAGGTGCCGCCGGGGCGCTCCACCTCAAAGCCGAGGGCCTTCAAAGCGTCGTAGAGGATGTTCATGTTGGTCTCGTAGACGGTCAGGTCGCTGGTGACCTCCAGGCAGCGGGCCGCCGCCTTCTGGATGATGCTGGGCGGGCAGTTGTGCCCGGTAAAGCGGGAGATCTGCGCCATCATGTCCACCAGGATCTCCTCCCCCTCGCAGCCGGGGGCCACCGCCACATAGCCCAGCCGCTCGCCGGGCAGGCTCAGGCTCTTGGAGAAGGAAAAGCAGGTCAGCGTGTGGGGGTAGAAGGCCGCCGGGTAGGGCACCGTCCCCCCGTCAAAGACGATGTCCCGGTAGGGCTCGTCGCTGACCAGGAAGATGGTGCGGCCGTAGGCGGCGCTCTTTTCGGCCAGGATGGCGGCCATCCGCTCGAGGGTCGCGGCCGAGTAGACCACTCCGGTGGGGTTGTTGGGGGTGTTGATGAGGACGGCGGCGACGGCGGGGGTCAGCATGGCCTCGAAGGCGTCGAGGTTGGGCTGGAAGGCCGGGGCCTGGGCCGGCACCACCTTCAGCTGCGCGCCGGTGCCGGCCACATAGGGGCCGTACTCGGGGAAGTAGGGCGCAAAGGTCAGCACCTCGTCGCCGGGTGCGGTGACCGCCCGCAGGGCGTGGGCGATGGCCCCCGCCGCGCCGGTGGCGGGGAAGATATGCCGCTGCTCATAGGGCAGGCCGAAGCGGGCCCGCAGGTGGGCGGCCGCCGCGGTGCGGAAGCCGGGGTCTCCCTGGTTGGGGCAGTAGCCGTGCAGGGCCACCGGGTCCTCATGGGCCAGCAGGTCCTGCATGGCCGCCGTGAAGGCGGGCGGGCAGGGCACGCTCGGGTTGCCCAGCGAGTAGTCGAACACGTTCTCATAGCCGATCTCGGCGGCCCGTTTGTGGCCGTAGGCGGCGGTCTCCCGGATGACGCTCTTATTGGCCAGCATCCGGCGGTAAGTCTCGTTCAGCATTCAGTTCTCCCCCTTTTTGGCGTTCGGTGCGGGCGGGGCGGTGACATAGCTCTGCTCCACCTTGATCTTGCAGATGTAGGACATATCCTGCGCGGTGACAAATTCCTCCAGCCTGGCCCGGACGGCCTGCTGGTCGCCGGGATATCCCGCCGGGAACACAAGGTCGAACAGGACATTGGTATGGGTGGGCCCCGGCACCAGACGCAGGTCGTGGATGGAGAGGGCGGGGTCGATCCGGGCCAGTTCCTGATTCAGCCGGGCCCGCAGCACCCCCACCCGCGCGTCAGAGGTGACGATGGGGTCATAGTGGATGGTCAGCAGGATGTGCATCTGCTCCCGGACATCCCGCTCGATGTTGTCGATCAGGTCGTGGGCGTCGAGGGGGTCCACCTCGGTGGGGAACTCGACGTGCAGCGAGGCGAACTGCCGTCCCGGGCCGTAGTCGTGGACCATCAGGTCGTGGACGCCCAGCACCCGCGGATAGGACAGCACCTTCTTTTCCAGTTCTGCGACCATTTCGGGGGAAGGGCTCTCGCCCAGCAGAGGGCTGAGGGTATCCTGCACCAGCCCCCAGCCTGACCAGAGGATGAAGGCGGCCACCCCCACACCCATGATGCCGTCGATAACGTCGAGGCCGGTGGCCCTGCACAGCACCGCCGAGAGCAGGACGACGCCGGTCGAGACGACGTCGTTGCGGCTGTCGGCGGCGGTCGCCAGCAGGGTGTCGGACTGGATGGCCTCGCCGACCGTCCGGTTGAACCGGCTGAGCCAGAGCTTGACCGCGATGGACGCCAGCAGCACCCCCACCGTCAGCAGGCTGAAACCCACCGGCTCGGGGTGGAGCACCTTGAGGGCCGAGTCCTTAAGCAGGCTGAGGCCGATGGCCATGATCATGGTGCTGACGGCCAGCCCGGCCACATACTCATAGCGGGCGTGGCCGTAGGGGTGCTCGGCGTCGGGGGCCTTGCCCGCCAGCTTGAAGCCCACCAGGCTGACCACGCTGGACGAAGCGTCGGACAGGTTGTTGACGGCGTCGGCCGTGATGGCAATGGAGCCGAACAGGGTGCCCACCGTCACCTTGCCGGCAAACAGCAGCAGATTGCAGACCACACCGACGATGCCGGCCAGCCGGCCGTAGCGCTGCCGGACGGCAGGGTCCTGCCGGTTTTCGTGGTCCTTGACAAAGGCGCGTATCAGCAGCTGAATCAAAGAAACGATCTCCCTTCTGTACAGGTTTCGCGTTTTTCGCCTTTTTGTTGTCAGCCTTGGCCCCTGGGGTGTACATGTTCGACTTCTCAGATACACCCTGGCCGCGGCTGCGCTTTTTATAGTATAGCATTTTGCTTTACTGTTGGAAAGTGCTTTCGGCAAATTTTTGCCCCGCAAAAGAAAAAAGCCGGGACGGAGCCCGGCTGGCGGCATACGATCTAGCGCGGCTGCACCCAGAAGAAATTGGCCGGCAGGCGCTCCAGATCGCTCTGGTGGATCAGAAAGGTGTAGTGTTACAGATAGTCGTTCCGCAGCCCGATGGTGGGGATCAGCCCCCGGGCCGAGCGCATCGGCCCGCTCGCGCCCCGCACCCGTATCCGGTACGGGATCCTGGCCGCCTGAAGCCGCGCCCCCACCCGCGCCTTGTCGCGCAGATTGTAGGTGTT
>DXHQ01000121.1 GCA_019113345.1 Candidatus Faecalibacterium intestinigallinarum
GACAAACAAAAAAGCGACGGACCAAAGTCCATCGCTTTGTGGCGCCTCTTGCCTGACTCGAACAGGCGACACCCTGATTAACAGTCAGGTGCTCTAACCGACTGAGCTAAAGAGGCATCTATATAAAACGGCGCACGGCCGTTTTATACGTGGTGACCCGTACCGGAATCGAACCGATGTTAAAGGCGTGAGAGGCCTCTGTCTTAACCGCTTGACCAACGGGCCTTATTGTGATGTGGCCGGCAGCGCGCTCCCGACTCGGTTATTATAGCGCAAAAGGCGGCGGTTGTCAACAGGCAATCTGCAATTTTTTTCGTTTTCTGCGGCGGGCGGCCTGTTGTATACAAACCGCTTGCGGATCCCCCCGTCCGGCGGTATAATGGGGCCGCGATTTCTCGCAGAAAGAAGGTCACCTCCCCTATGAATCAAGGCAGTCTGGTCTCCATCACGGCGCAGCAGGTGCTGGTCATGTTCCTGCTGATCCTGGTGGGCTATCTCGCGGTGCGCGCACGGGTCCTGGGCGCGGAAGCCCGGCGCAGCTTTTCCACCCTGCTGGTCAACATCGTGGTCCCCGCCATGATCGTCGACTCCTATCTGATCCCCTTCGACCCCGACATCCTGGCCAATCTGGTGCGGACGGCCCTGGTCAGCACCGGCGCGCTGCTGATCGGGCTGGGCATCGCCCTGCTGGCCACCCGCCGGATGCAGAGTCCCGACCGCCCCATCCTCCGCTTTGCCATCACCTTTTCCAATGCGGGGTACATGGGCTTTCCGCTGATCGAAGCCCTGTTCGGGGCCGAGGGGCTTTTGTATGCCAGCATCTTCAACACCTTTTTCAACATCCTGATCTGGACGGCGGGCATCGCCCTGCTGGACCCCGGCGCCAAAGGCGCAAACCCGGTCCGGGAGCTGGTCAAAAAGCCCGCCCTTCTCGCGGTGGCGCTGGGCCTTGTGCTCTATCTGGGGCGGGTGCCGGTGCCGGACCTCATCGCCCAGCCCATCGGCCTGCTGGGCGGGATGAACACCCCCCTGTCCATGCTCATCACCGGCATCATCATCGCCACCAGCGACCTGAAGGCCGTCATCCGGCGCGGCGCGCTCTGGCAGACCATCCTGCTGCGGATGCTCGCGGTGCCGGCAGCCGCCGTCCTGCTCTGCCTGGCCACCGGCACCAGCGGGATGGTGGGGGCCGTCATCATCCTGCTCGAAGCCTGCCCCTGTGCGGCCATCACCTCGGTCTTTGCGGTCCAGTACCGCTACGACGAGCAGCTTGCGGCGGGCGCGGTGGTGGTCTCCACCCTGCTGTCCATCGCGGCGCTGCCCCTGTTCGCCCTCTTCGTCCAGATGATGGGCTGATCTTCCAGACACAAACAGACTGTCAAAAAAGTCCCGACCGGACGACATGCGCGTACGGTCGGGACACCGACAGGGAAATTGAGCGCAGAGAGTGTGCGAGGCCCTTTGGGCCGAGTGCGCGGCTCTGCGCTCAATTTTGTCTAAAAGGGGGATATTAGGGGGAAAGGATTTCTGTCCTGCGCAGCAGGCAGAAATGGGTTCCCCCTAAAGCGTGTCGCTTTTGCGACACGCAAAGACAAAAGCCTCCCCGGGATAAGGGGAGGCTTTTGTCCGCTTTGGACAGGGATGCGTGCGATATAGAGAAGGATAAGAAGATGGCTTGTTAACGGTAGGCCGCCAGCAGCCGCAGGGCCGGCTCGGCCCGCGACGCGGTGATGCGGACGGCGAGGGTCCTGGCCCGCACCGGCGCAAACCGGCAGATCCGCTTGTGGCCCACCACCGTAAAGGCGGCCACCGGCCGGCCGTCGGCCTCGATGCAGCCGGCCTCGATGTGCTGCCCGGCGGGCAGGTATTCGCCCAGCACCAGGCAGGAGACCCGCTCCGGCTGCGGGAAGGTCAGGGTCAGGACCGCCTCGGTCCGGCCGGGCGCGGCCTGCCACCAGCTGCCGGCGCTGCCGTCGGCCGCCAGGGCGGGCGGGTGGCCTTCGGCGCTGCTGTCCGCCGTGAGGCGGGCGCAGCCGGTCAGTTCACCGGCAAAGAGGGCCTGCCGCTTTTGGCCCAGGGCGGCCAGGGCGGCGCAGTCGGGCGCGGCCAACCGGCCGTCCGGGGCGGGCGGCACGTTGAGCAGCAGCGCGGCGTTGCCCCCCACCGCGGCGAGGTAGATGTCCAGCAGCTTGTCCGCGGTGCGGACCCGGCCGTCCTCCTCGGGGTGGTAAAACCAGCCCGGGCGGATGGAGGTGTCCACCTCGGCGGGGTACCAGGCCAGCGCGCCCGCCCCGGCGATGGCCTCGCGGCTGCCGAGGTCCTCGTCCGTCCGGTCAACGCGCCGGGCAAAGGCGGCGTCGTCCGCCTGCTGGGACCGCTCCGCCGTATAGGCGGCGTCCCGCAGCTGGGCGGGCACCACGCTCCACTCGCTGGGGCGGCAGTGGCCGGCCTCGTTGCCGCACCACCGTACGTCGGGCCCGCAGACGCTGATGACCGCCCCCGGCTGCAAAGCGCGGATGGTCCGGTAGTAGCGGGGCCAGTCGTAGACCTGGCGGCGGCCGTTCGGCCCTTCGCCGCAGGCGCCGTCCAGCCAGACGCAGAACAGCTCGCCGTAGCCGGTCAGCAGCTCGGTCAGCTGGGCGACATAGTAGTCGTCGTAGGGCTTGCCGGCGCCATAGCGGGGGTCGTGCCGGTCCCACGGGGAGAGGTAGACCCCGAACTTGAGCCCGGCTCTCCGGCAGGCGGCGGCCGTTTCGGCCACCACGTCCCCCCGCCCGCCCTTCCAGGGGGCGTGCTTGACGCTGTAGTCGGTGTGGGCGCTGGGCCACAGACAGAAGCCGTCGTGGTGCTTGCAGGTCAGGATCAGGCCCTGCATCCCGGCGCTCTTGAAGGCGGCGGCCCACTGGTCGGGGTCGAGGCGGGCCGGGTCAAAGAGGGCAGGGCTGGCCCTGCCGTCCCCCCACTCCCGCCCGGTGAAGGTGTTCATCCCAAAGTGGATAAAGCCGTAGAACTCCAGCTCCTGCCAGGCCAGCTGCCGGGGGCTGGGCGCGATGGAGGCCGCCTCGCGCAGTTTTGCTTCCGAAAGGCTCATGCGATGGTGTACCATCTGATCTCGTTGGCCTCGAGGTGCAGCTCAAAGTGCTCCCCGCCGGTGGTGTAGACGGTGGTATCCTGGGGCTGGTAGGTGTTGTTCACCACACAGTACTTGCCGTTTTTGACGTAGGCGTGCACTTCCACGTTGCAGTTTGAGCTGAACCAGGTGTGCAGCTCCTCCTCGCTGTGGGCGCTCCACAGGATAGCGCGGTAGAGCACCCGGCTGTTGATGAAGCTGTAGGGCAGTCCGCTGATGTAGACGCCCCGGCCTTCGCCGTAGTCGTGGGCGGCCAGCTGGACTTCCTTCTCCCGCTGGATCAGGATGTCAGCGCCCTCCAGGGCGTAGATGCTCTTTTTGCCCTCGCCGAAGTCCATGTCATGGTCGGGGCAGTCGGCCAGGATGAAGTGGTCCCGATGCTCGTCCCAGTTGTACTTGTCATAGTTGAGGGTGAAGCCGGTCTCCTTTTCCACGCCGAGGATGCCCGCCGTCTGCAAAAACCGGCCCTGGTACTGGTGGCCGCCCGGCTCGCCGACACCGATGAAGCCGCCGCCGTTCCAGACAAAGCACCGGATGGCGGAGGAGACGTCCGCGTCCTCCCACCAGATGCCGCCGGTGTGGGCGGTGTCGGCGTCGCCCACGTTGATCAGGACGTCGACGCCGTCGAGGACGTGCGGATCGTTTTTGATATCCTCAAAGCTGATGAACTGCACGTCGAAGGGCGCGCCGCTCAGCGCTTCGATGACGCCGGCATAGCTGTAGTTCTGCTTCTGGTAGAGGGCGTGGTGGACCATATGACAGCCCCAGGAGCGGACCTTGCCCCAGCAGTTCAGCACCGCCACCCGCTTGACGCAGTAGGGGGTGGTGCCCTTGATGTTGTCGTACAGCTCCCGGAACTCGTCGCAGACGCTCTCGACATAGGTCAAAAACTCGGGGAAATCACAGGCCAGCTTGAGGTAGCCGCCGTAGCCGATCCGGTCGATGGGCTTGCGCAGGATGGCCCGCCGGGCGGTGACCCAGTTCTCCTTGGCCTCCCGGACGGGGTCGCCCCCTTCATGGAAGGTGTCGGGGAAGAAGTAGGGCAGGAAGCGCCCCTCGGTGTACTTGACGCCAGGGATATCCGAGATCAGCCGCAGGGTGCTGCCGTTGCCGACGCTGCCCACGATGGCGTCCACCCCCGAGGAGGCGAACACATCCCCAAAGGGCTCGGTGCCGATCCAGTGGTCGCCCAGGAACATCATGGCTTCCTTGCCGTATTCGTGGACGATATCGGTCATCTCGCGGACCAAGGCGTTGACCTCTTTCTGCTGGAAGGCCATGAAGTCCCGGTATTCCTTCGAGGGCACCCGGTACTGGTTGTTGTGGTAGCCCTGGTCGATGATGTACTCGGGGCGGAAGGGGTAGCCCGCTTCCTTCTCGAACTTTTCGAGGATATAGGGGCTGACCGAGGCCGAGTAGCCGTACCAGTCGACATACTTTTCCCGCCGCAGCTCGTCAAAGACGAGGGTGAACAGGTGGAAAAAGGTGGTAAAGCGCACCACGTCCACATAGGGGTGGCTTTCGAGGAAGCGGCGCAGCCGTTCAAGGGTGTACCGGTGGGTCTTGGGCTGCCGGACGTCGAAGGGGATCTGGTGCTCGACGTCGGTCCAGCCGTTGATCACCGCGTTGTACATATGGACGGGGTCCCAGATGAGGTAGGCCAGGAAGCTGACGGTGTACTCGTGGAATGCCTCCGGCGCGGGGATGACCACCGCCTCGGCCGCCTTGTCGTAATGCCAGGCGGACGCGGGCAGGGGCTGGCCGGCGGTGCGGTCCATCACCTCCCACCAGCGGGCGGGATCGTCGTGGTCGTTGACCTGCAGGAGCTCCCGGCTCAGGCCCTGCATCAGCGGGATGGACAGGGCCCCGTCCGCCGCGGCGGCAAAGCCGGTCATGATGTAGCACTGCTGGATCTCGTCGGGGTTGGCTTTGGCCCAGGCGTTGTCCTTGCGGGTGGTGTAGTAGGTGGCGTAGACCTTGGCCCCGGTGTCCCGCAGCTGGGCGGGGAACTCGGTGCCGTCGCAGTCGCGGATGGCGTCGGCGCCCCAGCGCTGCATCAGGGCCAGGGTCTCGGGCACGGCGTCGAGGTCGGTCGGGATGGTCACCCGGCCGGTGCGTTTTTCGTCGTTCATAGAAAATCCTTTCGATGGTTAATCCAGGCACAGCCCCTGCGGGTGCTGCGGGGTAAAAACGGCGGTGCAGCCGTGGGCTTCACAGCCTCCGGCGCAGAGCAGGCCGGCCTCGTGGGCCCTCGCCTGCCAGCTGAACAGAACGGTGCAGGTCTGCCCGTCCCGCCGGATGCGGACCGCCCCGGCGGCCGAGGGCGCGACTGGCTCGCCCGCCCCGGTCGTGACCGGCAGCAGCTCCGCCTGGCAGGTCCCGCCCAGGCTGAGGACCCAGACAAGGGCGGCCGTCCCGGCGGCGCCGGCCTCCAGCCGGAGGGCCGGGGCCTTGGCGGGGGCGTTGTAGGCGGGGGCGCAGGGGGCGTCATACAGCCCGGCCTGCTGCCCGCTCAGCCAGTGCAGCTGCGCGCAGGTCCGCCCGCCCTGCCAGAAGGCGGCGTGTCCCGCCGCGGTCAGGCTGCCCGGTCCAAAGCGGAAAAACTGTTCGGCCCGGTGGGACTGTCCGGCCGGGGCGCGGACGATGTCCGCCCCGACCAGCAGATCCGGCTTCAAAAAGACCAGCCGGCGCTCCACCGCCGCGCCCTGCGCGAGATACCCCAGATGCCCGCCGGCGAGGCAGTCAGCCCCCGGGGCAAAGCGGGCGTGCGCCGGCAGGGGCTGCGCGATGGGCCCCCAGCTCCAGGTGCCCTGGTATTGGGTGAAGTCGCACCCGTCCAGCCGGAGGGTGTTGTGGGCGGCGGGGCTCTTGAGGGTGCGGCGGGCTTCGCCGTCCACATAGGTCAGGCGGCCGGCGTCGGTCAGCACGGCCTCGCCGCCGTGGTATACGTCGATGTGCAGAAGGTCGGCGTGCCCGTGCCCGCCGCCGAGGCTGCCGGCATGAAAATGGATCCAGGTATCCTCCCGCCCCCAGCCGGAGCGGAGAATATAGTTGCCGCTGGCGGCCAGCGCCTGGGAGGGTTCTTCCGGCCAGGCCGCTGGCAGGGCGGCAAGGCGGGCCGGCGCGTCGGGGCCGAAGTCCCACAGGGTCTCTTCGCACAGGGGGCCGCCGGCCGCAGCGGCCAGCAGCGGGTCGGCAAAGAGCAGCGCCCCCGCCGCCAGCAGGTCGCCGGCGTCGATGACGTCGCTGTCCCCCTGCGGCAGGATGGTGCGGTCGGGCGCGGTCCAGACGGCCAGCGCCCGGCACATGGCCCGGGCTTTTTCTTCCAGTTCCGGCGGGACGCTCCGGCCGTTTTGCCCTGCCAGCAGCAGGGTGTCGAGGGCGGCGTGGAGCACCTCGCAGTGATACATGGGGCTCTGCTCCCACTGCACCCCGTCCGGCCCGACGGCATGGCGGAGGTTTTCGGTCAACCGCGCAAGGGCAAGGTCCTGCCAGTCGGTCCGGCCCAGCCGCAGCCCGATCAGGAACAGCCCGTGGGCCTGGATGGCTCCCCAGTTGCTCAGCCGCTGGAAGGGGCCGTGGGCCTTTTCGAGATAAGCGCCGTGTTCGGCCAGGCTTTCGTCCATCCGGCGGCGCAGTTCTTCCGGCAGGGCCTGCCCGAAGAGGGCGGCGGCCCGCAGCCAGTTTTCGGGGCGCAGGCCGGCTTCCAGCGCGCGCCAGGTGCTGCTTTCGCTTGCGGGGGTGTGGGGCACGCGGCTGAGCCAGTCGGCCAGCAGGGCGGCAAAGGCGTCCAGATACCGGACCCGGCCGGTCAGGCGCCAGGCTTTGCCCAGGTTGACAAAGATGGTGTGCCGGTTGAGGGCGTAGGTCCACTCGGGGTCCCCGGCGGGGACGGCATCCCACTGTACCGGCCCGTCGAAATGGACGGGCTGACAGGTGGGCTCCATCTCCCAGTGATCCCGGAAGAGGAAGGTGCGGGCGCAGATCTCCTCCGCCCGGGCGACGGCGGCGGCCGCCGCATCGGGACAGAGCCGGCGGACGGCTTCCGCCGCGGCGGCAGGTTCGGCCCAGAGGGTCGGTCTGGTCATACCCGCTCCCCCCTTTCGGCCTCACAGGCCAGGGCAAAGCGCCCCCAGGGCCCCGCCAGCAGCAGGCAGACGGCCAGCGCCGCGGCGGCCATGACGACCCAGAGGATAAAGACCGCCCCCCAGCCAAAGCCCTCGGCCGCCGCGCCGATGCCCCAGGTGGCGATGGCCGCGCCGAGGTAGGTGATGGCGTTCAGGCTGCCCGAGATGACGGCTGCACCGCTGCTGCGGCCAATCCGCACCGGCATCACGTTGATGAACATGGTGTTGACCCCCAGCATCAAAGCGGTGGTGGCGGCCAGCAGCACCACCGAGAGCGGCAGGCTGACCCGCACCGCCAGAGGCAGCGCCAGCAGGCAGACCAGAGCCGCCCCCATCAGGGCCGCCGAGGTCCTGACCTCGTTGCGGAAGACCTGGTGGTCCAGCCAGCCGGCCAGGTAGGCGCCGGTCAGGTTGACCAGGGGCAGCACCATCGAGACGGCCGCCGAGAAGGC
>DXHQ01000015.1 GCA_019113345.1 Candidatus Faecalibacterium intestinigallinarum
TTTGCGGGCCCGGGTAAATACCCATCCGATGTGACAGCAAAAAGGAGTATCTAACCAGTATTCCTTCTGTTGTTGATCGCACCAAAACAAAAGAACTTTTGCGTCACGAAAGATAGGGTCCCTCTGCGGGGTCGGCCGAAAGGCTGGCCCCGCATTGTTTGTTGTCCTCTTCGTCACAGCGCGCTTGCCAGTTCTTCCGCAGCCCTCTCAGTCTCGCTTCGCTCGCCTCCTGTATTTTCCCCCTCAGTCGTGCTTCGCACGCTAGATTTGGTTGCGGTGCCCTGCTTTTGCTTCGGGCGTCGCCGCGCCCTCGCAAAAGACAGACCGCTGCCCCTGCTCCGCTTCGGCTGTTTCGTCCGAAGGACGCGCCTCAGCTGCGCAGTCCCGCACGCGTGGGAGCCTCAGCGGTATGAATTTTGAAAGGAAACGGAAAAGTTACTTTTCAAATCCATTCCTTATAACCTCTCACGCGTGCGGGGGAGGTGCCGAGCATAGCGAGGCGGAGGGGGAAATGCAGGGAAGCTGGCGAGGCGTCAGCAGGTTTCTATGGACAAACCCCGCCGTCATATGTTATTCTAAGCTTACAAATTGCAAAGGAACCCATGAGGGAGTAGCAAGCGCCGGTGAAACCGCCGGCGCGGCAAGTCAACATACTGGTCCGCCCAAAACGGGCCTGGCTTGCTACGGGGGATGCCGGCCAGGCGCCTCCATTGCGAGACTCATGTCCTCAGCATGGATGTGCTGTGTACATGGAGTCTGCCTTCCCTACCCAAAACGGACCTCCGGGCACAGCCGCCGCGCTGCGCCCGTTTTTTATTTTGTGCTGGGAGGAATCTGCCATGGAATGGAGTCTGCGTTTTTTCATCAATAGTCTGCTGCTGGGGGTGGGCCTGGCTATGGACGCCTTTTCGGTGTCGATGGCCAACGGCCTCAATGAGCCGGGCATGGGCAGGAAACGGATGTTCGGGATGGCGGGGGTGTTCGCCGGGTTTCAGGCCCTGATGCCCCTGCTGGGATGGGTCTGCGTCCACACGGTGGTGCAGCTGTTCGAGGGCTTTACCGTCCTGATCCCCTGGATCGCGCTGGGTTTGCTGGCCTACATCGGTGGCAAGATGCTGCTGGAGGGCGTCCGACACAAGGACGGCGGGGAGGCGGAAGCCGTCAGCGGCGGGGGCCTCGTCCTGCAGGGGGTGGCTACCTCCATCGACGCGCTGTCGGTCGGCTTTACCATCGCCGAGTACGGGCCGCTGATGGCGGCGGTCTGCGCGGCGATCATCGCGGCGGTCACCTTTGTCATCTGCACCGCGGGACTGGTCATCGGGCGGAAGTTCGGCACCCGCCTCGCCGGCAAGGCGTCTATCCTGGGCGGCGCCATTTTGATCTTCATCGGGCTGGAGATCTTTGTCTCTTCCCTGTAAAGAAAAGGGAAGAAAAAGCAAAAGATTTGCGGCTGTTGTCTCAAACGTCAAAAAAACGTTCACAATTCTGCTGTATACTACAAGGGAAACTTGTCTTGATCTGCCAGGAGCGTGAAAAAATACCGCCATGCTTGAACTACGCGATATCAAAAAAGATTACCCGATGGGCGCAACAGCCGTCCATGCCCTGAAAGGGGTCAGCATCCAGTTCCGGCGCTCGGAATTCGTCTCCATCCTCGGCCCGTCGGGCTGCGGCAAGACCACCCTGCTGAACATCATCGGCGGGCTGGATCAGTACACTGATGGTGATCTTATCATCAACGGACGGTCGACAAAGTCCTTCCAGGACCGGGATTGGGACGCCTACCGCAACCATTCGGTGGGGTTCGTGTTCCAGAGCTACAATCTGATCCCCCACCAGACGGTGCTGCGGAATGTGGAGCTGGCCCTGACGCTGTCCGGCGTCAGCCGGGCCGAGCGGCGGGACCGCGCCATCGAGGCGCTGGAAAAGGTGGGTCTGGGCAGCCAGCTGTTCAAAAAGCCCAGCGAGATGTCGGGCGGGCAGATGCAGCGGGTGGCCATTGCCCGGGCCATCGTCAACAACCCCGACATCATCCTGGCCGACGAGCCCACCGGCGCGCTGGACACCGAAACAAGCGTCCAGGTCATGGAGCTGCTCAAGGAGATCAGCAAAGACCGGCTGATCGTCATGGTCACCCACAACCCGGCGCTGGCCGAGCAGTATTCCTCCCGCATCATCCGGGTGCTGGACGGCGAACTGAAGAGCGACTCCAACCCCCTCTCCCCCGCCGAGCTGGAGGCGGAGCGGGCCGCCGACAACGCCGAACTGGAGGCAAACCGCGGCAAGAAGATCCGCAAGCCCTCCATGTCGGTGATGACCTCGTTTGGGCTCTCCCTCAAGAACCTGTTTACCAAAAAGGGACGGACCACTTTGACCGCCTTTGCCGGGTCGATCGGCATCATCGGCATCGCGCTGATCCTGTCGGTCTCCCGCGGGATGACCGATTACATCGACGTCATGCAGGAAAACGCCCTCTCGGCCTATCCCCTCTCGATCCAGGCCACCAACATCGACCTGACCAGCCTGATCCAGACTTTCATGAATTTGCAGACCGAGCAGGACGAGCACGAGCGGGACGCCGTCTATGAAAAGCCGGCGGTCCGGGAGCTGGTCTCGGCGGTCTACAACCTCGACGTCTCCCAAAACGACCTCAAGACCTTCAAGCGCTACCTCGAAGAGGAGCTGGCCGACCCCGCGTCGGCCCTCTATGGGGCGCTGAGCGGCATCCAGTACAGCTACAACATCAGCCCGCAGATCTACACCCGCACCGGCGGGGAGATCGTCCAGTCGGACACCACCCAGATGATCCAGAAGCTGCTGATCTCGGTGATGGGGGCGGACGCCGCGTCGGCCTCCGGGATGATGGGCGGGAGCGTCAGCTACAGCCAGATGTCCTCGATGATGGGGATGGGCGGGATGACCCTCTGGCAGGAGATGCTGCCCGGCAAGGACGGCGCGCCGGTCAACGAGCTGATCACCCGGCAGTACGAGCTGATCTACGGCGCCTGGCCGGCCGGCTACGACCAGGTGGTGCTGGTGGTGGACGAGAACAACGAGCTGGACGACATGACCCTCTACGCCCTGGGACTGATCCCCGAGGAGGAGATGGAGGCCATCGCCAACGGCGAGGAGCCGGGCGAGGACTGGCAGGAGCGCTGGACCTATGAGGAGATCTGCGCCCAGGATTACCGGGTGATCCTGCCGTCGGCCTGCTACAGCTACGACGAGGCCACCGGCCTGTACAGCGACCTGCGCCAGACCGACGCCGGGCTGCAGTACCTCTACGACAACGCCCTCCGGCTGCAGGTCACCGGCATCATCCGCAAAAACCCCGACGTCGACACAGGGATGCTGTCGGGCAAGATCTGCTACACCTCGGGGCTGATCGATTACATGGTGGAGCAGGCCGAAGGTTCGGAGGTGGTGGCGGCCCAGAAGGCCAGCCCCAGCCGGGACGTGCTGACCGGGCTGCCCTTCGCCAGCCGGGCCGACAGCCTGACCAAGGCCGAAAAGGAGCAGGAGCTGCGGGCCTATATCGACAGTTTGGACCAGGCCGGTCAGGCCGAGGTCTACGTCCAGATCATGAGCCTGCCCGACGAAGAACTGATCGGCGGGCAGGTGGACGGGATGCTGGACGAGATGAGCCGGGAGGACATGGTGTCCACCCTCAGCGCGGTGCTGACCCAGCAGATGAGCGTCAGCCAGGACCAGATCGACAGCTATCTGGACGAGATGAGAGACGAGGACCTGCGGTCCACCTTCTCCCAGCTGCTGGCCGCCCAGATGGAGGGGCAGTACGCGCAGCAGGCGGCGGCCCAGCTGGCCCTGCTGCCCGACGCCCAGAAGGCCAACGCCCTGGCGCTGGCCATGGACGGCTATACCCCCGACCAGTGGGCGGAATACTACGAAGTGGTGATGGATTTTTCGGAATCCACCTGTGAGGATAACCTCGCCGCCATGGGCAGCATCGACCTTGACTCGCCGGCGGCCATCAACCTCTACGCGGCCTCCTTCAACAGCAAGGACACCATCGAGGAGGTCATCGCCGCGTACAACGCCGCCCGGGACGAGCTGCATCAGATCTCCTACACCGACTATGTCGGATTGCTGATGTCCACCGTCACCTCCATCATCAACGCCATCACCTATGTGCTGGTGGCCTTTGTGGCCATTTCGCTGGTGGTGTCCTCCATCATGATCGGGGTCATCACCCTGATCTCGGTGCAGGAGCGGACCCGCGAGATCGGCATCCTGCGGGCCATCGGCGCCTCGAAGCGGGACGTCTCGGTCATGTTCAACGCCGAGACGGTCATCATCGGCTTTTCGTCGGGTCTGATCGGCGTGGTGGTCACCTACCTGCTCTGCTTCCCCATCAGCGCGGTGATGCAGTCCCTCAGCGGCATCCACAACATTTATGCTGTGCTGCCGCTGCCGGCGGCCGTCATTCTGGTGGGCATCAGCGTCCTGCTGACATTGATCTCGGGCCTGATCCCCTCCCGCAGCGCGGCCAAAAAAGACCCGGTGGTGGCACTGCGGAGCGAATAAAGCGGGCAGCGCAGCCTATCCGCACAGCGTAAAAGCATACAATTTCGGACGGCTATTTTTGGAAGGAAAACAGTGCAAACAAAATTGCGTGTGTGACGATTATATGTTATAATTCACTTTAGAGAATTTGTTCTCTGAGTCCGTCCGAAAAGGTATACTTTTCCGGAAAGGCAGATCAGCGGAACGAAAAAAGCTCCCTTCCCGGACAGGACGGAAAGGGAGCTTTTTGCAGGTATGAAACTTTTCAGATTTTCCGGTCGTCCAGCAGGGCTTTGAATTTGAGGATGCCGGCGACCGTTTTGGCGTCCTTGATCTCGCCCGAGAGGACCATCTCATAGGCTTTTGTGAGGGGCACCCGCTCGGGGGTGAGGAACTCGTCGGCGTCCAGGTGCATGGGGGCGGGGTGGAGACCGCGGGCGGCCCAGATGTAGATGACCTCGGTGTCGTAGCCGACGGTGGGGTAGATTTCGCCCAGGGAGATGTACTCGTCGGCGCAGACGCCGCACTCTTCGGTCAGCTCCCGTTTGGCGGCTTCAAAGGGGTCCTCGCCGGCTTCCAGCTTGCCGGCGGGCAGCTCCCACAGCTCCTGCTGCATGGCGTAGCGGAACTGGCGCACCATGCAGATGGTGCCGTCCTCATAATAGGGCAGGATGCAGGCGCCGCCATGGTGGTGGACGACGTCCCGCAGGGCGGTGGTGCCGTCCTCGAGCAGGGCGGTGTCCCGGGTGACGGTGATGACCCGGCCTTCGTAGACGGTCTGGCTTTCGAGCGTTTTTTCAAAATGCGTTTCCATGGTGGGCTCCCTTTCTTGTGTGCGGCAGGCAGAAGCGGCGGCAAGGCCGTCCGCGGGTGGAAAACAGGTTCAAACGGTGGAAAAACAGCTGCGCCGGCTTTTGATACATCCAGTTTACCCGCCGCGGGGCGGGCTGTCAACCGCCTGCGGGGGCGGTTTCGGCCTGTTTTGGCCCAAAATAGCAAAATGTTTTGGTGCGGACACAGGAAAAAAACAAAATCGCACAAAAATTTGAGCAAATTCTTGGTGTGTTTTACCAGACAGATTGCGTTTACTTTGCGGCGGGAATTTGCTATTATAATAGATGAGCAATCATGCCTTCCCGCAGGCGGGCCCTGCGGAGGGAGCATTGTTCCGCAAGTACCCCTAGGGCAGCCAGCCGGCGCAGACCGCGCCGGCACGGTGGGCAGCCCAATAAAAAGTAATGGAGGAAGAAAAATGCCTAGAGCAAAGCAAACCATGGATGGCAACACCGCGGCCGCGCATGTAGCTTATGCGTTTACCGATGTTGCTGCCATCTATCCGATTACCCCTTCTTCTCCGATGGCTGACTCGGTGGACCAGTGGTCCGCAGCAGGCCAGAAGAATATCTTCGGCAACCAGGTCAAGGTCGTCGAGATGGAGTCTGAGGCCGGCGCCGCAGGCGCTGTTCACGGCGCACTGGGTGCAGGCGCCATCACCACCACCTTCACCGCTTCCCAGGGTCTGCTGCTGATGATCCCCAACATGTACAAGATCGCAGCCGAGCAGCTGCCCTGCGTCTTCGACGTGTCGGCCCGTACCGTCGCTACCCAGGCTCTGAACATCTTCGGCGACCACAGCGACGTCATGGCCTGCCGCCAGACCGGTTTCGCCATGCTGGCCGAGAGCTCGGTCCAGGAAGTCATGGACCTGTCCCCCGTCGCGCACCTGTGCGCCATCGAGGGCCATGTGCCGTTCCTGAACTTCTTCGACGGTTTCCGCACCTCTCACGAGTATCAGAAGATCGAGAAGTGGGACTACGCCGACCTGAAGGAAATGTGCAACATGGAGGCTGTCGAGGAGTTCCGCAAGAACGCGCTGAACCCCGAGAACCCCAAGATGCGCGGCTCCCACGAGAACGGCGACGTCTTCTTCCAGCATCGTGAGGCCTGCAACTCGGTTTACAATGCGCTGCCCGCCATTGTCGAGAAGTACATGGCCAAGATCAACGAAAAGATCGGCACCAACTACGATCTGTTCAACTACTACGGCGCACCCGACGCCGACCGCGTCATCGTCGCTATGGGCTCCATCTGCGACGTGGCCGACGAGGTCATCGACTACCTGAACGCCCGCGGCGAGAAGGTCGGTATCGTCAAGGTCCGCCTGTACCGTCCCTGGGTCTCCGCTTCCCTGCTGAAGGTCCTGCCCGAGACCACCAAGAAGATTGCCGTTCTGGACCGCACCAAGGAGCCCGGCTCCCTGGGCGAGCCCCTGTACCTGGATGTCGCCGCTACCCTGCGCGAGGCCGGCAAGAACGATATCGTCGTGACCGGCGGCCGCTACGGCCTGGGCAGCAAGGACACCCCGCCGTCCTCCATCTTCGCCGTTTACACCGAGCTGGCCAAGGATCAGCCCAAGGAGCGGTTCACCCTCGGCATCACCGACGACGTGACCTTCCTGTCCCTGCCTGAGATCAAGCCCGCCCCCATCACCGCCGCAGAAGGCACCAAGGAGTGCAAGTTCTGGGGTCTGGGCGGCGACGGCACCGTCGGCGCCAACAAGAACTCGGTCAAGATCATCGGCGACCACACCGACAAGTACGTCCAGGCTTACTTCCAGTATGACTCGAAGAAGACCGGCGGCGTGACCATCAGCCACCTGCGTTTCGGCGACAAGCCCATCCGCAGCCCCTACTACATCAACCAGGCTGACTTCGTGGCCTGCCACAACCCCGCTTACGTCAACATGGGCATGAAGATGGTTCAGGACGTCAAGCCCGGCGGCGTCTTCATGATCAACTGCCAGTGGACCGACGAGGAGCTGGCACACCATCTGAACGCCGAGGCCAAGAAGTACATCGCTGACAACAACATCCAGCTGTACACCATCAACGCCATCGACAAGGCCATCGAGATCGGCATGGGCAAGCGCACCAACACCATCCTGCAGTCCGCTTTCTTCAAGCTGGCTGAGGTCATGCCCATCGACGACGCCATCAAGTTCATGAAGCAGGCCGCCCAGAAGAGCTACGGCAAGAAGGGCCAGGACGTTGTCGAGATGAACTGGAAGGCCATCGACGCCGGCGTCGACGCCATCCACAAGGTGGACGTCCCCGCAAGCTGGTCCAACCCCGAGGCCGATCCCGCTCCCAAGGAGCTGGCCGGCCGTCCCGAGCTGGTCAAGCAGATCCGCGAGGTGATGGAGCCCATCGCCCGCATGGACGGCGACAGCCTGCCTGTCTCCGCCTTTGCCCACAACGCCAACGGCCAGTGGGAACAGGGCGCTTCCGCTTATGAGAAGCGCGGCACCGCCGTCACCGTCCCCGAGTGGGATGCCGCCAAGTGCGTCGGCTGCAACCAGTGCGCCTTCGTCTGCTCGCACGCGACCATCCGTCCCTTCCAGCTGACCGCTGAGGAGCTGGCTGCCGCGCCCGCCCAGACCAAGTACCGCGACAACAAGCCCGCCAACGAGTACAAGTTCGTCATGGCTGTTTCTCCGCTGGACTGCATGGGCTGCGGCGAGTGCGTCACCGTCTGCCCCACCAAGGCCATCACCATGGTCCCGCAGGAGAGCCAGGCTGCCGAGCAGGAAGTCTTCGACTACTGCGTCGCCAACATCTCCAAGAAGCCCAGCAAGTTTGCGGACGACACCGTCATCGGCTCCCAGTTCAACCAGCCCCTGCTGGAGTTCTCGGGCTCCTGCGCCGGCTGTGCCGAGACTTCTTACGCACGTCTGATCACCCAGCTGTTTGGTGAGAAGATGTACATCACCAACGCCACCGGCTGCTCCTCCATCTGGGGCGGCACCGCGGCCATCTCTCCCTACACCGTCAACAAGGACAGCGGCCATGGTCCTGCCTGGATCAACTCCCTGTTCGAGGACAACGCTGAGCACGGCCTGGGCCTGTACCTCGGCCAGAAGACCGTCCGTGAGAACCTGATCCGTCAGATCGACGAGATCGTCAACTCGGACCAGGCTTCCGACGAGCTGAAGGCTGCTTACGCCAAGTTCATCGAGACCAAGAACAACACCCGCGCCAACGACGCTCCCGCCAAGGCCCTGATCGCCGAGCTGGAGAAGGCCGCTGCCGCAGGCTGCGAGAAGTCCGCTGAGGTCCTGAAGAGCAAGCAGTACATCGCCAAGAAGTCGGTCTGGATCTTCGGCGGCGACGGCTGGGCATACGACATCGGCTACGGCGGCCTGGATCACGTCCTGGCTTCCGGCGAGGATGTCAATGTCATGGTCTTCGACACCGAGATGTACTCCAACACCGGCGGACAGGCTTCCAAGGCTTCCAACATCGGCGAGGTCTGCCAGTTCGCAGCCGCCGGCAAGGAGATCAGCAAGAAGAGCCTGTCTGAGATCTGCATGACCTACGGCTACATCTACGTCGCGCAGATCGCTCTGGGCGCCAACCCCAACCAGGCCATCAAGGCCATCTCCGAGGCTGAGGCTTACCCCGGCCCGTCCCTGATCATCGGCTACGCTCCCTGCGAGCTGCACGGCATCAAGGGCGGCATGACCAACTGCCAGAACGAGATGAAGAAGGCTGTCGAGTCCGGCTACTGGAACCTGTTCACCTTCAATCCCGCTCTGAAGGCCCAGGGCAAGAACCCCTTCACCCTGACCTCCAAGGCTGTCGACGCCGAGAAGTACCAGAACCTGCTGGCTACCGAGACCCGTTACAGCCGTCTGACCCGCGCCTTCCCCGAGCGCGCCAAGAAGCTGTTTGCTGAGAACCAGCAGGCTGCCGAGGCCCGCTACGAGCACCTGACCCGCCTGGTCGACCTGTACAAGTAATTGCAGGGTCTGCCATGCCGGCCGGGCCTGTGCGCAGGCTGAGCTGAGATAAGAGCGCCCCGCTGTCCGCAAGGATGGCGGGGCGTTTTTTTGCCGGCGCCGTCACGCCCGTAAAACCCCCGTAAAATTTCGGTTGGGGGTTGACCGGGTGAGCCGGGCGCGCTATAATCAAAATTGACAGAAAAACTGGGAGGTGAACGCAGAAAGATGGACCCGGATCATAGTAGATCCGAGCGGTACAGCGCATCGGAATATGAAAAAGCTGCGTTCACCGGCCGGGCGGCTGGATGAATGAGAAGAAAGCGGCGCCGCGGCATGGAGCCGGGCCGCCGTTTGTGGACTGTGCGAGGGGAACCTGCGGGTATCCCCTGTTCCCGTGCGGGCGCGCAGCCGTGAAAAGCGCAGCTTTGCGGGCAGAGGCCGGACAGGCCCCCGCCGCGGGCTGCGCGTTTTTTGTCTTGCGATGGACTGTACCCTCCTGCGATACGAGCAACTGAGGAGGTATTGACCCATGGAAGAAAAGGAGAAGGACGCTTTCGGCCGGGAGACGCCGGGCGGACTGGACGAGCATCAGGAACAGATGCCCGTGCAGGAACTGCCCGCTGATATCCCCGCCGAGGTGCGGGAAAAGCTGGCCCGTGACCTGAACGACAAGGAAGCCGCCGAGGACCTGAAACAGGACGTGCGGGACGCCGAAAAAGAAGAGGCACGGGAAGCGCCGCCCGCCCCCAACAAACTGACCAAGAGCCGGCTGCTCAAGCTGCTGGTCAAAAAACAGTACGTCAAGCTGCGGGAAGTCACCGAGGATATGCAGCCCGCCGACCTGGCCGAACTGCTGGAAGAACTGGACGAAAACAACCGGCTGGTGGTGTTCCGGCTGCTGAAAAAGGAAGTGGCCACCGAGGTCTTTACCTATATGTCGGACGAGGCGCGGGACGAGCTGGTGGATGAGTTCACCGACATCGAGCTGATCACCGCCATCGAGGAGATGAGCCTGGACGACGCCGCCGACCTGCTGGAAGATATGCCGGCGGGGGTGGTCAAGCGGGTGCTGGAAAAGTCCTCGCCCCAGACCCGCGAAAGCCTGAACAAGCTGCTGCACTACCCCGAGAATTCGGCCGGCAGCCTGATGACGCTGGAATATGTCCGGCTGCGCAGGGAGATGAACGTTAAGCAGGCTTTTGCGGCCATCCGGCAGCAGGGCGAACAGGCCGAGACCCTCTACACCTGCTATGTGGTGGACAAGAACCGGCTGCTGGGCATCGTGTCGGTCCGCAGCCTGCTGCTGGCCGATCTGGATACCCCCATCACCGAGATCATGGACGAGAACGTCATCGCGGTGCGGGTGACCGACGACCAGGAGTTTGTCTCCCGTGAGATGCAGCGGTACGACTTCACCGCCATGCCGGTGCTGGACAACGAGGGAATGTTCGTCGGCATCATCACCATCGACGACGCCATCGACGTCCTGACCGAAGAATCCACCGAAGATATGCAGAAGATGGCGGCCATCCTCCCCGACGACGAGGCCACCACCTACTTTGGCACCAGCGTCTGGACCCACGCCAAGCAGCGCATCCCCTGGCTGATGATCCTGATGCTGTCGGCCACCTTTACCGGCATGGTCACCACCCACTACGAGCAGGCGTTTGTGGCGCTGCCGCTGCTGGTCTCCTTCATGCCCATGCTGATGGGCACCGCCGGCAACTGCGGCAACCAGGTCAGCACCCAGATGGTGCGCGGGCTGGCGCTGGACGAGATAGAGCCGGCCGACTTTTTGAAGGTGGTCTACAAGGAGCTGCGGGTCTCGATGATCGTGGGTCTGGTGCTGGGCGCGGCCAACGGCCTGCGCATCTGGCTGATGTACGGCGTTTTTGGCGGCGGGCAGTACCCCAACGTCATGGATTACGTCGTGGTGGTCAGCCTGGCCCTCTTCCTCAGCATCATTCTGGCCAAGCTGGTGGGCGGCCTGCTGCCCCTCGGGGCCAAAAAGCTGGGCTTCGACCCCGCCATCATGGCCAACCCCTTCCTCTCCACCATTGTGGACTGCTGCAGTCTGCTGATCTACTTCCAGATCGCAACGGTGGTCTTCCACGCCTATATGTAAAACAAGAAACAAGCGGCTCCCCCATGCTGAAAAGCATGAGGGAGCCGCTTTTGTTTTCCACCTTTTGATGGCGGAATGTGGAAAAAATCAATTCTCCAAAACCTTGTCGGCCTCGGTGATGCGGCGGCGGGGCTTACAGGGGTTGCCGTAGGCGAGGGTGTCGGCGGGAATGTCCTTGGTGACGACGCTGCCCGCGCCGATCACCGCGCCCGACCCGATGGTCACGCCGGGCAGAATGGTGACGTCGCCGCCGATCCAGACATTGTCCCCGATGGTGATGGGCTCCGCCTGCTCATAGCCGCGGTTGCGCTCGGCATAGCAGAGGGGGTGGTTGGCGGTGTACATCCCGCAGTTGGGCCCGATGAAGCAGTTTTCCCCGATGGTGATCCTGGCGCCGTCCATCAGGTAAGCGCCCCGGTTGATGCCGGTGCCGGCGCCGATGTAACAGTTGTAGCCGTAGTCGGTCTGGAAGGGCGGCATGACCCCTGATTTCTCGGAGGCGTTGGGCAAAAGCAGCTTTTGCAGCCGGGCCTTTTCGGCTGCGTCGCGGGGGTCTGCGTTGTTGAAAGCCAGGCAGAGGGCGGCCGCTTCGTCCCGCTGGGCGCAGAGTTCGGGGTCAAAGTTGGCGTCGTACCACAGGCCGAGGCCCATCTTTTCACGTTCGGTCATAGAGGGAGTCTCCTTTCGATTTTAGGATGAAACGTTTCATAAAATGGTGTCAAAACATCCCCGGCCGCAAAAGCCGGAAGATGTGCCGAGTGGACAGAGAGGGGGCGGCCCCGTCGAAGGCCGTCCCCTCTCTGCGTGTGTTGTTGTCTGTATTGCTTATGAAGGACCGCGGGCCCGGCTCGCCGCTGCCTGCCCGCACCTTTAGGATACAGCGGGACGAGGGCGAAAACAAGCTCTATCTGGACCAAAACTATCAATAAAACGACAGGATAGCATTTTATTCGCCTGGCGCGGTCAGGGCGGCCCACAGCCCGGACGAGTCGTCCAGGACGGCGACCTTGTAGTCTGCGAACAGCTCCTGCACCGACTGGCTGGACGAGCCGTCGGCCGCGGTGTCGTAGCTGCCCAGGTCGGCATCCGCCAGGGCGGGGACGTCGGTCCAGCTGTAGAGCCGGCTTTCCCAGTCTTCGCCCAGCGTTTCGCTCAGGGCGCCGTAGGCTTCTTCAAAGCCTTCCGGGTCGGCCAGGATCCAGATGCCGCTGTACCCGTTGGCAAGGTCGGTGTTGAGGCGGGTGGCGCCCGCCATCTGGCTGTTCATGTCGGTCAGGGCGGCGTCGGCGCTCCAGGTGTAGACGTTCAGCTCGACCAGGACGATGCCGTCGCGGTTGCGGTCCTCGCCGTAGCGCTCCAGCTCGGTCTGCAGCTTTTGGGCCGAGGCGTCGGGCAGGGTGTCGGCGGTGACCACCGCCACCGCATAGTCGGGGTCGACGGTGGTGTTCAGCCCGTGGATGACATAGACCACCGAAGCGGCGAGGACCACCCCCGCCACCACCAGACCCCAGTGGTAGTGCCACCAGTTGGCCCGGCGGGCGGCCTTTTTCTGCTTCTCGGTCAGGGCGGCGTCGGGCTCGGGCGGGAGCTCGGCGGCCTCGACCTCGATGTCGTAGAGCTGCCGCAGGGCCGGGAAGAAGATCTGCATGGCGATGAGGACCGGCAGCCAGAAGCCGAAGAGGATGGCCCAGAAGGTGCTGACCGGGAAAAAGACGATCAGGACCGCGACGCCGGCCATGATGACGGCGCTGCCGCCGACCGAGCGGGCGGGGGCCAGCAGAAGCATATGCCCCGCGCCCCGGAAGAGGTTGCCGAGGCGGGCTTCTTTGGGGGGGACGGCGGCCAGCACCGCCATGGTCAGGCTGCCGCCCACCGCCAGCACCAGCATATCAAAGCCGAGAAAGACCAGCACCGCGCCGCCGGGATACTGCCCGCCCCCGTCCAGCACCGCAAAGAGGAAGGCCCAGACAAAGCAGAGCCCGCCCAGCAGGGTAATGAGGAGGGAGCCGAGGGGAAGGGCTGTTTTCCAGCGGGATCTGACGGTCTGGATGGCCCGGTACATCCAGGGGGAGGGGTCGTTGGAGAGGCTGCGCAGGGCACAGTCGGCCATCAGCAGCAGACCGACGCCGGCGGGCAGGCCGGTCAGCAGGCCGGCCAGCAGGGTGAAGGGGAAGTTCAAAAGGATGACCCCCAGGGACACCCCCAGCGCCGCCGGCAGGATCAGGACGCAGACCACAAAGTTGGTGGCGATCATCTGCCCAAAGTCCCGGCCCAGCATCTGGGCAAAGCGGGCCAGCCCCTTTTTTTCGGGCTCGTCGGGGCCGACGCCGCGGCCGGGGCGGCCATAAATGGCGTCAAACCAGCTCATCCCTCAGCCTCCCCGGTGCACTCGCAGCCCCAGGCCTCGATCTGGGTCAGAGCCGGGAAGGGCGAGGGCCCTTCGGCCTGGATCAGGTGGCTCAGCACCAGGCTGCGGACCCGGCGCGGCTCAAAGGTAATGCTCTGGGGCTTGCGGCTCTTGACCAGAGGGATCTCCAGACTGGAACCGTCCGAGAAGGTGACGGTGGCGCGGACCCAGTAGTTGTCGTGGGGGAAGTCGGCCCGCTCGGTGATCCGCAGCTCGTCCAGCAGGACCTCGCGGCCGAAGTCGAGGGTCAGCGCGGCGTTGGGGTCGCGGTTGATCCCCCAGCTCTGGTAGGGATATTCGCCGTGGGAGCTGTTGGCAAAGATGCCGTCGATGGCGTTGCGGGCGGCAAAGACCGCTTCGCCGCGGGTCTCGACGTTGGCCGAGGCGTGGGGATAATAGCCGGTCTCGCCGTGCTGGTCGTAGCAGTTGAGGGCCAGGTTGCGGCGGACGGCCAGCTCTTCGGGGCGGGCCAGCCGGGCCCGGATCAGGTGCCGGCTGCCCTGGAAGCTCTTGGGCGAGTAGGTGATGGTCTGCTCCCCGAAGGGGATGTAGAAGTTGATCTCCCGCTGGGCCACATAGATGAGGGCCGGGTCCATGGTGTCCTCAAACTGGACGACGCAGAACTGGCCGGGATGCTCGACCTCCATGGCGATGCGGTCGCCGGGCTGGTAGGCGCCGGTGTAGACCAGCGAGACCGCGTCGTCCGCGTCGCAGGTCATCAGGGTGTGGCCGGTCTGGTTGAGGACTTTGAGCTTGATGGTTTCCATAGGAATCTCCCTTTCCCCCTGGCGTTACGACAGGGTCAGATGTATATGGTGATAAAAATAGAGGCTGATTTTCCAGATGGTATAGGGCCAGGCGGTGCGCAGGCGGGGGTCGCTGACCGGCACCGGCTGGACGCTGACCTCGACCGGGGTGTCCAGATGGATGACGCCCAGACCGTCCAGCGAAAGGCCGCCCTCGCAGGGCTGGGGCTGCCGCTCGGTCATCAGGGTCAGCTCCACTTCGCCGGGCCAGTCGGTCTCGTCGTTCAGGGTGACCCCCGCCGCCGTGACGGCAGCCGTCCGCCGGTAGCTGGTCAGGCCGTGGATGGGCGGGTAGGCGCCGGACAGTTCGGCCGAGATGGTCCCCTCCCCTGCCCGGACGTCGCGGGCGGCGTAGTCTGCGCCGGGCAGCTGCATCACCCCGTCGAAGGTGGGCAGGTTGTGCCAGCCGCTCTGCATGGTCCAGATCTCGTACCGCCGGGGGCTGAAGGTCTTTTGGGTGTAGCTCTCCACCCCGATGTCGATCAGGAAGGGTTTGCCGTCCTTGTAGACGGTGATGCTGCCGGTGTCGTTGTGGTTGTGGCTGTCGCCGTTGGAGCCCATCTTGGCCCCCAGCACCCAGCCGCCCCGCCGGGCGGCAAACACCCCGACGCTGGGATACCAGACGTCCGGCGTGGGGAAAGCGGGCTGCGGGCAGCTGCGCAGCTCCGCCTCGGTGAAGGCGGTCAGCAGCCGGTACCAGAGATTGATCCGGCTGCTGGGGTCCTGGGCGGTGAGGCGGTCGGGATCGGGGTCGGCGGCAAAGTCGGCGGCGGCCAGAGCGGCCAGGGCGGGGCTGCCCACCGCTTTGGCAAAGAGGTATTCCCGCGCGCCGCAGCGGCCGGCCAGCGGGCTGCAGTCCCCGAAGTTGAGGTAATAGGGGCCGTCCACATGGACGTGGAGGATGTATTCGGCGATGTTTTTGATCTTGGGCTCGTCAAAAACGGTGGCGAAGGTTTCGGGCGCGGCGGCCGACAGGATGTGCAGCGCGCCCCAGAGGGTCAGGCCGGCGTGGCGGTAGTACTGCGCGCCCTCGTTGCAGCAGCCGTCGGGGCCGTAGTCCTTGAGGAAGCAGTCGAGGCTGTAGGCGGCCTGCCGGACGGCGGCCTGCCGCTCCTCCCCGCTGACGTTGGGCAGCAGGAAAAAGCAGAGCAGGACGTTCTGGGTGCACCAGGACGTCCAGTTGCACATCGGCTCGTCCCCGTTGCCCATCCACCAGAAATGGTCGTGGAGGTAGGGAGTCAGGATGCGGGCGCGGACCTCCCGCTCCATCCGGGTGGCAAGGCCGGGATAGGCGGCTTCCAGCTCGGAGCCGAGCAGGTAGTGGACGGTGGCAAGCAGGGCCCCGGCTTCGGCCGCAAAGAGGTCGATGAGGGGGCGGGCGGTGTCGGGCAGGGGCAGCTGCGGGGTATCCCGCACATAGGAGTTGTGGGCGGGCAGCTGCCAGGCGCTCTCCTCGCAGATGGCCCAGACGGTGCTGGCGATCTCGTCCAGGAAGCGGCCCTGATGCTCGACGCACTCGGCGGCGGCCAGGGCGCACAGGCGGGACCGGCGGGAAAAGCAGGCGGCCTCCCATTCGGCCCGCTGTCCGGTGCGGATGAAATCGAGCCAAAGGGAGAGGGGCAGCGGCGCAAGAGGCTTTTGGGCCTCGGCCTCCCCGGCGGCGAGCAGCCGCTCGCGGGCCGAAGAGGGCAGCTGCGCCCACCCCGCCCGGTCGCGGGCGGGCGGACAGGGCCGGAAGGAGAGCAGCTCCCCCGGCAGGGTGGAAAGGCGTTCAGACAGCATGGCGGTTTCTCCCCTCATTTCTGCTGGTATTCGCGGGGGCTGAGGCCGGTGGATTTCTTAAAGACCTTGGAGAAGTAGAAGGAGCTTTCAAACCCGAGCTCCTCGGCGATCTCGTAGATCTTTTTGTCCCCCTTTTCCAGCATTTCCTTGGCGGCGGCCACCCGCACTTCGGTGATGTATTCGACAAAGCCGCCCCCGTACCGGCCAAACAGCTGGCTGAGGTAGCCGGGCGAAAAGTTAAAGACGGCGGCCACATCGGCAAGGCTGAGCTTTTCGGACAGGTGGTCCCGGATATAGGCTTTGACCTGGGCCACCGTCTGCAGTTTGGAGGCGGTGGCGTCGTTCTCGATGTCGCCGGCAAAGAGGATGGGCTCCCCCTCGGACAGAAGGACCCGGAGGGTGTCCAGCTCCCGGCAGCGGCGGGAAAGGCTGAGGGGCGCGGCGGCCGGCCGGCCCACCGCCCAGAGCAGCCGGACCGAAAAGTAATTGTAGACGATCTGGCTGGCCTTTTTCAGCAGCGGCTCGAGAAAGGCTTTCAGCCCTTCGGGCGGCTCGGCCTGAAGGCTGAACAGAACGTTGCAGTGGAGCACGTCGGTGCCGGTGGCATGGGTGGGCAGGTAGTTCTGCAGGGTGGTCTCCAGCATCCGGCAGCAGGCCAGATTCAGCTTGAGCTGCTGCTCGCTGGTCATGCCGGCGTTGGAGGGCAGGATCTCGCAGCAGGCCACCACCAGACAGGGGCTGTCCAGATGCAGCTTGAGCCCCTTCAGCTCCTGCTGCAGATGCTCCTCGTCGGGGATCAGTCCGGCGTACAGCCGGATCAGGAAGCGGTCCTGCAAAGTGCGCAGCCCGGCTTCCATCTCGGTGGGGGTGGGCATGGGGTCGTGGAGGGCTTTTTCTTTTTTGACCTGTTCGGCGGCGCGGGCCAGGGCGTCGCAGAGGCTTTTGGGGGTCAGCTCCATCTTGACCAGATAGTCCACCACCCCGGCCTCGATGGCGCGGCGGGCATAGGTGAAATCCTCCGAGCTGGTCAGCATGATAAAGACCGGCAGCGGCCCCTTTTCGTGGCAGGCGTGGGCCAGGGCAAGCCCGTCCATCACCGGCATCTTGACGTCGGCGATGACGATGTCAGGCTGCTCCCGCTCGATGACTTCCAGGGCGATCTTGCCGTTGCGGGCGGTGCCGCAGACGGTGTAGCCCAGTTTTTCCCACTCCAGCATCCCCTGCAGGCCGATCAGGACCAGGGGTTCGTCGTCAGCCAGTAAGATCCGCAGCATCTTGGGAATCTCCTTTCTTGTTGTGGCGGTAGGGCAGGCGGATGGTCACCGCGGTGCCCACCCCCGGTTCGCTCTCGACGGTCAGGCCATAGCTGGGGCCGAAGGAATATTGCAGCCGGCGGTGGACGTTCCACAGGCCCACATGGCGGATCTTGTCCTGGGCGGCGGCCCTGTTCTCGGGGGCGTCGAGCAGGCGGGCCACCTGTTCGGGGGGCATCCCCACCCCGTCGTCGGTCATGGTGACCAGGACGTCGCCGTCCTCGGGGCTGATGCGGATCTCCAGCAGGACGCTGCCGAAGCCGCCTTTGGGTTCCAGACCGTGGAAAATGGCGTTTTCGGCCAGGGGCTGCAGGGTGAAGCGGGGGATCATGCAGTCCCGGCAGATGGCCTCGTCGTCGATGTGGGCCACTTCGATCTGGATATCGCCGCCGTAGCGGTACTGCTGGATGGTAAAGTAATCGTTGAGCAGGGCCAGCTCGTTCTGGAGGGGGACCAGCTTTTCGGTGCTCTTGGAGATGCTCTTGGTCAGCCGGGCAAAGGCGGTGACCATCTCGGCGATGCCGGTGGCGTTCTGGATGGTGGCCATCCACCGGATCGAGTTGAGGGTGTTGTAGATAAAGTGGGGGTTGATCTCGGTCTGCAGCATCTGGTATTCGAGGTCCTGCTTCCGCTTCTGGTCCTCGAGGCGGCGGGCCAGCAGGCCCTCGACGTTGCCGGCCAGGTGGTTGATGCCCCGGCCGATGTCGCCCAGCTCGTTGGACCACTCGATGGTGTGGTCGATGGCAAAGTTGCCCTCGCTGATCTCGTCGATCCGGTGGCGGAGGGCCGCGACCGGCTGGGTGATGACGGCGTCCAGCCAGCGCATCAGCAAAGCGCTCATCGACCAGAGTAGCAGGATGCCCAGCCCGATCAGGACCAGATAGATCATCCGCTGGCTGAGGAAGGTGCTCTCGGGAAAAAGCTGGATCAGTTCGGCGTCCCACCCGCTGAGGGTCACCCCGACCCCCAGAAAGGCCCGGTTGTTCCGGGTGACCTGGGAGACGTTGGTGGCGGGGCTGGCCATGCCGCTGACGCTGTAGGGCTCGAGGTCGAGGCCGTTTTCCACAAGGGAGAGCCGGCGGCCGTCGAGGCGCCAGATCTGCTCCCCCATCCGCCAGTAGAGGACGCCCTCGTCCGGCATGATGTAGCTGTCGGCCGCGCCGGTGATGACCGACGTGTCCAGCCCGAGGTAGATCCAGCCGGT
>DXHQ01000016.1 GCA_019113345.1 Candidatus Faecalibacterium intestinigallinarum
CCATATTGCTTCTCCTACTCCTTGGGCCCCGCGCGCGCCAAAAGGCCGCGGGGGCGGTCCATACACGCAGCCCGCGTCCGGCCCAGCCGCCGGCCCGCAGGCACTGCCCGCCCGGCGCAGACCGGCGGACATTTCAGTGTTATTTTACCATACTTTCAGCTGTATGGAAAGAGGGAGTTTGATTTCCCTTCCCTCAACGCCGCGGCGCTCCCTCGCACTCTTTTCTTCACCGCGCCGCTTTGCGTCCCCCTCACTCGCAGGGCAAAACGATGCGGAGAGGTGTGCAACAAACAATGCGGGGCCAGCCTTTCGGCCGACCCCGCAGAGGGACCCTATCTTTCGTGACGCAAAAGTTCTTTTGTTTTGGTGCGATCAACAACAGAAGGAATTACTGGTGGGGTATTTCCTTTTTGTCGTCACATGAAAAGGGTGGAGCATTTGAACCAACAGGATTTTACACCTGCCAGCTCCTTATATCAATCCCGGTATGGTGCGGCCAGGATTGTTATAAGTATGTTTTTGATTAGACGCGAGCGATGTTGACAGCCACGAAGGTCATGCTCTTGCCGTGGTCAGCGGTCAGAGTGATGGTGTCAGCAGCAACAGACATGGTGTACTCGTAATCGGTGTTCATAGAGTGGCCACCATTATCCTGGAAGATGTCACCAGGCAGGTCATAGTCATCTTCCAGCCACTGAACCTGCTGATCGATCCAGGCGGCAACCTCGTCCATGACAGCATTCTTGCTCTTGAGGCCGTCAGCCACAAACAGCATGGAAATGTTCATGTTGTCACGCTGGTAGTTGGTGGTATCAGGATCCAGAACATTAAAAGCCATCCAAACGGAATCCTTGAGAGTGTTCTCAGCCGCCAGCTCATTGATCAGGACATTGGCACCGTTCTTCAGAGAATCCGGCGCATTGCTCCAGTCGCCATTATTGACAACATGAGTATCGCCATCAATGTAATCATCGTAGCTGCTAGAGATGGTGTTGCCAGCGGCGTACTCCATAGCGGTGGCCAGAGCGTTGTTCACAGCGTCGCTGTCCTGAGCAGTGACCTTCTTCTTGGCGGCATTGCTCAGATGATTGTACAGCATCTGGGAGTAGCCAGAAACCGTGGGCTCATCATCGCCGGGATTGGGAGTGGGCTCGGGATCAACCGAAGTGGTGGAGCAGCCAGCCAGCATGGAAACAGCCATGATACCAGCGAGGGCCAGGGAAGCAATCTTCTTGAGTTTCATAATGATTTTTTCCTCCTTATGGTGTATAAAAGATAGAGACCCAAAACAGGCTGAAAGGAAGGTCCTTTCCTTTCAAAGGCATTATAGCATACCCCCCCCCCGGTGTCAAGACCCGATTTACTATTTTTTCGTTTTTGCTTTCTTTTCTTCAGTTCGCGCCGAAGGCGCGAGAGTATATTTTGAATTTTATGCGTTATTTTAAGCATATTTATTCTTTCTGCGTGCAAAAAGAAAAGCGCCCGTTTTCACAGGCGCTCAGGGGAGATTGCATAGGAAAGAATGGATTGTATAAAATTTCTGTGAAAGAAAATTTTTCCGCGCAAAAAGCGCCCGCTTGCGCGGGCGCTCGAAAGGGCTCTTTGGTCCTGCCTTTGGCCGAGTGGTTACAGTTCGGTCTTCCACAGGCCGTGGAGGTTGCAGTAGGCGTAGGCGGCCAGGGGCTTGTCGCCGTCCGTCAGGGCAAAGGTCAGCTTGGGCTCGGCGCCGGCGGCCAGCTCCTTGCGCTGGACGCCCTGCTCGGTCTGCAGGGCCACCCACTGGATCAGATGGGCGTCGGTCATGGGGTGGGCCACCGAGCCCACCGTGACGGTGACGGTGCTGCCCTCAACGGCGACCACCGGCTTGTGCTTCTCGCCGGCGGCGTCGACGGTGTTGGGCACCAGCTCCTTCATGGGCTCGCCGCAGCAGATCATCGGCACCCCCGAGCTGTAGACCATGCCGGCCAGGTTGCCGCAGTGGTTGCAGACGAAGAACTTCAACTCTTTCATGGTATTCTCTCCTTTGTATCTATATGGTTTGCCGGCCGCGGGGTGCGGCCTGTGGTTCGTGGTTGGCGGGCGGCTTGCGGGCCTGCCTGATGGTGCTAGTATACCCGATTTTGCCCGCCGGGTCTGTGACTGGGTTACCCCAGCAGCCCGAAGTGCTGCGCGGCCTTCCAGATGCCGTCCTCGTCCACGCCGGCGGTGACGTAGTCGGCCGCGGCCTGGACGGCGGGGGCCGCGTTGCCCATGGCGACGCCGATGCCGGCGGCTTTCAGCATCTCGATGTCGTTGCCGCCGTCCCCAAAGGCGATGCACTCGTCCCGCGTCAGCCCGAAGCGGGCCAGCATCCGGGCCATCCCCTCGGTCTTGCCGCCGTCGGCGGGGATGACGTCGGCAAAGACGTCGTTCCACCGCACCGCCTTGAAGCCCGGCACCGCCGCCGCAAAGGAGGCGTCCATCTCGGGGGGCATATAGGCGTTCAGCTGATAGGTGGTGTGGGTCAGGGCCCGGGCGGGGTCCTCGACGGGGTGATGGGGCAGGCCCATCCCGCCGGCCCGGCAGCGGGCATCCACCGCCTCGCTGCGGCGGTTGTCGTAGACGTAGTCGGCCTCGCAGAAGGCGCAGACCACCTCGGGGTGGGCCTCCAGCCAGCGCAGCAGGGCCGGCACCGAGCTTTTCGGCAGGGCCTGATTGTAAAAGGGAACGCCGTCGGCGCCGGTACAGCACTGACCGTTGGTCAGGACGTAGCCGTCGAAGCGGAAATCCAGCGCGCTTTTCAAATCGCCCAGATACATGGGCGGGCGGCCGCTTGCAATGAACAGCTTGAGCCCGGCGCCGCGCATCCCCTCCAGGGCGCGGACGGCCGAAGCCGGCACCCGCCGGGTGGCAAAGCTGAGCAGGGTGCCGTCGATGTCAAAAAAGGCTGCTTTGATCTTGTTCATGGGCTTACAGTTCACCTGCCTTGAGCTTGTCCAGCACCTCGAACAGGCTGGCGCATTCCATGGTGAACAGCCCCCGCATCTCGTCGGTGACCGGCATCAGGTCGGGCACCATGACGGTGACGAAACCGCCGGCTGCGCCGGCCCGCACCCCGTTGTGGCTGTCCTCCAGCACCAGGCAGCTGGCGGGCTCGATCCCCAGCTTTTCCGCTCCCAGCAGGAAGGAGGCCGGGTCGGGCTTGGACCGGCTGACCATCTCCCCGGCCACGATAGCCCTGAAATAATGGCCGAGGCCCCAGTTGTCCAGATTGCGGCGGATGACCGTCTCGCTGCTCGACGAGACCACCGCCATCGGGATCTGCTGCCCGTCCAGCCAGGCCAGCAGCTGGTCCAGGCCCGGCTTTTTGGGCACCGGCTTCTGGAACGCCTGGATGGCCAGCCGGTGGAACTCGTCCAGAATGGCGTCGGCCGGGCAGTCAGGCCCGTAGTAACTCTGCAAAACGGCGCGCAGCGTCTCCCCCGCCGTGCCGCGGGCGGCCTCGTCCAGGCCGTCCTTGTAGGCCAGCCCGAACTTTGCCAGGGCGGGGGCCCAGAAGGTGCCCCACAGCCGCTCGGTATCGAACATCAGGCCGTCCATATCAAACAGAACTGCTTGTATCATAGCTCTCCTCATATCGTTCCTGCAAATCCCCTCGCGCCGGGCCCCATTGCCCGGCCTGCGCTATCATTATAGCACAATCCCGCGCAACTTACAGCACCCTAAGATGAAAATATCTGCCGCCCCTCTTGTAAAATTCTCATATATTATTATAATTGATAGTAACGTTCGCGCAAAGCGGGGGGCGGGGGCCTTCCACCTCTTGCGCCAAGTGAAACGATAGAGAGAGGGAATATCATGTTGGACATCAAAATCACCCGCACCGCCGCGCCCAAGGCCAAGCCTGTGGACGAGTCGCAGCTCGGTTTCGGCAAGATCTTCACCGACCATATGTTCGTCATGAACTACACCGCCGGTCAGGGCTGGCACGACGCCCGCATCGTGCCCTACGGCCCCTTCCAGCTCGACCCCGCCACCTCGGTGCTGCACTATGCCCAGGAAATTTTTGAGGGCATGAAGGCCTACCGCACCGCCGACGGCACCATCCAGCTGTTCCGCCCCGACTGCAACGCCAAGCGGATGCAGGATTCGGCCGACCGCCTGTGCATCCCCCCCATCCCCGAGGAGGACTACATCCAGGCCGTCAAGGCCATCGTGGACGTCGACCGCGACTGGGTCCCCCACTCGGACGGCGCTTCGCTGTATATCCGTCCCTTCGTCTTTGCCAGCGACGTGGGTCTGGGCGTCCATGCCGCCAGGGAGTATATCTTCTGCATCATCTGCTCGCCTTCCGGCGCCTACTACGCCGAGGGCATCAACCCGGTGCGTATCTACGTCGAGGATGACTACATCCGCGCCGCCCCCGGCCTGACCGGCTTTACCAAGTGCGGCGGCAACTACGCCGCCTCCATCAAGGCCGGCGAGCTGGCCGAGGAGCAGGGCTACGCCCAGGTGCTCTGGCTGGACGGCGTCGAGAAGAAGTACGTCGAAGAAGTGGGCAGCATGAACATCATGTTCAAGATCGACGGCAAGGTCTACACCGCCGCCACCGTCGGCACCGTGCTGCCCGGCGTCACCCGCCGCAGCTGCATCGAGCTGCTGAAAGACTGGGGCTATGAGGTCATCGAGGGCAAGCTGGCCATCGCCGACGTCATGGCCGCCGCCCGCGAAGGCAAGCTGGAGGAAGTGTTCGGCACCGGCACCGCCGCCGTCGTCTCCCCCGTCAAGGAACTGGTCTGGAAGGGCGAGCACGCCTACATCGGGGACGGCAAGATCGGCCCCGTCACCCAGAAACTGTACGACACCATGACCGGTATGCAGTGGGGCCGCCTGCCCGACACCAAGGGCTGGATCGTCCCGGTGGAAAAGGTCTACTGATCCCGCCCGCAAGCAAACCCAACTCCCGCCCCGCAAAACAGGCGGGAGTTTTTGCTTCCCCCGGCCGGACAGATTGCAAATATCGTTCGTGCAGACAAGTTCCATCGAAATTTCCGGGTATCCATCCCTTTACTTCTACAATTCACTGTGTTAAACTAATAGGTGCCCCGCCGCCTGTGCGGGGCGGCCTGAGAGGAGCGCTATGGTCAACAAATGGAGCGTCCCCTACCCCGCCGTGAACGGGGAGGAAGCGCGGGACGCATATCTCTACCTGCCGGCCGGCTACGAGGAGGAGCCGGACCGCCGGTATCCGGTGCTGTATATGTTCGACGGTCAGAACGTCTTTTGGGACGAGGACGCCACCTACGGCAAGAGCTGGGGGCTGGAAGCCTTTCTGGACGCCTACGAGGTGCCCCTGATCGTGGCGGCGCTGCAGTGCAACACCGGCCGCAACAACGAGCGGCTGGACGAGTACTCCCCCTACCGCTTCGACGACCCGCAGCTCGGCCGCTTCGACGGCCACGGGGACGACACCATGCGGTGGTTCATCGAGCAGTTCAAGCCCTTTGTGGACGAAAACGCCCGCACCCTGCCCGACCGGGAGCACACCTTCATCGCAGGCAGCTCGATGGGCGGCCTGATGAGCCTGTACGCCCTGTTCCAGTACAACCACATCTTTGGCCGGGCGGCGGCGCTGTCGCCTTCCATCTGGGTCGCGCCCGAAAAGCTCAAGAGCCTGGTGGCCCGGGCTAAGGTCCGGCAGGGCACGGTGCTGTATATGGACTACGGCGCTCGCGAGATGGGCAACCACGCCGGGATGCGGCGGGACTTCGGGGCCTTTGGCGCCAAAGTGCTGAGCCGCGGCGTCAACCTGACCATGCGCATCGTGCCGAACGGCACCCACAGCGAGGCCAGCTGGGAAAAGCAGCTGCCCTTTGTGATGGAAACGCTGTTCTACGACCTGGACGACCCCAATGAATCCAATGACTGAGGAGGACCCCTAGCACTATGGAGACCCAATATTTCAAGGAATACAGCCCGGCCCTGGGCCGGGAGATGGAGTGCAAGCTGTACGGCCACGCCGGCCGGCCCATGCTCTTCATCCCCTGCCAGGACGGCCGCTTTTTCGACTTTGAAAACTACCACATGGCCGGCACCCTGGCCCCCTGGATCGATTCCGGGCAGGTGATGGTGCTGTCCATCGACACCATGGACAAGGAGAGCTGGTCCGACAAGGACGGCGACCCCTACTGGCGCATCCGCCGCTACGAGCAGTGGATCGACTACATCGTGCAGGAAGCCGGCCCCATGCTGCAGCAGATCGCCCGGGAAAAGAACGGCTGGGAGAGCCTGCCCGGCATCATCCCCTTCGGGTGCAGCCTGGGCGCCACCCACGCCCTCAACCTCTACCTGCGCCACCCCGACCTCTTTGACGGGTGCCTGGCCCTCAGCGGCATCTACACTGCCAGCTACGGCTTTGGGGACTATATGGACGAGGCGGTCTACCGCAACTCGCCGGTCGACTACATGGCCAACTTCCCCGCCGACCACCCCTTCATGGACTATTACCGCGCCAAAAAGGCGGTGGTCTGCTGCGGTCAGGGCGACTGGGAACAGCCCGCCACCACCTGGCGGATGAAGGAGATCTTTGAACAGAAGGGCATCCCGGTCTGGGTGGACCTGTGGGGCTACGACGTCTGCCACGACTGGCCCTGGTGGTATCAGCAGGTCATCTATTATATGCCCTACCTGCTGGGCTGACGCCCCGCAGCGCGGAACGTGGAATCTGGAGGAATCTGTATGAAAAACTTTATCTTCATCTCCCCGAACTTTCCCACCAACTACTGGCAGTTCTGCCATGAGCTGAAAAACAACGGCATGAACGTGCTGGGCATCGGCGACCAGCCCTACGACGAGCTGATGCCGGAACTGAAGGAGAGCCTGAACGAGTACTACAAGGTCGGCAGCCTGGAAAATTACGACGAGGTCTACCGCGCGGTGGCCTTCTTCGCCTTCAAGTACGGCAAGATCGACTGGCTGGAGTCCAACAACGAGTACTGGCTGGAGCAGGACGCGCGGCTGCGCACCGACTTCAACATCACCACCGGCTTCCACATCGAGGACATCCCCCGCATCAAGTACAAGAGCAAGATGAAGCCCTACTACCAGAAGGCGGGCATCACTACCGCCCGCTACCACCTGGTGGACAATTACGACGGCTGCCGCAAGTTCATCGACGAGGTGGGCTATCCGGTGGTGGTCAAACCGGACAACGGCGTCGGCGCGTCCGACACCTACAAGCTGTCCAGCGACCAGGAGCTGAAGGACTTCCTCTCCTACAAGTCGGCGGTGCATCCCTTTGCGCCCTACATCATGGAGGAGTTCGTCCACGCCGAGGTGAACAGCTACGACGCCATCATCGACGCCCACGGCAACCCCATCTTTGAGGCCGGCAACGTCACCCCCATGTCCATCATGGACATCGTCAACACCAACGACAACTCCATCTACTACATCGTCAAGGACCTGCCCGACGACACCCGCGCCGCCGGCCGGGCCGCCGTCAAGAGCTTCGGGGTCAAGAGCCGGTTCATCCACTTCGAGTTCTTCCGGATGACCGAGGACCAGGCCAGCATGGGCGAAAAGGGCAAGGTGGTGGCCCTCGAGGTGAATATGCGCCCCTGCGGCGGCTTCACCCCCGATATGATCAACTTTGCCCGCTCGACCAACGTCTACAAGATCTGGGCCGACATGGTGGCCTTCGGCGGCACCGATATGCCGGTGGGCGAGCACTACTACTGCGCCTACGCCGGCCGCCGGGACGGCAAGCCCTTCGTCTACAGCCACGAGCAGATCATGCAGAAGTACCAGCAGAATATGCGGATGGTGGACCGCATCCCCGACGCCCTGGCCGACGCCATGGGCAACCAGATGTACGTCGCCACCTTCTCCACCGAGGAGGAAATGAACCAGTTCTACCGGGACGTCCTGGCCTGCAACTGAGCTTACAGCAAAAAGTTCCCTGCCCGTACGGGCAGGGAACTTTTTTGCTTTGCAGCGTTATCTCACGATCTTGCCGGTGGCGTTCTTGGGGAAGGGCTCGGTGCGGAACTCGACCGCGGTCATCCGCTTGTAGAGGGGCAGGGTGCGGTTGGTCTCGGTGATATGGGCGCGGACCGCCTCCTGCGCGCCGGCCGGGCAGTAGACCTCGGCGCAGATGCGGCCGTCCTTTTCCCGGACCAGGCACTCCTCCACATCCGGGCAGGCGGACACCAGCTTTTCCAGCTCTTCGGGGCTGACGTTCTCGCCGCTTGCCAGAATGATCAGGTTCTTTTTGCGGCCGGTGATGTAGTAGTAGCCGTCGGCGTCCTTCCGGACCAGGTCTCCGGTGTGGAACCAGCCGTCCCGGTCCAGCACCTCGGCGGTCAGCGCGGGCTCCTTGTAGTAGCCCAGCATGACGGGATCGCCCTTGATGCAAAGCTCCCCGTCCTGGATGGAATACTGGCAGATGGGCTCGTCGCCGACCCCCACCGAGGCCATGTGGGCCGCGCTCTGGTCGTTGTTCCAGGTGCCGTCGCCGGCCGTCTCGGTCAGGCCGTACATCTGCATGATGAAAAAGCCGTTCTTCATCAGGTCCAGCATCACCTCGGCCGAGCAGGCGGCCGCGCCGCAGGTCAGGATGCGCAGCCGGCCGTAGCGGTCCCGCCGGCCCCGCATCACGTCCCGGTGGATGCTCTGCAGCACCACCGGCACGGCGGCCATGGCGTCGCTGGGCATCAGCGCAAGGTCGCGGTAGAAATTGCGCAGGTCGGGGCAGAGGTTGTGGCACATCCCCATGATGGCCCAGCTGACCAGACTGGTGAAGGCCGCGATGTGGAACATGGGCAGAATGGTAAAGTGACAGAAATCGTAGTGGTCCACCCCCATCTCCTCCAGCATGACCCGGAAGGGGTCGCAGTAGGCCGGCATGGGGGCAAAGAGGTTCTTCTGGCTGAGCATGACCCCCTTGCTGTGGCCGGTGGTGCCCGAGGTGAACATGATGGCCATCAGGGCGTCGCGGTCGCGGCATTCCCGGATGGGGGCGGGCTGGCTGTCCTTGTATCCGTCGATGGGCAGCAGCCGATCCCGGTACGCCTCGCCGAGGGCCGGCTCCCGCTCGAGGTAGCGGCCGTCGTGGAGGATGGCCGCCGCCTCCACCAGGTCCAGCTCATAGCGGATGTCCGCCCAGCTCTTCTGCAGGTTGAGGGGGACCAGCACCGCCCCCGACAGAATGGTGCCGAAGATGCTGACCGCATAGTCGTAACTGTTGGCCGCCAGCACGCAGACCCGCCTGCCCTCGATGTCGGGGACGGCGGCCTGCAGCGCCGCCGCCTGGCAGCGGATGTCATGGGCGTACTGCCGGTAGGGGATCTCCCGCACCCCCTCGAGGGTCTCGTCGTAATACCGGATGGCGATGCGGTCCGCGTAGTCAGTCTCCATCCGGGCGACCAGCTGTGCGATGGTCGAAACCGGGATCGTGATCTTTGCCATAAAGCTCCTTTCCGTCTTGCAGACGTGCCGCCGGGGCGCGCGGCAGGACGGAGGGGCCAGTCAGCCTCTCTGGAGCTTGCCCAGCGCGTTGCGCGGCAGCGGTTGATCGGTAAATTCCACCGCCGCCACCCGCTTGTAGAGGGGCAGCATACGGTTGGTTGCGTGGATAAAGGCCCGGACCTGGTCCTGCGCGGCCTCCCGGCAGGAGATGCGGGCGCAGATCTTGCCCTCTTTCTGGCAGACCAGCACCTCCCGCACCGGCGGAATTTTGGCCAGCAGGGCCTCCAGCTCCTCGGGGCTGACGTTCTCGCCGCTGGGCAGGATCATCAGGTTGTTTTTGCGGCCGGTCAGGTAGATGTAGCCGTCCTCGTCGATGCGGGCCAGATCCCCGGTGTGGAACCACCCGTCCTTCAAAACGGCTTCGGTGGCCTCCGGGTCCTTGTAATAGCCCAGCATGACGGCCTCCCCCTTCATGCACAGCTCGCCGTCCTCGAGGCGGTACTCCATGTCGGGGTCGCGCAGCCCCACCGAGGCCAGGTGGGCCGGGTCCTGGGCGCTGTTCCAGCCGCCGTCCCCCACCGTCTCGGTCAGGCCGTAGGTCTGGATGACGGTAAAGCCCCGCTCGATCAGGTCGGCCAGCATCTGGGGGTCGTAGGTGGCGGCCCCGCAGGTGAAGATGCGCAGCTTGCCCAGCCGGGCGGCCTTGCCCTTGCAGACGTCGTGGTGGATGGACTTGAGCAGGGTGGGCACCACCGCCATGACGTCGCTGGGCATGGCGGCCAGGTCCCGGTAAAAGCGCCGCAGGTCGGCGCAGAAGTTGACCGCGTTGCCGCTGATGCTCCAGGAGAGGAGACTGGTCAGCGCCGCCACATGGAACAGCGGCAGCACGCTGAAGGCCGAGAACTGATAGTCCTCCGGCAGGCCGAACTGCCGGCGGACGGTGGCAAACGGCTCGGTGAACAGCCGCATCGGGGCAAAGAGGTTGCGCTGGCTGAGCACCACCCCCTTGCTGCGGCCGGTGGTGTCGGAGGTAAAGAGAATCAGGGCCGGCGCGTCCCGGTCGAGGCACTCGGTCAGCTCGGCCTGTTCGGTGCAGCCGGCAAAGGCGCCGATGTCCAGCACCCGCCCGCTGTAGCCGGCAAAGCCGGGCTCCCGCTCCCGGTAGGCGCCGCCGGCCAGCAGGCAGTCGACGTCGGCCCGGGCGACCTCATCCGCAAGGTCGGGCCAGCTCTTTTCGTAGTTGAGGGGGACGGCCACCGCCCCCGCCAGGATGCACCCGAAGAGGGCCACCGCATAGGGGTAGCCGGTCCGGTCCAGCAGGCCGATGTGCCGCCCCTCAATGCCGGGGAGGTTCCGCCGCAGATAGCCCACCATCCGGCGGATGTCGGCGGCATAGTCGCGGTAGCGCACCTCCCGGACGCAGCCGGCGGCCTCGTCGTACCAGCGCACCGCCACCCGCTCCGGCCAGGCCGACTCCATGTTCAAAACGTTCTGATAGACCGTCGAGATCCAGAACGTCTGGGCCAGAGCCTGCTCCATGGCGCGGCGGGCCCGGGCCGAGTCCCGCGCCTCGAAGGCGGCCAGCATCTTCCGGTACCAGCCAAGCGCCACCTGCACACTCTGCTGCCGGACGTGCTGCCGGGTGGCCGACTGCATGGCGTCGTCGATGATCTGGTAGATCTGCTGCATCATATTGCTGCGGGTCAGCCGGGCCACCATGCCGTGAAAGGCGCTGTCCAGCCTGGCAAAGGCGGGCAGGTCGGCCTCGGCCCGCTCCATTTCGTCCAGCAGCTGCCGCAGCTGGGCGATCTCGCGGTCGGTGGCGCGGCGGCAGGCGATCTCGCAGATGGGGCCCTCCACCATCCGGCGAAAGGTCAGGATATCCCGCAGCGTCTCCCTCCCCAGGTAGAGCATGGGCACCAGCTGGTTGAGGGCGGCCCCCGCCTCGGGGCCCCGGACAAAGGAGCCCTCGCCGAAGCGGGTCTCGATCAGGCCCAGACCGCTCAGTTTCTGCAGGGCGTTGCGCACCGTCACCCGGCTGACCCCGAACTGGGCAGCCAGCTCGTTTTCGGAGGGCAGCTTGTCGCCGCTCTTCCAGCCGCCGGAGAGGATCTGCTCCCGCAGCTGGTCAAAGACCTGCTGGCTGACGCTGCTTTTGACAACTTTCTTGATGGACATCGTCGGACGCTCCTTTGATAAGATGGTTGCTCTTATTGTAACATCCGGCGGGCTTTTTTACAATCTTTACTCTTCGGCTGCGGTCTGGGCGGTCCCGGCGTGAGCCCCGGCGATCTTGCCGCCGATGGCGGCCGCCGCCAGCGCGCCGCCCAGGATGATGGCGCCGCCCACCCAGAACACCGCCATCTGATAGCCGATGAGGGCGGGGGTGATGGCCTCAAAATTGACGGTGGCCACCGTCAGATAGGCAAAGGCCACGTTGTTGCAGGCCACCGGGCAGACGGTGCCGCCCAGGATGATGACGGCCAGCACAATGGCGATGCTGACCGAAAAAGCCCCCAGCAGCCCCAGCGAGGGCGCAAGGCCGAAGGTGCCGGCGTGCAGCCCCAGCGCCGCCACAAGCCCCAGCGTGCCCCCGGCAAAGATGGAGGGAACATTTTTCATATCCGCCCCGAGGGCAAAGAAGAAGATGGTGACAAAGTAGAGCGGCCAGCCGGTGACCCCCAGGGCGATGGCGGCTACGTTGACGATGAAGATCCAGACCAGCACACAGGCGGTGACGATGAACTGGTGGCGGCTGGGTTTTTGAAAGATGGACATAAAAAGCCTCCCGTCTGCGCCCGCCGCCCCGCCGGGTGCGGAGGCTGGCGCCGCGCGTCGAATTGTATACCTGTACTACAGGTGTGCTCCAAGCATACCACGCCCGGACGGCTGTGTCAAGACCGAACCGGGAATTTCACATCCGGCGGCCGGCCTCTTTGCACATGGGCCCAAAGTGTGGTATACTGTGAGACAGTTTACGAGCAAGAGGTGCGCTTTTATGAAAATTCCAGCCCGCGGCTTTACCCACGCCGGCAAGTTCCACGCCGACGACGTGTTTGCCACCGCGCTTTTGCAGATCCTGCGCCCCGACATCCAGGTGACGCGGGGCTTTGTGGTGCCGGACAACTTCGACGGCATCGTCTACGACATCGGGGACGGGATGTTCGACCACCACCGCGAGCCCCGCCAGACCCGGCCCAACGGGGTGCCCTACGCGGCCTTCGGGCTGCTGTGGCGGGTGCTGGGCCCCGGCCTTGTGGGCGAGCGGCAGGCCCGCCTGGTGGACGAAAACTTCATCCAGCCGCTGGACCTGAACGACAACACCGGCGAGCAGAACAGCCTGTGCGACGCCATCGGCTTTTTCAACCCCACCTGGGACTCGCCCGACAGCGCCGACGACCGCTTTTTCGAGGCGGTGGCGGTGGCAAAGCAGATCCTGACCCGGCAGATCGAGGCGGCCAACGCCGTCAACCGGGCCGACGAGAAGGTCCGCGCGGCCTACGCCGCCAGCCGGGACGGCATCGTCGTGCTGCCCTGCTACCTGCCCTGGAAGAACGGCCTCTACAAGACCGACGCCCTCTTTGTGGTCTACCCCAGCCAGCGGGGCGGCTGGAGCGCCCAGTGCGTCACCGACCACCGGACCAAAAAGCCCAAGCTGCCCTTCCCCGCCTCCTGGGCCGGCCAGCCGCAGGAGGTCATCGAAGCCCGCAGCGGCCTTGCCGGCATCAGCTTCTGCCACGCCAGCCGCTTTCTGATCACCGCCGCCGACAAGCAGACCGCCATCGCCGCCTGCCGGCTGGTCCTCAAATACAATGGAAGATCTTGACCTGATGGCCCCCGCCTACGTCTATATGGCCCGCTGCGAGGGCGGACAGCTCTACACCGGCTGGACCACCGACCCCGCCGCCCGGCTGCACGCCCACAAGACCGGGCGCGGGGCCCGCGCCACCCGGGCCTTCCACGCCGTGGCCCTGGCCTACCTCGAGCCCTGCCCGGACAAATCCGCGGCCCTGCGGCGGGAGGCCGCCCTCAAAAAGCTGCCCAAAGCCGGCAAGGAGGCCCTCTGCGCCGCCTGGGCCGAAAACGCCCGGCCCCGCCTTTCGATGGCCACCCGGGCCGACGCCGGCGAGATCGTCCGGCTCTACAACTGGTACGTCCGCAATCGGATCGCCACCTTCCAGATCACCCCCTCGACCCTTGCGGAATACGAGGCCTGGGTGGACGCCACCCTGGCCCGCGCTCCCCTGCTGCTGGCCCGGGACGGCGCCGGCCGACTGCTCGGCTACGCCTGCGCCCACCGCTACCACCCCCGCGAGGCCTTTGACTGGGACGTCGAGAGCACCATCTACTGCGCCCCCGACGCCTGTTCGGCCGGGGTGGGCAATGCCCTCTACGGCGCCCTGCTCGAGCTGCTGCGGATGCAGGGCTACTGGAACGTCTACGCCCTGCTGGCCGACCCCAACCCCGCCAGCGAGCGCTTCCACGAAAAGTGGGGCTTTGCCTGCGTGGGCCGCCAGCCCCATGCGGGCTATAAGCTGGGCCGCTGGGCCGGGATGTCCACCTGGTGGCTGCCGCTGCGCAAAGGCGCCGCCGCCCCCGTCCCCGTCCGCCTGCAGCTGGACGAAGCCGAAACGGCGGCCGTGCTGGCCAAGTACAGCGCGCCCTGACCAAGCCCCGCCTCCCTTCCGGGATGCGGGGCTTTTTGCGTCCGGCAAAGTGGGCGGCAAAAAGCCGGAAAAATAAATCCGGGAAGGTATACCTTCCCGGACGGCTGTGAGAGCAAATTCTCTGAAATAAATTATAACATAGAACCGCAGTGTGCGCAATCGGATTTGCACTGTATTCCATCCAAAAATCTCCGTCCAGCATGGTATACCTTGCCGGACGGAGGACAGAAAAGGAGGAATACAACCTATGCACGTCAAAAGACTACTTTCCCTGCTCCTGACGGCTCTGCTGGCTGTCACGGTGCTGGCAAGCTGTGCAGGCCACTCCGACTTCTCAAAAGAAGCCGCCGACGCGCTCAACAATGCACAAACCATCGTCCATTTCAGCACCGACAGCCAATTGACCAAAGCTCTGAAAGACTCCCTCAAGGATAACGTTCAGCCAGACGACGTCCGGAACGCCATGGCTGCCGACAAAAACTTGCAGGCCCTGTTGACGGACGGCTGCCAGCTGGATGTATTCGCTGTGAGAGCCAATACCGTCAAGGACGCCGCCGAAAGCATAGCGCAGAACATTGCGTCGATTGCGTCGGGGAAAAAGTCCGAGGGCAAGGCTGCCATGGTGCTGGCGGACAATGGCTATTATTATGCGGCCGTTTTGACTTGTCGGGATTCCAACAGCAGCGTGTCGGACGACGGCAGCGAAGACCCTGCACCTGACCCGGGCTATATCCAAACCGCCCCCAACTCGTACACCATTACCACCAACGAGGGCTTTGCGGCGCTGGTCGATGAAAAACTCCAGACAAGTGAACTGGAAAGCACAAATATCAAACTGGAATGCAATGTCGCTCTCCCGACAAATTGGCCGTACAGCATGACCTACAGCGGGACCTTTGATGGTCAAAACCATATTGTGTCAGGCATTGAATGCACCGGCGGCAGCAATTACAGCGGTATGTTCGGCACCCTTACGGGTACTGTAAAGAACTGCCGTTTTGCGGGCGTTTCTGTCAGCGGCGGCAACTATACCGGCGCTGTGGCAGGTTATAATGACGGCAACATTAAAAATTGCAGCGTGCTTTCAGGCCATGTTTCTGGCGCAATGGGTACTGGCGGCATCACGGGTGTCAACGCTGGCACTATTTCAAATTGTGATGTAGCCGCAGCGGTCAGCAGTACAGATTGGGGTATCGGCGGTATCGCTGGACAGAACTCCTCTGGTAGCAGCATTACAGATTGTCATGTGTCCGGAAATATTTCCAGCCATTCTGATACTCTTGGCGGTATCGTTGGCATAAACTTCGGCACCATCAGCAGCTCGCATACCACAGGAACCATCACAGGCACAAAAGTTGTTGGCGGTATTGTCGGGCAAAACGATTCTTTTGTGGAAGCCTGCTATGCTACGGGCTCTATAAATGGCACCAACACTGTTGGTGGTCTGGTCGCAAACAATTCAGGAACGCTAAAGGCTTGTTATTCGTCCGCAACTGTTACTTGTTCAGGAACGGGTTATCTCGGCGGCATCGTAGCAAATAACAACGGCGGCAATGTCGTCACCTGTTATTCTACAGGCGCTGTCACTGGCACAACCCCATCTGATGAATATATTGGCGGTGTATCCGGGTTAAATACTGGAACCATCACCGCTTGTTATACCACCAGCTCCATCGGCACGCAGAGTCCCTCCACGACAGGCGCGTTGGTTGGATGGAACAATAATGGTTCCATTCACACCTGCTATTGGGGCAATTCGCTTGACGATCCCTGTGGGATTGATACGGGCAGCAGCACTGAGACCAGCGAAATTGGCACTTCTCTAACCTGGGAGCAGGCCACCGAGAAGATGAACAGCGAATCCGGCTCTGGTATCCAATTTGTTTATCACAACGACGGCCAGGCTCCCACGCTGCCCATTTGAAATTTTTGTATCCGGCTTTCCATCGGCCTGAATCCGATCCCCGCGCCCCTGTTTGAAGGCGCGGGGATTTTTAATTTCATATTGCATAAATTCGCATTATATGCAGTATGCACTGCATAAAAATACAAATTGCCTCAAAACGCCCCCGCAAACGGCAAAAGGTTTGGCATTTTTCTGCATTGACGCTTGCGGCGCGGCGGGTATAATAGGGACAGACGCGCAAAACGGCGCGCAGGGCCGCACCAAAAGGGCGTGCGGCGGAAAGTGTGAAATGCCGCCAAGGCGAAAAAGGAGCGAACCGTCATGAAGAAAAAGGAAGACATCAAAAAGGTCGTGCTGGCCTACTCCGGGGGCCTCGATACCTCCATCATCATCCCCTGGCTGAAGGAGAACTACAACAACTGTGAAGTCATCGCCGTGTCGGGCGACGTGGGCCAGGGCACCGAGCTGGACGGCCTGGAAGAAAAGGCCAAAAAGACCGGCGCGTCCAAGCTGTATGTGCTGGACCTGAAAAAGGACTTTGTCGAAAACTACATCTTCCCCACCCTGAAGTTCGGCGCAAAATATGAGGACTATCTGCTGGGCACCTCCTTTGCGCGGCCCTGCATCGCCAAGGCGCTGGCCGATATCGCCATCGCCGAGGGCGCCGACGCCATCTGCCACGGCTGCACCGGCAAGGGCAACGACCAGGTCCGCTTCGAGCTGACGATCAAGGCATTTGCGCCGGATATGAAGATCATCGCGCCGTGGAGAGAGTGGTCCATCAAGTCGAGAGAGGAAGAGATCGAGTATGCGGAGGCGCACAATATCCCGCTGAAGATCAACCGCGAGACGAACTACTCGAAGGACAAGAACATCTGGCACCTTTCGCACGAGGGCCTTGACCTCGAGAACCCGGCGAACGAGCCGCAGTACAACAAGCCCGGCTTCCTCGAGCTCGGCGTTTCCCCGGAGCAGGCGCCCGACGAGCCGACCTATGTGACGATCCACTTCGAAAAGGGCGTTCCCACCGCGATCGACGGCGAGACGCTCGGCGCGGTGGAGCTTGTCTCGAAGCTGAACGCGCTCGGCGGCGCGAACGGCATCGGCCTGCTCGACATCGTCGAGAACCGCCTCGTCGGCATGAAGAGCCGCGGCGTGTATGAGACGCCGGCCGGCACGATCCTCTACAAGGCGCACAACGTGCTCGAGACGATCACGCTCGACAAGGAGACGTTCCACTTCCTGCAGACGCAGGTCGCGCCGAAGATGGCGGACCTCACCTACAACGGCCAGTGGTTCACGCCGCTCAGAGAAGCGCTTTCCGCGTTTGTCGACAAGGTCAACGAGAATGTGACCGGCGACGTCAAGCTGAAGCTCTACAAGGGCAATGTCATCAACGCGGGCGTCACCTCCCCGTACACGCTGTATGACGAAGAGATCGCGACCTTCGACGAGGACGAAGTCTACAACCAGAAGGATTCCGCCGGCTTCATCAACCTCTTCGGCCTGCCGATTCAGGTCCAGGCCAAGATGAAGGCGAAGCTCGGGGAGAAATAAGCGAAGCACACAGATGGGGTAGGCGGTTTGCCTGCCCTTTTCTGGCTTCATGCAGATTGCGCGGGAGACATGGGGCGCCGCGCGTCTGGAGAATTGTAAGGAAAATTTTTTGAGGTTTATCGGGCAGGCGCAGGCCGGGCCGGAGCAGAAAGGGTGAAAAGCCAGCCATGAAGCTGTGGAAAGGGCGCTTCCAGAAGGAGGCGGACCCGAAGACAAACGATTTCAATTCGTCGATTTCGATCGACAGCCGGATGTATAAAGAGGACATCGAGGGCAGCATCGCGCACGCGACGATGCTCGGCGCCTGCGGCATCATCGCGCAGAGCGAGAGCGACAAGATCTGCGCGGAGCTCGAAAAGATCGCCGCGGACATCGAGAGCGGCGCGCTCTCGATCGATCCCGACGCCGAGGACATCCACACCTTCGTCGAGGGCGAGCTGACCGCGCGCATCGGCGACGCGGGCAAGCGGCTGCACACGGCGCGCAGCCGAAACGATCAGGTCGCGCTCGACGTCCGCCTGACGCTCCGCAAAGCGTGCGCGGGCCTCATCGGCCAGCTCAAAGAGCTGATTTCCGTCCTCTGCGACCAGGCGGAGGAATACGCCGACGCGGTCATGCCCGGCTACACGCACCTGCAGCGCGCGCAGCCGATCACCTTCGGCCACCACCTGATGGCGTACGCCGAGATGTTCCTGCGGGACATCGGCCGCCTGCAGGACGCCGTAAAGCGCATGGACGTCTGCCCGCTCGGCTCCGGCGCGCTGGCCGGCACGACCTACCCGCTCGACCGCGACCTCACGGCGAAGCTGCTCGGCTTCTCGGCGGTCAGCCGCAACAGCCTCGACGGCGTTGCCGACCGCGACTTCTGCGCGGAGATCGCGGCGGCGGTCTCCATCGCGATGGTGCACCTCTCGCGCTTCTCGGAGGAGATCATCCTCTGGTGCTCGTGGGAGTTCAAGTTCATCGAGCTGGACGACGCGTTTTCCACCGGCTCGAGCATTATGCCGCAGAAGAAGAACCCCGACATCACGGAGCTGATCCGCGGCAAGAGCGGGCGCGTATTCGGCGACCTCATGGCGCTGCTCACGATGATGAAGGGCCTGCCGCTCGCCTACAACAAGGACATGCAGGAGGACAAGGAGGCTGTGTTCGACGCGGTCGACACGCTGCGCCTGTGCCTCACGCCGTTCATCCCGATGCTGAAGACGATGCGCGTTTTAAAGGACAACATGCGCAACGCTGCGGCGAAGGGCTTCATCAACGCGACCGACTGCGCCGACTACCTCGTTGCGGCGAAGGGCCTGCCGTTCCGCGACGCGTACAAGATCACGGGCGAGCTCGTCGCGCTGTGCATCGACCGCGGGCTGACGCTCGAGACGCTGCCGCTCGACGAATACAGGAAGGTCTGCGACGCGTTTGACGAGGGCGTTTATACGGCGATCAATCTCGAAAAGTGCGTGAACGACCGCAAGGTCAAGGGCGCGCCGTGTCCGGAAAACGTCCGCGCGGCGGCAAAGGAAGTCCGGGCGCTGCTGAACTGAGGAAGGGAAGGTTTTCGAAAATGGAAAAGATAAAAGTCGGCGTTGTCGGCGCGACCGGATACGCCGGGGCGGAGATCTGCCGCCTGATTTACCTGCATCCCGCGGCGGAGCTCGCGGCGATCAGCTCGGTGAGCTTCGAGGGCATGGCGCTTTCGGACGTATACCCCGCTTACCGCGGCCTGTGCGATCTCGTCTGCGGCACGCAGGCGGAGGTCGTCGAAAAGAGCGACGTGATCTTTGCGGCGCTGCCGCACGGTCTTTCGCAGGACCTTGCGGCGAAATGCGACGCGCAGGGCAAGGCGTTCATCGATCTCGGCGCGGATTTCCGTCTCGAGAGCGAAGAAGAGTACAAAGAGTGGTACGGCGGCACGTTTGCGGACAAGGCGCTGCATGAAAAGGCGGTATACGGCTTGCCGGAGCTGTTCCGCGAGCAGATCAAGAAGACGAAGCTCGTGGCGAACCCGGGCTGCTACACGACGGCGGTGCCGCTGGCGCTCGTTCCGGCGCTCGAGCGGGGATACATCGAGCAGGCCGGCATCATTGCGAACTGCGCGAGCGGCGTGACCGGCGCGGGCCGCAAGCCGGCGCAGAACAACCACTATCCGGAGCTGAACGAGGGCATGTCGGCCTACAAGGTTGCGAGCCACCGCCACACGCCGGAGATCGAGCAGACGCTCTCGAAGGTTGCGGGCGCGCCGGTGCGGATCACCTTTGTGCCGCATTTGTTGCCGGTGAACCGCGGCATCCTCGCGACGTGCTACGCGCGCCTGAAGGACGGCGTGACCGAGCCGATGCTGCGCGCGGCCTACGAAGCGCGCTACGGGGACGAGCCGTTCGTGCGGCTTCTGCCGGCGGGCAAGAGCGCGGACATCCACAACATCAAATACACGAATTTCTGCGACGTTTCGATTTTCGTCGACAAGCGCACGAACACGTTCATCGCGATCAGCGCGATCGACAACATGGTCAAGGGCGCGGCGGGGCAGGCGATCCAGAACATGAACATTCTGTTCGGTCTCGATGAGACGACCGGCCTGCTTCAGGTGCCGCCCGCATTCTAGCGGCGGCGGCAACGTGCCGCGGCGGAGTCGCGGAATCGTGTGCTTGCGCACACTTCGGCGCAGCGGGAAATCGGCTGTTTGGTCGCGGCGGAGTCGCGGAGTCGTGTGCTTGCGCACACTTCGGCGCAGCGGGAAATCGGCTGTTTGGTCGCGGCGGCAGCGTGCCGCGGCGGGCAGTGTTGCGGCGTGCAGGATTGGCGGGCAGGGCCCGTCCGGGGATAAAAAAGAAATCTGAGTACAGGAGTGTCAAACCTATGCAGTATATTGAAGGCGGTGTCACCGCGGCGAAGGGCTTCCTTGCGGGCGGCGTGCACTGCGGCATCCGGAAGAACAAATCGAAGCGCGACCTCGCGCTGATCTACAGCGAAAAGCCGTGCGCGGCGGCCGGCGTTTACACGCAGAACCTCGTCAAGGGCGCGCCGATCCTCGTCACGCAGAAGAACCTTGCGGACGGCCGTGCGCAGGCGGTGATCTGCAACAGCGGCAACGCGAACACCTGCAACGCGGACGGCGAGGCGAAGGCCTGGCGCATGTGCGAGATCGCGGCGGACGCGCTGCACATCGACCCGCACGACGTGATCGTCGCCTCGACCGGCGTGATCGGCCAGATCCTGCCGATCGAGCCGATCGAAAACGCGGCGGCCGAGCTTGCATCGTCGCTCAGCGCGGACGGCTCGAACCGCGCGGCGCAGGCGATCATGACGACCGACACGATCGAAAAGGAGGTCGCGGTGCAGGTCGAGATCGGCGGCAGAACCGTGACGGTCGGCGGCATCTCGAAGGGCTCGGGCATGATCCACCCGAACATGGCGACGATGCTCTGCTTCGTCACGACGGACTGCGCGATCACGCCCGCGATGCTGCAGAAGGCCGTGACGGCCGCGGCCGACAAGACCTTCAACATGATCAGCGTCGACGGCGACACCTCGACGAACGACACGCTGACCTGCATGGCGAACGGCGAAGCCGGCAACGCGGAGATCGCGGCGGCGGGCGAAGCGTTCGATACGTTCTGCGCGGCGCTGACCGCGGTGTGCCGCAAGCTCTCCATGATGATGGCGGGCGACGGCGAGGGCGCGACGAAGCTGCTGATCTGCAGGACGACCGGCGCGAAGGACTGGGAGACGGCGAAGACCGTCGCGAAGTCGGTCATCTGTTCCGCGCTTTTGAAGGCCGCGATGTTCGGCGAGGACGCGAACTGGGGCCGCGTGCTCTGCGCGATCGGCTATTCCGGCGCCGACATCGACATCCACAAGGTGGACGTCGCGTTCCAGAGCGAAAACGGCCGCGTGGACGTCTGCGAAAACGGCGCGGGCATCGCGTTCAGCGAGGAGGAGGCCGCGAAGGTGCTCCACGCGAAGGAGATCACGATCCTTGTGGACCTGAAGAGCGGCGATACGGAGGCGGAGGCCTTCGGCTGTGATTTGACCTACGACTATGTGAAGATCAACGGAGATTACCGCACATGAGTACTGAAAAGAAAATCGGAATTTCAAACGGCGACCGTGCGCACGTGCTCGTGCAGGCGATGCCGTATATCAAGAAGTGGGCCGGAGAGACGATCGTCGTCAAGTACGGCGGCAATGCCATGATCAACCCCGAGCTCAAGGAAGCCGTGATGAACGACATCGTGCTGATGCAGCTCGTCGGCATCA
>DXHQ01000122.1 GCA_019113345.1 Candidatus Faecalibacterium intestinigallinarum
CGTCATCATAGCTCGGCCGGCTGCTGGAACTGGACGACGAACTCGACGAGCTGCCGGGTTCCTCTTCTTTGTCCCACGGACAGCCGGTCAGCATGGTGGTGGCCACCGCCGCCGCAAGGACAAGGGCAGAAATTCTGCGCAAACGCATAAAACCCTCCTTCATACACTTTCAAAAATTCTGCGCGGTACACTTAACTTTTGAATTATACCCATTTAATCATACCCTCCTGGGTGTCAAGATGCCAATTTAGTATTTCTGCATTTTTGCTTTATTTTTTGCAGTTGGGTGGGCTTCGCCTCCGCGGCAAACCCCCAAAGGCCGCAAAAAAGGGCGCGCCCGTCTGGACGCGCCCCGTTTCGTTTGTTTGGTTATGCTCCCCGCATGGCGTCGAACATGGCCTTGATCTCGTCGATGGTGTAGCCGCGGTTGCGCATATTCCGGGCAAACTCCTGATAGTCGATGCCGCTGCCGGCGCTTGCGGCTGCGCTGCCCGACGTACTGCCGGCCGTGCTGCGGGATGCGCTGCTCCCGCTGCTGCCCGAACTGCTGCCGCCGCTTGCGGTGCGGCTGGCGGCCCGGGCGCTGGCCGCGGCGGCCTCCTGCTGGGCCTGGCTGCGCTTGAGGGCCCACTCGCCCTGGGCGATGGCCAGCTTCTGGCTGGTCACGTCGTTGTCAAACTGCTGCTGGGCCAGCGCGTCCTGGTACTGCTGGGCCGAGACGCTGTCGTCGTAGCTCTGCTGGGCCAGACTGTCCTGGCGCAGCCGCTCTTCCATCTGCTGTTCCCAGGCGGCGTCGGCGCGGTCGGCCTCAAAGTCGCGGCTGTCGGCGTAGATGCTGTAGCCGGTCTGGGCCAGCCCGCTCAGCATCGAGCCCAGGCCGGTGGTCCCGCTGATGGCCATCTGCGCCACGTTGCCGATCAGCCCCAGCACCGTCATCACGTTGTTGAAGGTCTGCTGACGGCGCGCGGCGTCGGCCTCCTCCTGCTGGGTGTAGTAGCCATAGAGGTTGTTCAGGTTGGCCAGATAGTCGGTGTACTGGGCGTAGTCCTGGGCCGCGGCGCTCTCGTAGGCGTCCTGCTTCTGTTCCAGCTGGGTGTAGTAGTCGTCCAGCTGCCGGTAGTAGAGGTCCTGCGCGTTCAGCTCCTGCTGGTTCAGCGCGCTGAGCTGGTCCATCAGCAGGTCGCCCTCGCTGGTGTAGCTGTCCAGCGCCAGACTGTACAGGGTGGGGATGACGCTGTTCAGCCCGTTCATCTGCTGCTGATAGGCCTGCTGGGCCGCGCTGGTGGCGTAGCTGGAACCGTAGCCGCCGGTCAGGGCGGCGGCCTGCGCCGCGGCGTCGGTGCTGGCGTCGTGGGCGTTCTGCCGGTAGGCCTGGGCGTACTGGCGGTAGAGCGGGTCGGATGCGTAGTTGTAGGAGAACTTCTCCTGATTCATGGCCTGATCCAGCAGGCTGTCGATCTGCCCCTGGTACTGGCTCTGGTAGGCGGCGGGGCGGTTGGCCTGCCACTCGTCCAGGGCGCTGGCCGCGCTGTTCACCGCCTCGCCGGGCTGGTACTGCGCCGAGGCCAGCGCCTGCTGCACCGAAGCTTTGTCGTTCAGCCCCTGGGTGCTGTAGGGGTCTTTTTTCTTGGCCGCCATGGTGGCCTCCTTTCTGTCACTCGGCCTCGAGGCGGCTGCGCAGCCCCTCGGCCAGGTTTTCGGTGTCGATGTTGGTCAATACGTACTGCAGCTGCTCCTGCATCTGATACAGATAGTTGCGGATCACCCTTGCGTCCTCGGGGTCCATGCTGCTGCTCAGACGGGGCAGGCCCAGCTTGCTCAGCCCTGCAATGCTTGCCATGGGCGTTCCTCCTTTCTCACAGGCCGCCCTTTGCGGGGGCAAAGGTGCGGCTCAGGCTGCGCAGCGTCAGCTGCCCGGTGCCGGTCAGACGCAACCGCATCGTATCGTGCCGGCGGGGCGTCAGCGGGATGCGCAGCTTTTCCTTTTCGTTTCGGGCGGCGGCCGAGGCCCACTTTTCCCACCGTCCGCCGTCGCAGCTGCCCCAGACGGTCAGCTGTGCGCCGGGCTGCGCGTCCAGCCGCAGCACCAGATGGGACAGGTACTTGTCCTCGCTCTCGTCCAGACCCATCTCCCCGCTCACCAGCTCAAACGGGATCTCCGTCTCGGCCTCTCCTTCGCCCCCGGCCAGAACGGCGTCCTCCTCCCGGGCGGGGCCGGCCGCCCAGAGGGCCGCGCCGTCCCACAGGTAGAGCTGCCGCCCGCTCGAGAGCAGCTCCAGCTGCCCCGAAGCGCCGGGGTCCTCCTCGTGCCAGAGGCCGCGCTCGGTGTCGTAGACCAGCAGCCGGGCCCTGTCCGCCCACTGCAGGTAGAGATAGTACCTCCCGTCCAGCCAGCCGGCGGCGGCCCGCTCGGCCCCGGCCAGGCCGCTCGCGTCCAGTACCCCCGACACCTTGACCGGCAGACTGCCGTCCCAGGCCATCACCCCTTCGGGCGAGAGATAGTACAGCGTCTCGCTGATGACGCAGAGGCTCTCGGCCGCGTGTTTGGCTACCCCGCGGCACCGCAGGCTGCTGAGCTGAAAATCGGACGGCTTGGACCCGCACACCTTGTGCAGGGTGTTCTCCTTGAAAAAGAGGACGTATCCCATGCAGGTGGCCGCGCCGGTAAAGTCCCCGTCGCTGCCCACCGTCACCGCGTAGCTGTCGGCGGCGGTGTTCCGGTAGGAGAACCAGTTGGTCGGGTCGCCCAGCTTGCAGGCGTAGATCACATTCTCGCCGCTTGCGCAGCCCCACACCCGGTTGTCGCACTCGGTCAGGTAGTCCAGGTCGGGCACCTGCCGCTCGCAGCCGAGGGGCTTGTCGGTGGTATAGGTCAGGCTGCTCTTGCCGTCCAGGCTGTTCCAGACCGCCGACGTCCCGGTCTGCAAAAGCCGCCCGTAAAAGTGCTCCCCGCCGGGGGTGATGCGGACCATCAGCCAGTCCTCCCCGGCGTCGTAGAGGACCTTTTCCCCGTCCAGATCGTCGCAGACGCCGGCCGCGGCGGCCGCCGTCCCCTCCACCGTCACGGTGTCCCAGACGGCAAAGTCCGCCCCGATGCCGGTGGCGCTGATCTTGCAGTAGTCGAGGCTCACCGCCGTCCACCGCTCGAGGGAACTGCTGTACACCTCCAGCGTCCCGTCGGCGTTCCACGGGCTGGAAGGGGTCACCACCTTGAGGAACACCTCTCCGTCCTCCGGCTCTTCCGGTTCCTCGGTCCCCCAGCTGCTGACGGTGTAGACCTTGCCCTCGGCGTCGCAGGGGGCCATCTCGACCGATTCGCTGCTGCTCCAGGACGCCCCCAGGGCGCGCAGCGTTCCGTCGGCGGTGTCAAAGGCCATCTTGTCCGGGAAGATCAGGATCTTCGTCCCGATCCCCACCAGCTTCTTTTTGCCCGCGGACAAAACGCCGCTGCGGACCACCGGGTCCTCTCCGCTGTCGGGGGTGTAGGTCAGGCCGCCCCCGCTGATGAGCAGAAAGCCGTTCAGATGATACATCCCGTCCGCGCCGGTCTGCGCCCGCAGCCTGCGGCGGGGCGTCCGGGTGGACAGCGCCGGGAAGTCCCGGCTGGAAAAATTCCGGTCCGCCGCGTATTCGGCCTCGGTGCAGCCAAAGGTCTCGTTCAGCCCCCCAAAGACCCGCATCTGCCGGCGGCTGTTTTTCAGGGCGGGCAGTTCAGGCAGATACATTCCGCTCCCTCCTCACCAGATCACCCGCCGGGCCGGCGGGCGGTGTTCCCGCCGCAGCCAGGCGGCAAATTCGCCCAGCAGCGCGTTGCAGCGGGTCATTTCTCCGGCATAGCGCTCGTTTTCCCCCAGCGCCGCGTCCATCATGGCGCACAGGTAGTGGGGGTACATCCCGTCAAAGGGGAAGGGCACCAGCAGCACGGTGCTGTCGGTCAGCTCCCCCTCGCCGGCAAGGTCGGCGCCCGCCTGCGCCAGCTCCTCCGCCCCCCTCTCCGGGAGCAGCCTTGCGCGGATCTCGCCGTCCTGGCGGCGCAGCCAGCTCCGCATCCTCTCTTCCGTCATCTCGCAGCCCGGGCGCAGCGCCCTTGCCTGCCCGATCGCTTCGCCTGCCGTCATATGCAAGCCTCCTTTCACAGGGTTCAAGCAGCGCCTTGGGCCGGCCCGGCTCTTCGGCGGGGCCGGCCCTGCGCTGGTTTCTGGTTTACTTGCCCGCTGCGTCCTCGGCGGCCGCAATGCGGGCGGCGGTCAGATCGTCCTGGCGCTGGCTGTGTTCCAGCACCTCGGCCACCGACCGGGGCACCTCCACCTCCACGCCGCGGCGGATCTGGTAGTTGACGCCGTTCACGCTGACGAACAGGTCGCTCTTGTAGCGGCCGTTGTCCTTGAACAGCTTGATGCGCACTTTCTCTTCAGCCATGACAGTCTCCTCCTTTTCTCAGTTGGCGGCGGCCGAAGCCGAATAGCTCGACAGGCTCTCGATCCGCACCATGTACTGCTCCACCAGCCGCTCGGCGGCGCGCATCCCCTTCCAGCCCACGCTGGCGCGCTGGTTCAGGGGGTCGTCACCGTAGCCCAGCTGCTTGACGATGTGCTCCAGGCCCCCGCCTTCCAGCTCGGTCACGCCGTAGGCGTGGGCGCCCAGCACCAGGGTGGCAAAGACGGCGTACTTGCCGCTGCTGCCGTTGGCGGGGCAGGTGTCGTCCTTCCAGATCTTGGCCTCGCTGGTCTCGATGAAGCGGATGTTGCCCAGCTTGCCGATCTCGCCGCGGTACATGGCCTCGGGGTCGGCGTACTTGTGCACCTCGATCCACTCCTTGCTGGTCTTGAGGTCGTAGGCGGCGTAGGGGTGGATGATGGCCACATAGCTGTCCCCCAGGGTGTCGGCGTTCATGGCGCCCAGCTGGGCCGCCGCCTGGAAGAAGAGCTTGGGGGTCAGCTTGCAGGTCAGGTCCAGGCCCGCGCGGCTGGTGACGGCGGTCTCGGCGCCGTCGCTGCCCACCTTGGGCGCATAGATGACGTTGGTGCCGCCGGCCAGCACGTCGCGGGTGATGGCGTCGAGGGTGCGCCCGGCCTGGCTGGCCAGGATGCGGGTAGCCTGCACGACGTTGTTGTCGATGGCGGTCATCTGCAGCACGTCGGTCAGGGGGGTCCAGCCGCCGTACTGGTGCAGGTCGCTCTTGACCACCGAGACGTTCAGGGCCTGGCCGTCGGGGGTCACGCCCTCTTCCAGGGGGGTCATGGCCTTGGGCAGGCTGTCGTACTTGCGGAACTCGATGGTCTTGCCGCCGCCCATCGGGATGGGGTAGTAGTCGGCGAACTGATCGTGGACCAGCCGGGGCTCTGCCTGGTCGATGAGACGCTTCTCATAGAAGGTCTTCATCTCATTGCTCATGGTCGCGGTGGTGTTGGGCAGGGTGGCGGTGGTGGTGCTGCTGTCGCTCTCGGCAAACAGCTGCAGGTCAAAGGGGAATTCGTACAGTTTCATCTTGTTCATCCTTTCTTTGTCGTATCGTTTCCGGCCGTCCGGCCGGCTCGTACCGTGGTTCAGAGTCTGATCTTCGCCCCGTGCAGCACTTCCCGCTCCAGGGCTTCCCGCTGCGCGCGGCTCATCCGGCTCACGTCGGGGGCGGCGGTCATCGCGCCGCGGCTGTGGATGCCGTTTTCGGCGGGACGGGCGCCCCGCTCCCGCACCCGGTCCACCACCCCGCGCTCAACGGCGCGGGCGGTGTTTTCCATCAGCCGGTCGTAGTAGGCCGCCCGGTAGGCTTCCTGCATCCGCATCCCGGGCATCCGCATCATCCGGCGCATGGCGGGGTTTTTCAGCGCCTCCCGGAGGGAAAAGCCCGGGTCGCCCTTCCGCATCTCGGCCTCTTCCAGCGCCCAGCGCCGGTGCAGCCGGCGGATGAACCGCCCCGCCTCCCCGATGCCCAGCATCGGCTCGACCGGCCGCTTTGCCTCCGGCTTCGGCGCGGGCTGCTTTTCCGGCTTTTCCGCCGCCGGCGCGGTCTCGTCCCGCTTGCGGCGGATGGTCCCCGCCGCTTTCGCCTGCCGCTCCTGCGCCCGGCTCAGGGCAGGGGGCTTCCGCTCCTCCTTTTTGGCAAAGAGCTGCAGATCGACCATCCCCTCCTCACCCCGCCGGCTGGTGTCGGCAAAGCGGAGGTTGTCGGGGTAGCGCTCGGCCAGCAGAGCCAGCCCCGCTTTGGCCAGCTCAAAGCTGCCGGCCAGCCGCTCGCTCTCCTCCCGGTTCTTCCCGGGGGCGGCGGTCACCGCGATGCGGGGCCCCTCCGGGCCGTCCGACGCGGTGCAGTCCACCCCGTCGGCCCCGGCCGTCAGCCAGACCAGCGCCTGCATCAGGATGCTTGCCCCGGCGCAGACGATGTCCTGCCCGGCGGGGGCGTAGTTTGCGTGTCCCTTGACGCTCAGCCGGCGGGTGACGCCGGCCGGGCCGTCCAGTTCGTGGTACATTGCCTGGATCATACTTGCTGTCTCCTTCCGTTTACGTTCATGGCCCGTCTCGCTGCTGCGGCGGGGCTTGCGGGGCGCGGGGCGCGCGCCGCCTGCCGGGCCTGTCTGCCGGGCACCGTCTGCCCGTTCTGTCCCCGCGCCGCCTGCGCCGCCCGGGCCAGCCTTGCCAGCTGCTGCTGCGCCGCCTGCAGCTGCCGGGCCATCGTCCCGTTCTGCCGCACCCGCTGGCGCACCTTCTCGATCCCCTCAAAGTCCATCATCTCCAGCGCCGCCAGGGCCGCGTCGGCGTTGGCGGGGTTGAAAAATCCCAGCTGGTAGCATTCCTTCGCCGTCTCGTTCTGGGTCAGCCGGCTGAAGGCGGACTTCTTGGCCGCCGAGATGGTGATGTCGAACACCGGCTCCCGGCTGCCCAGCTCCACCCCGGCCAGGTTTTTGACCGGCGCCGCCCGCAGGGCCGCGGCGCTGAAGGGCAGGTAGACGTTCTGCCCCTGCTCCCCCGTGATGCGGAAGATGCGCTCCTCGTCGTAGAACTGCCGCATCAGGTCGATCACCAGATAGCACTCCTTGGCAAAGGCCCGGTAGGCGCTCTTGAGCATATCCCGGCTCAGCTTGCTGCCTGCCTCCTGCAGGGCCGCAATGGCCGAAGCCGCCGTCACCCCGCCCGAAGTGCCGCCCTGGCTGACATCCCGGTTGCCGCTGATCTCCTTCAGCTCGTCCACCCGGCTGTTCCGGTAGGTGATCGAGCTGGCCTGCAGGCCGGCCGTCTGCATCTGATGGAAGCTGTCGTCGCTCAGCCGCCCCGTCACATGGACGATGTCCCGGCTGAAATCGGCCAGCTCCTCCTCGTTCACCCCGGCCGCGTCGCTCAATACATACCGCTGCTTGGACGCCAGCAGGACGTTCTCGTCCATCGCCTGGTTCATCTTGTCGATAGAGATCTGGCAGTCCTTCATCACGTCGATGTACCCGAAGCCCGCCGGGCTGTCCTCTTCCTGGAACAGCACGTCGAACACGAACGGATACTTCCCGTGGTCGTAAAAGCCCCGCCCGGCCAGCCGCGGGTCGTTCTCGCTGGCATACAGCACCACCCCGTTGCAGAACTTGCAGTAGTGGACCAGCTCTTTCCCGCCGGGTCCCGGCTTTTTGTAGTACCAGTCCACCACCACGCTCTTGTCGGTGGTGTCGATCGAGTCGTCGTGGATGTACCGCGCCGCGTCGATGGTGCCGCCGGTGCGGCCCCGCAGCTGCGGCCACCGCTCGGCCAGCTGCTCCGAGTCCTCCAGACTCAGGCTGAAAAAGTGGGAGCTGTCCTGGATGTCCATGATCCCCGGCTCCCAGTAGAGCATCAGCAGGTTCATCGACCGGATGGCGATCTCGCCCAGCCCGCCCCGGGCCGCCGGGTCCCAGAAGATGCCCTTGACCCCGGTGCCCTGCTTGAGCTTGCGCCACCAGCTGTCCGAGTAGACCTGCTCGTAATCGGCCTGTTCCAGCACCACCGGCAGAATGCTCGACAGGGTGCGGGCGGTGGCCTCGTCGTCGGCCGCCCGGGGCAGCACGCAGGGCTCGGGGTAGTTGTCCATCGCGTCGGCGTGCTTGCTGGCGATGGAGTTGAACAGCCACCCGCTCGAAGGCTGGGGCTTACCCTCCATCATCCGGTTTTTATACTGCTTCCAGTGCGCCATCCGGAACCACAGCTCGTTGTCGATCAGCCGCCGGTCCAGCGCGGCCTTGCCGGCTTTGTACCTGTGCAGGATGCGCTCGGCCTCGGCGGCCTCGGCGGGCCCGATGGGGGGCTGCGCCTGCGTCAGAAGTTCCTGTTCCATCATCTCACCTCAAATTCTGTAAAATGTCGCGTTCTCTCTCCCCTTCGGCCGCAGGTCGAGGGGGTCGTCGGCCGGGGGCGGCAGCGCCGGCCGGGCCGGCGGACTGATGGGGTTTTCCATCAGGACATACCGGCACTCGTCGTAGATGTGGTCCTCCTGCCGGGTGTCCACATCCTCCACGTTGCTCTCGTCGTAGACAAGGGCCGGGATGGTCCGGATGAAGTGCCTGCAGGTGCGAAAGACCTGGAACATCGGCCGCCCCTCCCCGTCAAAAGCCAGGCGGTAGTGCATCTGCATCTTGCCGGCCAGACGGGTGTTGTCGGCCGCCGCCCAGTGCACCCCGTTCGGGGGCCGCTCCATCATGGCGGCGATGCTCTCGCCCCGGCTCTCGTCAAAGATGGCCGGGTCGGCGATCCCCCGGATCACCCGCCCCCGCAGCAGCGGGTCGTTCCGTTCGGCCTCCCGAATGCGCCGGGCCTGCTCGACCGGGTCCAGCCGCAGCCCTTCGTTGGGCCGGCCGCTGCACCCGTACAGCTCCTTGATCCGGTAGATCCGCCCGTCCTCGTCCACCGCGTACCACCCCACCGAGAAGGGCCGCGAATACCCGAAGTCGTACCCCCGCCAGATTCGCCAGTGCCTGGGGATGGCGAAGGGTTCCACCACATGGGTCCACCGCTGGTCGCGGTAGTGTTCGGGGTCGTTGCGCCATTCGGTGAACACCTGGCCCGAAAAGCTGTCCCAGCTGCCGTAGAGCAGCGCCTGCTTTTCGGCCTCGGGCAGGGCGGCCAGGTTTGCCAGATAGTCCGGGTCGTTGGCCAGCAGCGCGGGGTTGTCAAAGACGCTGGACTGGATAAAGACCCTTGCCCGGGTGTAGCTGCGCTGGCTGCCGTCCGGCATCCGCACCTGGTACTCCTCCAGAATGGGGGTGCCGGGCGGGGCCGGGGTGATGAACCGCTCCTTGACCCATCCGTGCCCCACCCCGCCGGGGTTGGTGGTGGCCCGCATATAGACGCGGGTGCCGGGCCCGGTAGGCCGGTTGCGGCTCATCATGTAGCTGTACTCCTCCCACTCGAAATGGGTCAGCTCGTCAAAGCCGATGAAGTCGAACGCCTTGCCCTGATAATTGGTGCGGTCCTTGGTGTACTGCATCGAGCCGAAATAGATCTTCGCCCCGCTCGGGAAAAGCCAGACATGGCTTGTCGCGTTGTACTGCGCCCCCGGAAAGGCCCGGCGGTAGTAGTTCATGCTCTTGTCCACCAGATCGCTCAGCTGCGGGTAGGTCTTGCGCAGGATCAGCCCCCGGTAGTGCGGGATGTGCACCTGCCGCAGCGCCTCGATCACCAGCGCGTCGCTCTTGCCGCCGCCCGCCGCGCCCCCGTACAGGGCTTCCGGCTCGGGCCGCTCCATAAAGGCCCGCTGCCGCGGCTGCGGCTGCCAGACGATGTTCCGCCCGCTCATCTTTCTTCCTCCTTTCCGCCGGCGGGCGGCAGCAGCACCACGCCGTATTCGCCGCTCTCGCCGCCGCTCTGCTCGCCCAGGCTCCTGGCCACGGCGGCCAGGTCCTTGAGCACCGCGGTGATCTCCTTCAGCGCCTTCATGTCCCCCGCCCCCTCGGCCTTTCTGCGCTTGTCGAGGGCTTTCGCCTCCTGTGCCAGCAAGCCGCTCAAAAGGTCGGTGGTCCTCTGCAGGTCGCGCAGGCTGCCGTTCTTTTTTCCTGCCATTCGTTCGCTCCTTTCTGCCGTGTCCGGCCGCCTGACCACAGGGTACCACCATCCGGCCCGGCGCGACAGTGTGTCCTTTTGGCGCCGTTTTTCTTTCGGAAAAAGCCCCATTTTCTTTTCCAAAACCGCAAAAAAAGAAGCGGCCTCTTTCCGCTCCTGTCAAGTTATGCTATAATACAGACACTTTCAAACTTTTTACGCAGGAGGTTTCATCCCATGTCCCGCCGTGAACGCAAGCTCACCCCGGCCGAGCAGAAGCGCAAAGCCGCCTTCGAGTCCGTCTGCGCCGAAATGGCCCGGGCCGGCTACACCCGGAAAAATTTTCTCATCGGCATCGTACAGGCCAACACCCTGTCCGTCCTGGTCATGCTCCCCTTTCTGGCCCTTGCCGCCTGGCTCTACAGCCCCTGCATCGCCGCGGGCGGCGACTTTTTCCTCGGCGGGCAGTTTCTTCTGCTCTTTGCCGCCCTCCTTGTCCTGCTGGTCGTCCACGAGTGCATCCACGGGCTGACCTGGGGTTTCTTTGCCCCAAGCCATTTTGCCTCCATCTCCTTCGGCGTCATCTGGAAGGCTCTGACCCCCTACTGCACCTGCAACGCTCCCCTCAGGCGCTGGCAGTACGCCCTCGGCGCGGCCATGCCCACCCTGGTGCTGGGGGTTGGGCTGACGGCGGCCGCCGCTCTTTTGCACCAGAACTGGCTGTTCCTGCTGGCCGAGATCATGATCCTCGGCGGCGGCGGAGATTTTCTCATCCTGCTCCATATGTTCCGTTACCGCCCCGCGTCCGGCGAGGTCCTCTGCCTCGACCACCCCTATGAATGCGGCTTTGTCGCCTTTGAAAAGGCCGCCTGATCCACGGAGGTTTTCCATGAAACTTCTCTTCATCCGCCACGGCGAGCCCGACTACGCCCACGACACCTTGACCGAAAAAGGCTGGCGGGAAGCCGGCTTCCTGGCCGAACGGATCGCCCCGCTCGACGTCAAACAGTACTACGTCTCCCCCCTCGGCCGCGCGCAGGACACCGCCCGCCCCACCCTCGAGCGGGCCGGCCGCACCGCCGTCACCCTCGACTGGCTGCGGGAGTTCACCGGCAAGGTCCGCAAGCCCAACCTCCCCGACGCCGACACCATCGCCTGGGACTGGCTGCCCCAGGACTGGACGGCCGACGAGCGCTTTTTCAGCGACACCGCCTGGACTCAGAACGAGATCATGGCGGCGGGCACCGCCCCGGCCGATTACGCCGCCGTCATCCGCCGGTTCGACGAGCTGCTGGCCGGGCACGGCTACCGGCGGGAGGGCCGGCTCTACCGCGCCGAGCGCCCGAACAACGACACCCTCGTCTTTTTCTGTCACTTCGCCCTCGAGTGCGTCCTGCTCAGCCGCCTGCTCAACGTCTCCCCCATGGTGCTGTGGCACGGACTGTGCGCCGCGCCCTCGTCGGTCACCACCGTCGCCACCGAGGAGCGCCGCCCCGGCATCGCCTCTTTCCGCATGCTGCAGTTCGGCGATATCTCCCACCTCTACGCCCACGGCGAGCCGCCCTCCTTCATGGCCCGCTTCTGCGAGCGCTACGGCAACCCCGGCGAGCGCGCGGACTGATAAAAAGAAAAACCGAAGCCTGCATATTGAAACAGGCTCCGGTTTTTTTGTGTCTTACCCTTTGGGTCCCGCGCCGTGGCGCGCTTCCTCGGCGGCCAGTTCGTGGTCGAGGGCGGCCTTGCGGTTGTCCAGCAGCAGGTCGCGGTTGTAGCGGAAGTACCGCTCGCAGCCGTTCTCGGCGATGAAGGTGTGGGCTGCCGGCGACACCGTCAGTTCGGTGACAAACACCACCATCTCCTGGCTCTCGCCGAAGGCGTCCTCCATAAAGTCAAAGGCGGCTTCCAGCGCGGCGGAGGCCCCGTCCTGCGCCTCTTCCCGCTCGCCGGCCAGGTCCTCAAAGTAGCCCCGCAGCAGGTCCAGCGCCTCCTGGGTGGCGGCGGCATGGGCGCGGCGCAGCTTGCCCGCCCAGTCCCGCAGGGCGGCCGCCACCCCCAGCCGGTGGGCAAGGTCTGTTTTGTCGAGGGCGTTTGCCGTCCGCAGCCGGGCCGTCTCGGCCTCGTAGTCGCCGATCTGCTGCTGCAAAAGGGTCTCGGCGTCCCCCGGCTCGGGGTCGGGCAGGGCGGCCAGATCCTGTTTGAGCTGCCGCAGCAGGGCATAGCAGTCGTCGGCCACCGCGTTCTGCCGGCAGGAGTCGGCAAACCGGCTCTTGAGGCCGGCCAGCAGCAGGCTGACCAGACTCAGCCGCTCGTCGAAGGGGGCGTTCAGCAGCCGGGCAAAGGCGTCCGGCCGGGGCCTGCCGGCCAGGATCTCCTCCACCCCGTAGTCGTCCCGGTACTTGTAATAGAGGTCGAGGTAGGCGGCAAAGTCCTCGGCGATCCGTCCATGCTGGATGTACTGCCGGATGACCGCCTCGTCGGCCTGCATCCCCAGCGCCTCATAGGTGTCCAAGAGGTTGGACAGATCCTCCCAGCCGCGGGCGGTGACAAACTGGGTCCCCTCCACGTCGGCGTTGATCTGGTAGAAGTTCTGCGGGTGCAGTTCGAGATAGCTCAAGATCGCCCCGTGGATGCCTGCTTCCCGGGCGTACTCCCGCCAGGCGGGCAGGTCGGGCTCGATGTCCATCCGCCGCACCCGGTCCAGGGTGACGATGTCGAAATCCCGCACCGACTTGTTGTACTCGGGCGGGTTGCCCGCCGCCACGATGATCCACCCGGCCGGCACCGCCTGGTTGCCGAAGGTCTTGCACTGCAAAAACTGCAGCATGGTGGGGGCCAGCGTCTCGGAGACGCAGTTGATCTCGTCGATGAACAGGATTCCCTCCGCAAGGCCCGTCACCTCCATCTTCTCATAGATGGAGGCGATGATCTCGCTCATGGTGTACTCGGTGACCGAGACGTCCTTTCCCCCGTAGTGCTTCTGCCGGATGAAGGGCAGGCCCACGGCGCTCTGCCGGGTGTGGTGGGTGATGGTATAGGCCACCAGCGCCACCCCGCAGTCCCGGGCAGCCTGCTCCATGATCTGGGTCTTGCCGATGCCCGGCGGGCCCATCAGCAGGATGGGCCGCTGCCGCACCGCCGGGATGGCGTATTCGCCCACCGCGTCCTTGGCCAGGTAGGCTTTCACCGTCCGCTCGATCTCTTCTTTGGCGCGTTTGATGTTCATAAGCAAAACTCCTCACGAGTTGTTCAAATCTCTGTACAAGTCCTCTTCCTCGTCGAACGCCGCGGCAAGGCCGGGCCGCGGGGCGTCCTCCGGCCGGGCAAACTCGTCCTCGTCCAGCACCACCTTGATGGCCCAGGGCGGCACCCCCGCGTCGTCGAATTTGTCCCCCAAAAAGAGGAAGGCCGTGTCGTACGGCGGCCGCCGGGCGGGGTAGGTCCCCATCCCGTCGGTGAAGTAGAGCAGCCCCCGCAGGTTCTGGAACTTCTTTTCCTCGCACAGCTTTGTCACATAGGCAAAGGCGGGGCGGAAATCGGTCCCCCCGCCCCCCGCCAGCTCAAAGTGGTCCATCAGGTCGATCAGCTCTTCCTCGGTGGTGACGAGGTGGTCCCGCTGCACCTTGTTGTCGGCCTGGATGATGTGCAGGTTCATCCGGCGGAAAAAGCTCTCCCGCTGCTTGAGCAGGGCGTAGGTCTCGGACAGAAAGCTGCGGACCAGCGCCCCCGAGGTCGAATAGCTGGTGTCGATGACCAGCGCGATCTCCTCAATTTTTTTGCTCTCCCGCGTCTCCACCGGCTCGATCAGGGGCATATTGCCGTAGACCGCAAGGCCGTAGGTGTAAAAGTTCAGGTCGAAGGTGTCGGGGTCGAGGTGCGGTTCCTCCCGCAGCACGCAGAACCGGCGCAGAAAATCCCGGTAGCTGCTCCGGCTGCGGTTGGCCGCCTTGACCGCCTCGGCCAGGTTTCCCCCTTCGGTGCCGGCCTCCTTGGCGTGCAGCTCCAGCTCCGCCTCCATCCGCCGGCCGATCTTCTGCCAGGCGGCCTGCGCCTGGGGCGCGGGCGGGTTCTGCTGGCCGGGTCTCGGCCACAGACGGTGGTCGTCGGCGCAGAATTCCCGCTCCAACTGCTTTTGGACGCCGGGCGTCAGCCCCCGCAGCCAGCGGTAGGCCGGGGCGGCGGCCGCCACATGGCCGCCGGCGGTCAGCGCCTCATAGGCGCGGCGGCGGACGTAGGTCAGCGGCCGGGTCACGCTTTTGCGCCCCAGCCCGTCGATCACGTTTTCCACCGCGATGTCGCAGGCCAGATGCCACAGCGCCGGGTCCCGGCTGCCCTGCATCCACAGATGCCGGAACACACAGTGGAACACCGTGTGCAGATACAGCCGGCTGAGATACTTCGGGTTCTGCCGGTAGAGCCGCAGCAGGGCGCTGGGCTGATAGTAAAGGTTCACCCCGTCGGTGGCCAGCACCCCGCACCGCTCGTCGGGCACGGGGGTCAGGGCCCCCAGCGCCTGATCGAGGAAGCGGAACTCAAGGTACAGCCCGCTGCGCAGGACGGCCAGCACCTCGCCGCCCATCCTCGCCTGCCATTCCTCGTGGGTCTCGGGCCGCGCCGACTTGAAGGGCGCGTTAAAGTCAACGGGCGCTTTCCGCACCATAGGCCCCCCTCCTTTTTCTCTTAAAAGTCAAAATCATACCGCCGCTTTTTTCTCGGCGCGGCGGCCTGCGCTTTGTATTCGGCGTCGGCCACCAGGGCCGCGGCCTGGGCGTCCCCCGCCCTCTGGGCCGCGCGGGCGGCCGCCGCGAGGGCGGCCGGGTCCAGCACCCCGAGGCCGAGCAGGGCGGCAAGCCCCTCCCGGTCCTCGGTCCGGATGAGGGCTTCCGCCGCCGCGCCGCCCTGCTGCCCAAGATAGGCCCGGTAAAGCCCGGCGGCCTCCTTCCCCAACTGCCAGGGCCAGCGCAGCCGGTCCAGACAGAGCAGGGCCATGTAGACCGGGTCGTCCCCGCCATGTCCCTGCGCAAAAACGGCGTCGTACTCGCCGGTCAGCAGCCGCCCGTCCCGGAAGCACTGCCGGTAGTGGTATCCCTGCCCCGAAAAGGTGTGCAGCAGGATGTGGGCGGGGGTCTCCTCGATGTCCTCCCAGTACTCCGGGTAGCGGAAGGCGGCCTCGACTGCCCCGTCCGGCCCCTCCGGCCGAAAGACCGCCCGCAGGTTGCCGGCTATGTTGCCGACGATGGCCGGCAGGCCGGTGGCCGCGTCCGGCCGGGCGCAGAGGGTCACCTCGGTCAGCTCAAAGCAGTTGAGAAAAACGTCGCTGCCCACCGCCAGCGGCCCGGCCCCCGCCGTCATCCGGCGCAGGGCGCGGCAGTTGTAAAAGGCGCAGCTGCCCATCTCCCGCAGCGCCCCCGGCAGGGCGATCTCTTCCAGGAACCGTCCCGCCGCAGGGTGCAGCCCCTCCTCCGGGACGCTCCCGGGCAAAACGGTCCGCAGCACGCCGTCCTCTTCCCGCACGCAGCGCAGCAGGGCTCCGCGCGGCGCGTCCCGCACCGTCTCGGCAAAGCAGTAGCCGCCCAGTTTCGTCAGCGGCAGCAGGCCGCCGGGCCCCGGCAGAGCCTCGGGCAGAGCAAGGACGGGGCTGTCCCCATACACCCGGGCCAGCGCCGCCGTCCCGTCGGGCAGCGGGGTATAATCAAAGATCTCGCGCATGGTCCCTCCCAAAACAAAGCGCCCCCGCGGCGCACACCACAGGAACGCTTTTGTCTCTTGTCAGCCCGCGGATGCCTGGGCCAGACAGTCGTCCATTCCATCCAGGACCGCCTGGCTGGTATAGGTGCTGCCGGCCACCACGTCCACGCCGGCGGTCGAGCCGGTCTCGGCCAGCTCGGCGGCCAGCTGCTCAGCCGCCACGCCGCCGAGGGCGGGGGTCTCGTTCCCGGCGTCCACTTCCACCGCCGAGACCGTCCCGCCCGAGACGGTCACGGTGACGGTCACGTCGCCGAGGTAGCCCTGCTGCACCGAGGTATAGGTCCCGTCGGTCAGCGCGCCGCCGGCGTTTTCGCCGCCGGGCAGGGGGCTGGTGCTGCGGATATAAAAGATCAGTCCGATGGCCATCAGGAAGGTGACCACCGCCATCAAAATCGCGTTGCGCAGGATACGTTTGGGCATGGGTATCTCCTTTCGTTTCGGGGGTGATTTATTTCTGAGCGGGCTTGAAACTGTCCCGCAGCGTTACGATGCGGTTGAAGACGCCGGGGTGCTTGGAGTCGGGGGTGAAGAAGCCGTTGCGGACAAACTGGAACTTGTCGCCCGGTTTGGCTTCTGCGAGAGAGGCCTCCAGCTTGCAGCCGGTGCAGACGGTGACGCTCTCAGGGTTCAGGAAGTCCTTGTAGCTGGTCCCCTCGGGGAGGTTATTCATGTTCTCGCGGGTGAACAGCTTGTCGTACAGACGCACCTCGGCCTCGATGCAGTGGTCGGCGCTGACCCAGTGGATGGTCCCCTTGACCTTGCGGCCGTCGGCGGGGTTGCCGCAGCCGGTCTCCAGGTCGGCGGTGCAGTGGATGGCGGCGATGGAGCCGTCCTCGTTCTTATCCACGCCGGTGCAGCGGACGATGTAGGCGCCCATCAGCCGCACCTCGCCGCCGACGGTCAGCCGCTTGAACTTGGGGGGCGGCACCTCGGCAAAGTCGTCCGCCTCGATCCACAGCTCCCGGCTGAAGACGCAGCTGCGGGTCGAGCAGTCGCAGGCCTCCCGGTTGGGGTTGTTGGCCAGGCAGAAGTCCTCGGTCCGGCCGGCGGGGTAGTTGTCCACGATCAGCTTGACCGGGCGCAGCACCGCCACCCGGCGCTGCGCGGTCAGGTCCAGCTCGCTGCGCACGCAGGCTTCCAGCTGCCGCATATCGATCAGGTTGTCCGCCTTGGAAATGCCCGCCTCCCGCACAAAGGTAAAGATGGAGGTGGGGGTGTAGCCCCGGCGGCGCAGCCCGCAGAGGGTGGGCATCCGGGGATCGTCCCAGCCGTCCACCATCCCGGTCTCGACCAGCTCCCGCAGATAGCGCTTGCTCATCACGGTGTTGGTCATGTTCAGCCGGGCAAACTCCCGCTGTTTGGGGAACTCGCCGCCGAAGATGTTCTCGATCACCCACTCGTACAGGGGCCGGTGGTTCTCAAACTCCAGGCTGCACATGCTGTGGGTGATCCCCTCGATGGCGTCCTGGATGGGGTGGGCAAAGTCGTACATGGGGTAGATGCACCACTTGTCCCCCTGGCGGTGGTGGTGCTCATACTTGATGCGGTAGATGGCGGGGTCGCGCATATTCATGTTGGGGCTGGCCAGGTCGATCTTGGCCCGCAGGGTCTTTTCCCCCTCCTTGAATTCGCCCGCCCGCATCCGGCGGAAGAGATCGAGGTTTTCCTCGGGGGTGCGGTCCCGCCAGGGGGAGGGGCGGCTGGGCTTGCCGGCGTCGCTGCCGCGGTACTCCCGCATCTCGTCGCGGGTCAGATCGTCCACATAGGCCTTGCCCTCCCGGATCAGCTTTTCGGCGTATTCATAGCACTGCTCGAAGTAATCGCTGCCGTAAAAGACGCCGCCGTCGGGGTCGGCGCCCAGCCAGTGCAGGTCCTCCAGAATGCTGTTGACATACTCGACGTCCTCGCGGGCGGGGTTGGTGTCGTCCAGCCGGAGGTTGAACTTGCCGCCGTACGCTTTGGCGATGGACCAGTTGATATAGATGGCCTTGGCGCTGCCGATGTGCAGGTAGCCGTTGGGCTCGGGCGGGAAACGGGTATGGATCTCGCTGACCTTGCCCTCGGCCAGGTCGGCGTCAATGATCTCGGTCAAAAAGTTTTTGTCAGCCATAGTTCTGATTCTCCCTCATACAGGCATCTGTGCTCCTTTATAATGTCTTATGATACAACATTTTTCGCATTCCTGCAAGGCGGCGCAGGGCAGTTTTTTCTTTTTATGCACCAAACCCGGTTTTTCCGCCGGCCATTCGTGCAAAATGCTTGACAGAAGGCGGCAAGTATCGTATATTCTCCATGGTGAAATTTTTTCGCGCCCCTTTCCGGGGCCGCCCAACCATCAACGAGGATAGGAATCATGATCGACTTAGTCAAAGACGCCTTTCAAAAGGAAAAACTGATCGCAAATCTCCGCTTTTTCGCCCTGCTCAACGCGGGCCTCATCCTGACGGCCCTCGGCATCGTCTGGTTCAAGACCCCCAACCACTTCGCCTTCGGCGGCACCTCGGGCCTGTCGGTCCTGCTGGCGGCCATGTTCCCGCAGTTCAACGTCGGCTTTTTCATGTGGGTGCTCAACCTGGTGCTGGTGGCGCTGGGCTTTCTCTTTCTGGGCATCAGCTGCATGGGATGGACGGTTTTTTCCTCCATCGCCCTCTCCTTCTACGTCTCGGTCTGCGAGGCCATCTGGCCCATGCCCGCCCCCTTCACCGACGACACCCTGCTTGAGCTGATCTTCGCGGTGCTGCTGCCGGCCGTCGGCGCCGCCATCGTTTTCAACATCGGCGCCTCGACCGGCGGCACCGATATTGTTGCCATGATTCTGACCCGGCATTCCTCCCTGAACATCGGCTCGGCCCTGATGGCCAGCGACATCCTGATCGTCTGCGGCGCGGCGGCCATCTTCGGCGTTTCCAGCGGCCTGTACAGCTTCCTCGGCCTGATCGGCAAGTCCTTTGTGGTGGACGGCGTCATCGAGAGCATCAACCAGCGCAAGGTGTGCACGGTGGTCACCTCCAACCCCGAGGACGTCACCGACTTCATCCTGGACACCCTGCACCGCTCGGCCACCATCGAGGAGGCGCAGGGCGCCTACACCGGCAAGGAGCTGACCGTCGTCATGACGGTGCTCACCCGCCGGGAGGCCACCCTGCTGCGCAACTTCCTGCGGCTGAACGACAATCACGCCTTCATCACCATCGTCAACTCCAGCGAGATCATCGGCAAGGGCTTCCGCGCCGCGTAAAAGTCATACTTATCCCTGCAAAAGCCGTCCGAAAGGGCGGCTTTTTTGCGGTTTTGACCAGAAATCCTCCCCCGCCGGGGGCCAACCTCCCCGTTCTGGCGGTAGTCAAAAGCCCCGGAATATGGTACAATAGGGCGGTACGGGATTCCGGCGGCCCCCGGCCGCTTTCGAGAGAAAAAGGAGTGTTTTTCGATGACTACATACAAGCCTTTCAAAGAGGGCAAGGTGCGCGAGATCTACGACGTGGGCGACGCCCTGGTCATGGTCGCCACCGACCGCATCTCGGCGTTTGACGTGATCCTGAAAAACAAGATCACCAAAAAGGGCGCCGTCCTGACCCAGATGAGCAAGTTCTGGTTCGACTACACCCGGGACCTGCTGCCCAACCACATGATCTCGGTGGACACCGCCGACATGCCCGAGTTCTTCCGCCAGCCCCAGTTCGAGGGCAACAGTATGCTCTGCCGCAAGCTGACCATGCTGCCCATCGAGTGCATCGTCCGCGGCTACATCACCGGCAGCGGCTGGGCCAGCTACCAGAAGACCGGCAAGGTCTGCGGCATCACCCTGCCCGAGGGCCTGCGCGAGTCGGATAAGCTGCCCGAGCCCATCTACACCCCCAGCACCAAGGCCGATCTGGGCGACCACGACGAGAACATCTCCTACGAGCAGAGCATCGAGGTGCTGGAAAAGCACTTCCCCGGCAAGGGCGAGGAATACGCCCGCAAGCTGCGCGACTACACCATCGCCCTCTATAAGAAGTGCGCCGACTACGCCCTCAGCCGCGGCATCATCATCGCCGACACCAAGTTCGAGTTCGGCCTGGACGAGGCCGGCAACGTGGTGCTGGGCGACGAGATGCTGACCCCCGACTCCTCCCGCTTCTGGCCGCTGGAAGGCTACGAGCCGGGCCACGGCCAGCCCTCCTTCGACAAGCAGTTTGTCCGCGACTGGCTCAAGGCCAACCCCGACAGCGACTACCTGCTGCCCCAGGACGTCATCGACAAGACCATCGACAAGTACCTGGAAGCCTATCAGCTGCTGAC
>DXHQ01000123.1 GCA_019113345.1 Candidatus Faecalibacterium intestinigallinarum
TTAAGCGCAGAGAGTGTGCGAGGCCCTTTGGGCCGAGTGCGCGGTTCTGCGCTCAATTTTGTCCAAAAGGGGGATACCAGGGGGGAAGGTTTTCTGACCTGCGCAGCAGGCAGAAAAGGGTCCCCCCTGGAGTGAGTGGTTAGGCGTTGGAGGCGGCGGCCTCGAAGTCGATCTTGCCGAGGTTGACGTCGGCGCGGACGATGGTGATCATCAGACTGTCGCCGAGGCTCCACTGCTTGCCCGAGACGGGGTCGGCAAGGCGGACCCCCTCGGTCAGCAGCGCGCCGGTGGGGGTCAGGCTGGCCACCGGCACAAAGCCCTCGACGCCGTTGTCCAGCTCCACAAAGACGCCCCGCTGGGTGACGCCCGAGATGGTGCCGGCCCGGTGCTCGCCGATGTGGGCGCGGGCGTATTCGGCCTTGTAGCAGTCCTCGGCGCGGCGCTCGATCTGCATGGCCACCACTTCCTGGGCGCTGGACTGTTTGCTGGCCTGCTCGGCAAAGTCGGTGTAGCGGGCGATGAGGGTCTCCTTGTCCATCCCGCCCAGCAGGCTTGTCAGGATGCGGTGGATGGCAAGGTCGGGGTAGCGGCGGATGGGGCTGGTAAAGTGGGCGTAGTCCTTCAGCACCAAGCCGTAGTGGCCCTTGGGCACCGGCTGGTACTCGGCTTTGGACATACAGCGCAGCAGGCCGGTGTGGATGATCTTTTCATAGGGGGTGCCCTTGACGCTTTCCAGAATGGCGCTCAGCTCCTTGGGCTCGGGCACCTCCTTGGCAAAGCGGTCGTTGATGCCGCAGGCTTTCAGCAAGGCGTGCAGCCGCTCCAGCTTTTCGCTGTTCGGCTCCTCGTGGACGCGGTAGACAAAGGGGATCTGCCTGGTGCGGGCAAAGTGGGCCGCGCACTGGTTGGCCAGCAGCATAAACTCCTCGATCATGGCCTCGCTCTCGCCCTGCACCCGCTTTTTGACGTCGATGCAGCGGCCGTTCTCGTCCAGGATCAGCTTGACCTCGCCGCTCTCGATGTCCATGCAGCCGCGCTGCCGGCGCAGGCCGGCCCGCAGGGTGTACAGGGCCTTCATGGCGGGCAGCTGGCTTGCCACCTCGGCGTATTTGTACTGGGTCTCGGTGTCGGCGGTGCCGGCCAAAAGAGCGTTGATCTCGCTGTAGACCCCCTTGACCCGGCTGCGGATGACCGATTTGACGAACTTGTAATTGACGAGGTTGCCCGCCTTGTCCAGGTGCATCAGGCAGGAGAAGGCCAGCCGCAGCTCGCCCTCGTTCAGGCTGCAGATGCCGTTGGAAAGCTGCTTGGGCAGCATGGGCACCACCTGGTCGGCGTAGTAGACGCTGGTGGCCCGGCTGAAGGCCTCGCTGTCGAGGGCGGTGCCGGGCTTGACGTAGTGGGAGACGTCGGCGATGTGGACCCCCAGCTCGAAGCCGTCGGGGGTCTGGTTGAGGCTGACGGCGTCGTCGATGTCCTTGGTCTCGGCGCTGTCGATGGTAAAGATGGGCAGGGCCCGCAAGTCCATCCGGCCGGCGGTGTCGGCGTCGGTGACGACGGCCCCCTCCAGCTTTTTGGCCTCCTCGCGGACCGGCTCGGGGAAGCGGACGTGGACGTCCCGCGCGTAGAGCAGGGCCTTGGCGCAGCGCTTGGCCTCCTCGCTGGAGCCGAACCGCATGACGACGGCCACCCGGTGGTCCTCCTGGCGGGTGCCGCGGCTGCGGATCTCGGCGGCGACTTTATCGCCGTCCTTTGCGCCGCCCTCGCCGTCCCGTACGATGGGCATGGTGATGGCGGGGCAGTCGTCGGGGACAAAGACCAGCCGCCCGCTGACCCGGCGGGTGGTGCCGACCAGGTTGTTCTTTTCTTCCAGCACGGCCAGGATCTCGCCCTCGTCGCTGCCCTCCACCCGGGGATGGGCCAGCTTTTCGACCAGGACGCGGTCGCCGGGCATCGAGCCCTTCATCATCCGGCCGGGGATGAAGATATCCCCGGTGCCGTCCTCCAGCATGGCAAAACCGAAGTTCTTGCCCAGCTTGACCAGGGTGCAGACCAGGGCCTTGTCTTTGCGGCCCGAGCGGACGGTGAAAAAGACGCCCTCCTTCTGGCAGACGACGGCCTCGCGGACCAGTTCGTCCAGCGCCTCCATCACCTTGCGGGCCGACTCGCGGTCGGCGCCGAACTTGGCCTTCAGATCCTTGACGGTGCAGGGCTGCAGCTGGATGGCCCGCTCGATCTTATCTCTCATGGACATATGGTTTGTAACTCTCCTTCACTTCCTACGGCGCCCGCCTGCTTCTTCGGGCGGACGCGACTGCAAACGCCGGGCAAAAGCCCGGACACAAAAACAGCCCCGCTCTGCCGCGGGGCTCTGGCGTGCTAGCCTGTTGCGTCTGCTGAAACAAAGCTGGTGGCCTGCCCTCTTGCGCTTGGCCGATTTTTCCGGCGCGCCGCAGAGGGCGCTTGGAAAAACCGGGGCGCTGCGCCTGAGCCGCCTCCCTGCTTCGTCCGCTGGACGCGGTCGGCGGCTCAGCCCAATCTGCTGGACAGCACGCAGGCGGCGATCGCCACCACAAAGAAGATGATGCCGGCGATGCGGGTGACCTTGGCCAGCATCTGGTCGGCCGGGCTCAGGCGGGTGCTGTTGGCGCCCTGGACCCCGCCGCCAATGGCGCTGGACAGGCCCTGGCCGTGGGTGTGCTGCAGCAGGGTCAGCACGATGATGAGCAGCGCGACAACCAGCAGAACGACGCCGCCGATGATTTCATAAACCGTCATGTGTAGAACGCTCCTTTAACAGATTCGGGGACAGACCCCTGCACTTTGCATGAAAATACTTCTATAGCATAGCACAAGCGGCCGAGAAAAGCAAGATGCGCGAACCATCTTTTATTGCTCCAAAAGCCAGAGCGCCTGGCAGACCTGGGCAAAGACGGCCGCGCTGGACTGGGCCGGCCCGGTCTGGCCGTCCTGCAAAACGACGACGGTGTACTGCGGGTCCTCCGCGGGGAAGAAGCCGGCGAACCAGAAGTTCATCTTTTCTTCCCCCTCCGGGGTGAACTGCCCGGTCTGGGCGGTGCCGGTCTTGCCGGCGGCGCTGCCGCAGAAGGGGGCGGCCTCCCGGCCGGTGCCCTCGTCCACCACCCCGGCCAGCAGCTGCTGCAAACGCCGGGCGGTCTGCTCCGAAACGGCCCGCCGGGCCGCCGGCTGCGGATAGCGCTCGACCGTCTCGCCGGTGGCCTCGTCGAACGCTTCCAGAACAAAGGAGGGCGCGCGGTATACGCCCCCGGCGGCGATGGCGTTCATCATGGCGGCCACCTGCAAAGGGGTGGCCAGCAGCTGCCCCTGCCCAAAGCTGAAGTTGGCCAGCTGGCCCGGCTGGGCGAGGAGGTCCGCCTCGGGCAGGACGCCGGCGGCGCTCTGCAGCCGGCCGGCCACCCGCACCCGCTGCCCGAAGCCGAGGGCGCGGGCGGCGTCCAGCACCGCCTCGGCCCCGAGGGCCTGCCCCAGCCGGATGAAGTAGCCGTTGCAGCTCTTTTCGAGGGCGGCGGCGAGGTCCACCGTCCCGTGGGCGGCGCCCGACGCGCAGTGAAAGACCTGCCCGTCCACCGCCGTGTAGCCGGGACAGTCGGCGACAAGGCCGTCCAGTCCGGCTTCCAGCGCGGCGGCGGCCAGCACCGGCTTGAAGACCGAGCCCACCGCGTAGGCGGCCAGGGTCCGGTCCAGAAAGGGGCTGCCGGGCTGGTCCAGGCTGGCGGCGGGATCGGCGGGGTCGTAGCCGGGCAGGCTGACCGAGGCCCGCACCTGGGCGGTCTCGACGTCCAGCACCAGGATGCAGCCCGAGGTCATGGTTCCGGCGGCCACCCCCTCCACCGCCTGCTGGATGGGCCGGGAGAGGGTCAGCCGCACCCCGGCCCCGTCAAAGGCGGCGCGGGCATAGAGCGGCTCGGTCCCCTCGACCAGGCGGCCGGAGCCGGTGACGGCGCAGGTGACGGTGTCCTGCCCGCCGCTGCCCGCCAGCACCTCGTCCAGGGCGGCTTCGAGGCCGGCCACTCCGCGGCCCTCGCCGTCCAGATAGCCGATCAGGTGGGCGCAGAGGGGCGCTGCGCTGTACCGCCGCGCCGCCGGGTAGGCGTACACCCCGAGGGAAGAGACGTCCCGCTCCACTTCGAGCAGGAAGGGGGCGGCGGCGTTCCGGCGCTGATAGAGCTCGGCCTGCCCGGCGGGGGAGGCCGCGTCGTAGAGGCGGACATAGCTGTCCTCGCCCGGCAGGCAGAGGGTGTACCAGCAGCGCTCCAGCCCGGTGAGGGGCAGGCCGCCGCGGTCATAGAAACCGCCCCGCGCCGCCGGCAGGGAGAGGGTGACGGCGCTCTGACCGGCCGCCCGGGCGGCATAGGCCGTGTTGCCGGCCGCCAGATAGAGCCGGCAGGCCGTCACCGCAAACAGCCCCAAAAGCGCCGCGTACACCGCCGCCAGCCTGCGCAGCCGCATGGCCCGTACCCCCTTTCTCAGAGGAAGTGTGGGCAGAAGGGGAGGGGGTTATGCAAAAAAGCCCCGCCCTCGTTGGACGGAGGGCGGGGGCGTGCTTACAGGGCGGCGGGCAGCAGACGCTCGATCATGCTGCGGGCCAGCTGGTAAACGGTGAAGCGGGGGTATTCGACCTGCGCCAGACGCATGGCCTCCCGCTGTTTGTCGGTCGCCGATGTGTAGGGGTAGAGCCCAAAGACAAAGGGAAGGAACAGGTACAGAAACCGGTCGGCCTCCTCCTGGGTCATGGCGGGGTAAAAGACGCGCAGGCAGCGTGTCAGGGCCAGGATGGCGGCATGGTAGGCCTTTTTGAAGGCCACCAGATTTTCCATCCGGGCGTTGTCCTCCATGTCGTAGAGGTTCATGGCCATCAGTTTGAGCATCCGGGTCCGCCGCTCGAGGGTGCGGGCCAGCGCGCCGGCAAAGCCGTCCTCGCCTGCGGGCAGGCCGCCGGCGGCCAGGGCGTCCAGGTCGGCCGCCCAGGCATCGTACTCCCGCTGGGCCAGCGCCAGAAAGATCTCCTCCCGGCTCTCGAAGTAGTTGTAGATCGAGGTGCGGGTAAAGCTGGTCCGCTGGCCGATCTCCTTGAGGGTGATGTCCCGGAAGCTCATGGTCTCATACAGCCCGGCGCAGGCGTCGACGATCTCGTCCTGGCGGGCGCGGACCTGTTTTTCGGAGCTTTTCGGCACGAATGCTCCTCCTCCCTTCAGGCTGTTTGACCCATTATAACGCATCGGGCGCGGCGTGTCAAACACCCCGCCCGGGGGTTACGGCTCGGGCGGCGTGTCGTCCATGTTGGCAAGGGCGTATTGAATACACTGATTCAGGAATTGGTTGCGGGAGAGATTGTACTGTGCCGCCTTCCGGTCAATCAGCTCCAGCGTTTGCAGAGAAACGCGAAGCGTGATATTGTCCTTTTCATCGTTTTTCTTTGGCACGAATTTTGACATATAATGTCTCCTCTCTTGCTAAAGTTCAACTGTTTTGTTATGCTTATTTTAGCATCTGTTTGGTGATGTATAAAATATGCAATATTTGATTTTTTATTTACGATGAAAAGGAGTGTAATAATAAGTGATATTTTGAATGAATTTTTGAATGAAGAAGAAACAAAACAGCAGGCTGCCTGTATTTACAGCCTGTTGATGGGAGATTTTCGCCCCGAGTTTCTTTCGCCGTCGGCAAAGCGGGTGAAAAGTGTTTTTGACCCTTCCAATCCAAATCTCTTTGAGCAGCTGTATGGCAACGGGTACGACGCTTACGGCCGTCTGTGCGAGCGGCTGCACCCCGGCGAAGAAGAGGACAGAGATGTGGAGGAACTCTGGGGTTCCGCGCTGCAAATGTGTGAGTATATGGGCGGTTTGATGTATGGTTACGGCCGCTATTACGCCCTCCATCCCGAAGAATTCCCCGCCATCCCGCCCGAAGGGTAAGCCGGGACGCAAAAACCCCCGCCTTCCGGAAAGGAAAGCGGGGGAGGATGTCATGTTATGCTGCTGTCAGCGCGCGGCTTAGTACATGTCGCCGCCGGCGGGAGCAGCCGCGGGGGCGGGAGGCTCGGGCAGGTCGGCCACCAGGCTCTCGGTGGTCAGGACCATCTCGGCGACCGAGGCGGCGTTCTCCAGAGCGGAACGGGTGACCTTGGTCGGGTCGACGATGCCGGCCGCAATCATGTCGTCCACAAAGACTTCCTTCTGGGCGTCAAAGCCGTAGTTGGGCTTGCCGGCCGAGACGATCTTGTCGATGATGACGCTGCCTTCCAGGCCGGCATTCTCGGCGATCTGGCGCAGGGGGGCTTCCAGAGCCTTGAGCACGATGCGGGCGCCGGTCTTTTCGTCGCCCTCCAGGCTGCCGCACAGCTCCTTGACGGCGGGGATGGCGTTGATGGGGGCGGTGCCGCCGCCGGCGACAACGCCTTCCTCAACGGCGGCCTTGGTCGCGTTCAGGGCGTCCTCGATGCGCAGCTTCTTGTCCTTCATCTCGACCTCGGTGGCAGCGCCGACCTTGATGACGGCCACGCCGCCGGCCAGCTTGGCCAGACGCTCCTGCAGCTTCTCGCGGTCAAAGTCGCTGGTAGCGGCCTCGATCTGGTTGCGGATCTGGGCCACCCGGCTGTGGATGGCTTCCTTGTCGCCGTAGCCGCCCACGATGGTGGTGTTCTCCTTGGTCACCTTGACCTGACGGGCGCGGCCCAGCATCTGCAGGCTGGCGTCCTTCAGCTCATAGCCCAGGTCGGCCGAGATGACGGTGCCGCCGGTCAGGGTGGCGATATCCTGCAGCATCTCCTTGCGGCGGTCGCCGAAGCCGGGGGCCTTGACGGCCACCACGGTAAAGGTGCCGCGCAGGCGGTTGACGATCAGGGTGGACAGAGCCTCGCCCTCGATGTCTTCGGCGATGATGAGCAGCTTCATGCCGTTCTGGACGATCTGCTCCAGCAGGGGCAGCAGGTCCTGGATGACGCTGATCTTGCGGTCGGTGATCAGGACGACGGCGTCGTCCAGCACGGCCTCCATCTTGTCGGTGTCGGTGACCATATAGGGGCTGAGGTAGCCGCGGTCAAACTGCATACCCTCGACGATCTCGCTGTAGGTTTCGGCGGTGGCCTTGTTCTCCTCGATGGTGATGACGCCGTCGGCGGTGACCTTCTCCATGGCCTCGGCGATCAGGCGGCCGATCTCGGGGTCGCCGGCCGAGATGGTGCCGACGCGGGCGATGTCATTGGTGCCGTTGACCTTCTGGCTGTGGGCCTTGATGGCGTCGACGGCGGCGGCAACGGCCTTGCTCATGCCGCGGCGGATGTCCATGGGGTTGGCGCCGGCTGCGACGTTCTTCATCCCCTCGGTGACCATGGCCTGGGCCAGGACGGTGGCGGTGGTGGTGCCGTCGCCTGCGGCGTCGTTGGTCTTGGTGGCCACTTCCTTGACCAGCTGGGCGCCCATGTTCTCAAAGGCGTCCTTCAGCTCGATCTCCTTGGCGATGGTCACGCCGTCGTTGGTGATGACGGGTGCGCCGTACTTCTTGTCCAGCACGACGTTGCGGCCCTTGGGGCCGAGGGTGATCTTGACGGTGTCGGCCAGCATATCAATGCCGGCGCAAAGTGCCTTGCGGGCGTCCTCGCCCTGCTTGATCTGTTTTGCCATGAGAAATCTCTCCTTTGCTTATCTCTCAAACTGGAATGCCGGATGGGGGCTTACTCCTCGACGATGGCCAGGATATCGCTCTGGCGGACGATGGTGCACTCCTCGCCGTCCACCTTGACCTCGGTGCCCGAGTACTTGCTGGTCAGCACCTTGTCGCCGACCTTGACCGTCATGACGACTTCCTTGCCGTCCACCGTGCCGCCGGGACCGACGGCGATGACCTCGGCCACCTGGGGCTTCTCCTTGGCGCTGCCGGTCAGGATGATGCCGCTCTTGGTGGTCTCTTCGGCCTCCACAGTCTTGATGACGACGCGGTCTGCAAGAGGAATGATCTTCATAATGCTTACCCTCCTAGTATTCAAAATGCAATTTGCAACACAGTTGATGGGGGCGGCCGCGGGTGCCTGCCCTTGTTTAGCACTCCATTTCCCTGAGTGCTAAGAGTATTTTACTCATCTCGCCCGGAAAAATCAAGTGCTTTTGCACATTTTTTTGTTAAGTTTTTATGACAAAACGTCAAGACGGCCCTGCACCATCCGCAATTCGGCGCAGGACCGTCTTTTTGTCAGGCTTGCGCCGGGGCGGCGGCCCTGACCCCCGCCGGCAGCACCACCCGCCCGGCCCCGGGCAGCACGCGGACTGCCAGCCGGTCCACCGCGGCGCACTCGCCGTCGGCGGTGGCGGTGATGGGCCCGCGGCCGTCGGTCAGCTCGACCGTCACCTGCCGGGCCCGCCGGTAGAGGATGTACCGGGCCACCTCGGGCGCGACCTGCCCGCCCGCAAAGTGCCGCCCCTGCTTGTAGAGGTTCAAAAGCCGCAGCAGGGTCAGCCGGCTCATCCGGCGGACCACCACCAGGTCCAGCAGCCCGTCGCCGGGCTCTGCCAGCGGCGCGGCCCGGAAGCCGCCGCCGTAGTCCCTTGTGTTGCAGGCGGCGCACATTAGAATCTTCTCTTCCAGCACCTCGCCGTCCACCGTCAGGCGGGCCTGCCGGCCCAGCGGCCCGCAGACCTGCCGCAGGGCCGACAGCAGATAGGCCGCCTCCCCGTGGAAGAAGGGGTGATGCCGGAAGGCCGCCGCCCCGGCCGCCACCTGCGCGTCGAGGCCGGCCGCGCAGACCGAAGCTGACAGCCCGAGGCTTGTCTCCAGCAGGTCGATGGAGACGGTCTGCCCCGCCAGCTGCGCGTCCAAGTCGAGAAAGTTCTCCCTGCTGCCGAAGGTGCGCAGAAAGTCGTTGCCGCTGCCGGCGGGGATGCAGCCCACCGCCGCCTCGGGGCAGCCCTGCGCCCCTTCCAGCGCCTCGCGGAAGGTGCCGTCCCCGCCCGCCGCAAAGATGCGCACCGGCCCGCCCGCCCGGGCGGCCGCCTCGGCCAGGACGCGGGCATGGCCCCGGTATTCGGTCCGCCGGATGTCCCGGTCCGCCTGCGGGATGCCGGCCCGGCGCAGCGCGCCTTCGGCCTGCAGGCGCAGCCGCTCGGTGCAGTCTGTCCTGCCGGCGGCAGGGTTCAGGATAAACAGATAGCGCATGGATGATTCCTCTCCCTTTCACGGTTGATGGCATCAGTATACCGTATCGCCGCAGAACTGTCAAAAACAAAAAGTCCCGGCCGGACGACATGTGCGTACGGTCGGGACACATACAGGGAAATTCAGCGCAGAGAGTGTGCGAGGCCGTAAGGCCGAGTGCGCGGTTCTGCGCTTAATTTTGTCCCCAGGGGGATACCAGGGGGAAGGAATTTCTGTCGCGCGACTGCGCGCAGAAATGGGTTCCCCCTGGAGCGTGCCGATTTAGTATTCTTTGGCCTGCTCCTCGCCGGTGACGACGCGCAGCGCGCCCTGGCAGAGGGCCAGCAGCTCGTCCTCGCCGGGGTAGACGGTAATGGGGGCGATGAAGCCCAGATACTGCTCCAGGATCTCGCGGGTATAGGGGGCGTAGGCGATGCCGCCGGTCAGGATGATCTGATCCACCTTGCCGCACAGGACGGCGGCCATGGCGCCGGCATCCTTGGCGATCTGGTAATAGAAGGCGTCCTGCACCAGCTTGGCCTCGGCGTTGCCCTCCTCGACCATCTTTTCCACGTTGCGGGCGTCGTTGGTGTGCAGATAGGCGTTGAAGCCGCCGCCGCCGCAGATCTTTTTGTAGATCTCCTGCTGGGTGTACTTGCCCGAGAAGCACATCTTGACCAGGTCGCCCACCGGCACGGTGCCGCTGCGCTCGGGGCTGAAGCAGCCCTCGCCGTCCAGGATGTTGTTCACATCCACCACCTTGCCGTGGCTGTGGGCGCCGACCGAGACGCCGCCGCCCATGTGGATGACGATCAGGTTCAGGTCCTCGTAGCGGGCGCCGTGCTCCTTGGCGTAGCGGCGGGCCACCGCCTTCTGGTTCAGGGCGTGGAAGATGGAGCGGCGGGGCAGTTCGGGCATACCGGACAGCCGGGCCTTGTCGGTCAGCTCATCCACCACGACGGGGTCGACGATGTAGCTGGGCTTGCCCAGCGCGTCCCCGATCTCCCGGGCCAGGATGCCGCCCAGGTTGGAGGCGTGCTGGCCCTGCACCCCCTTCTCAAGGTCGGCCAGCAAAGCGTCGCTGACAGCGTAGGTGCCGCCGTGGATGGGCTTGAGCAGGCCGCCCCGCCCGACGATGACGTCGAGGGAGTGGGGGTCGCAGTTCTTCTCCTTCAGAAAGTCCAGGATGATCCCCTTGCGGAAGTCCTTCTGGGCGATGATGCTGGGATATTTGGAGATCTCCTCAGTGGGATGGCGGAGGGTCTCCTCAAACAGGAGGGTCTCGTCCTCAAAGACGCCCACCTTGGTGGAAGTCGAGCCGGGATTGATGACCAGCGTTTTGATCGGCATGGGTACTCGTCTCCTTTCTGACGAAACGGCTTATTCGGCCTTGAGGCCGGCGGCCACGACGGCGGCCAGCGCGATGGAGTTGACCTTGGTCTGGAAGGAATCGGACCGGCTGGTCAGGATGGCGGGCACGCGGGTGCCGGTCAGGATGCAGCCGTTCTTGCAGTCGGCGGTGTGGACCAGGGTCTTGTAGACCAGGTTGCCGGCCTGGATGTCGGGGAAGAGCAGGATGTCGGCGCAGCCGGCGGCGGGACGGTCCTGCGCGCCCTTGTGCCGGGCAGCCTCGGGATCGATGGCGATATCCATCGACAGGGGGCCGTCCACCACGCAGCCGGTGATCTGGCCCGCTTCGTTCATCTTGCGCAGCTCGTCGGCGTCAACGGTGCAGGGCATCTTGGGGTTGACCACCTCGACGGCGGCCAGCGGCGCCACCTTGGGGCACGCAACGCCGCAGGCGTGGGCCACCGCGACGGTGTTCTCGATGATATGGACCTTGTCCTCCAGGGTGGGGTAGGTCATGAAGGCGACGTCGGTCAAAAAGAGCAGCTGCTCGATCCCCTTGACCTCAAAGACGGCCACGTGGGACAGGGTCTTGCCGGTGCGCAGGCCGACTTCCTTGTCCAGCACGCTCTTCAGGAAGGTCTTGGTGTCCAGCAGGCCCTTCATGTACATATCGGCCGCGCCGTCGTGGGCCAGCTTGACGGCGGTCAGGGAAGCCTTGACCTTGTCGGGCTCGTTGATGATCTCGTAGCCGGTCAGGTCGATGGAGAGCTCGGCGGCGATTTGGCGGATGGCGGCCTCGTCGCCCACCAGGATGGCGTCCGCAATGCCCTGCTTGCGGGCGGCGTCGACGGCTTCCAGAACGGCGTCGTCCTCAGCGGCGGCCACGGCCAGCTTCTGCTTGCCGCAGCTCTTGACTTTCGCGATCAGGTCCTCAAAATTCATGGTACAGCACCTCGTATTCTTATCCTCAACCATGCAAAAGGAGGGACATCCCCTCGTATGTTAAAATAATAACACGGTCTGCCCCGCGGGTCAAGAGGGCGCGGCGGAACGTTCTTTTTGGGGCAGGGGAGAGGGCCGGCTATATAAATAAGTATGCTTTGGGGCGCGAAGAGGGTAAAATTGTGAGGTTTGCCAAAATCACAGGCGCTTGTCGATGCAATTTTCACAAATCAACGATTGACAAAACCTTAACAAGATGGTAAAACTATAGTAGCGAAGCTGGCACAGGCCAGCGAGCCGGGCGGCCGGCAGGGCCGCCTGAATTTCCGCCCTGTGCGGTCCTTTTTGGGGCGCGGGGCGCTGAGCGGAAAGGTCTGTTATCTCATGGCCATCGCCATCTATCCCGGTTCCTTCGACCCGGTCACCCGGGGCCACCTCGACATCATTAAGAGGGCGGCCCGGATCAACGATCACCTGATCGTGGCGGTGCTGATCAACAGCGCCAAGCACCCCCTCTTCACCATCGAAGAGCGGGTGGCCCTGCTGCAGGAGTGCTGCAGGGATATCCCCAACGTCGCCGTCGAGAGCTTCGACGGCCTGACCGTCGAGTTTGCGCGCCGCCGGCACGCCACCGTCATGGTGCGGGGGCTGCGGGCCGTCACCGACTTCGAGAACGAGATCCAGCTGGCCCAGACCAACTACGCCCTGATGCCCGGCATCGAGACGGTGTTCCTGGCCACCAACATTCAGTGGAGCTATCTGTCCTCGACTGTCGTCAAGGAGGCCGCGCGCTACGGCAGCGACATCAGCAAGTTCGTCACCCCCAACGTCGAGGCGGCGGTCAAGGCAAAGTTCGCCGCCCTGCACGGGCAGTAAGGCTGCAAAAGTCCCTGCGGGCGCGCCCAAAGGGTTTTTGATAGAAGGTTTATGCAAAGAAACACACAAACCATCGTCCGTCCCCACACACATCTTAACGGAAAACAGGAGGCTAAACACATGAAAAAGATCGTCATCGCATCTGCATGCCGCACCGCCATCGGTAAGTTTGGCGGCACCCTGTCCAACACCCCGGCCGCCGAGCTGGGCGCCATCGTCATCAAGGAGGCCATCAACCGCGCCGGCATCAAGCCCGAGCAGGTCGACCACGTCTACATGGGCTGCGTCATCCAGGCCGGTCTGGGCCAGAACGTCGCCCGTCAGGCTTCCATCAAGGCTGGCCTGCCCGTTGAGGTCCCCGCCGTCACCGTCAACGTGGTCTGCGGCTCCGGCCTGAACTGCGTCAACATGGCCGCCCAGATGATCGAGGCCGGCGACGCCGACATCGTGGTTGCGGGCGGCACCGAGAACATGGATATGGCCCCCTTCGCCATGATGAAGGGCCGCTACGGCTACCGCATGGGCTACCCCATGGGCAAGAGCGAGCTGGTGGACACCATGGTCAACGATGCGCTGTGGGATGCGTTCAACAACTACCACATGGGCATCACCGCCGAGAACGTGGCCGACCAGTGGAACCTGAGCCGTGAGGATCTGGACAACTTTGCCTACAACAGCCAGCTGAAGGCTGCCGAGGCCATCAAGAACGGCTCCTTCAAGGACGAGATCGTCCCCGTCGTCATCAAGAACAAGAAGGGCGACATCATCTTCGACACCGACGAGGGCCCCCGTCTGAGCGCCCCCGAAGTTCTGGCCAAGCTCAAGCCCGCCTTCAAGAAGGACGGCAAGGTCACCGCCGGCAACGCTTCCGCCATCAACGACGGCGCCGCCGCTCTGGTCATCATGAGCGAGGACAAGGCCAAGGAGCTGGGCATCACCCCGATGGCCACCTGGGTCGCCGGCGCGCTGGGCGGCGTCGATCCCTCCATCATGGGCGTCGGCCCCGTGGCCGCCACCCGCAAGGTCATGGCCAAGACCGGCCTGACCGTCGCCGACATGGACCTGATCGAGGCCAACGAGGCCTTTGCCGCACAGTCCCTGGCTGTCGCCCATGACCTGGAGTTCGACATGAGCAAGGTCAACGTCAACGGCGGCGCCATCGCGCTGGGCCACCCCGTCGGTGCTTCCGGCGCCCGCATCCTGGTCACCCTGCTCTACGCCATGAAGCACCGCGGCGCCAAGAAGGGCCTGGCCACCCTGTGCATCGGCGGCGGCATGGGCTGCGCCACCATCGTCGAGATGGACTGATCACGAGCTGAGAGGGAAAAGACTATGGCATTTGTGAAAACCGAAGTGCAGGGCGCCGTCGAGGTCATCACCATCGACCGCCCCAAAGCACTCAACGCCCTCAACCCCGAGGTGCTGGCCGACCTGAAGGCCGCCTTTGAGGCTGTGGACCAGAACACCATCCGCTGCATCGTCCTGACCGGCGAAGGGGACAAGAGCTTTGTGGCCGGCGCGGACATCGGCTCGATGAGCACCATGACCAAGGCCGAGGGCGAGGCTTTCGGCAAGCTGGG
>DXHQ01000124.1 GCA_019113345.1 Candidatus Faecalibacterium intestinigallinarum
GCTTGCGTCCTGTGAATTACTTCTTTGGAATTTTCAAAGTGTTCCAAAACACTGTAAAAAGGTTCCGTTACAAGTATTCGATATTGTTCAATTTTCAAGGTCCTGCGTCCGCCAGCCGTTTGATCGGCGACTCGTTTATTTTAGCATCTTCGGCTTTATTTGTCAAGAGGTTTTTTGCATTTCTTTTTGCAAGTCCCTTTCGACCTTTTCAGCCTTTCCGCAGCGCATTCCGCTGTGGAACTATATTTTACCACAATCTGGCACAAATTACAACCCCTTTTTTCAGGAACTTTCCAGAAGCTTTGCGCGCATCTGTCCGAGGATCTTCCGCTCCCGGCGCGACACCTGCACCTGGGTGGTGTGCAGCAGCCGGGCCGTCTCGCTCTGGGTGCGTCCGGCGTAAAAGCGCAGCCGGATCAACTCCCGGTCGGCGGCGGGCAGGCTGTCCAGCACCTCTTCCAGGCTGATCCGGTCGGACAGCTCCTCCTCGGGGGAGGCCACCGGGATATCCAGCTGATGCTCCTCCCCGTCCTCGCCGGCGGGGGTCAGGCTCATGGCGGGCAGAGAGGCGCGGATGGCCAGGGCCACGGCTTCGGGGCTTTCGCCCAGTTCCTCGGCCAGCTGGCCGACCGTCATCTCGGCGCCGCAGAGCTTGAGGTGCCGTTCCCGGGCGGCGCTGACCTTGAGCCCCAGCTCCTTGACCGAGCGGCTGACCTTGACCGTCCCCCCGTCCCGGAACAGCTTTTTGATCTCTCCCAGAATGACCGGCACCGCGTAGGTGGAAAAACAGACCCCCCTGCTCTCGTCAAATCCGTCGCAGGCTTTGACCAGGCCCATGCAGCCGGCGCTGTAGAGGTCGTCGTACTCGATGCCCCGCCCCCGGAACCGTCCGGCGCAGGCGTGCACCAGCCCCAGATTCTGTTCGATGAATGCGCTGCGCCGTGTCTTGTCCGTTACCATGCCAGGACCGCCTTTCTTTTGATTATGTACCCTCCCCTTTGGCGGCCAGGCGCTTGGTCAGGGTGACCCGGGTCCCGCGGGCCGGCCGGGAGGCCACCCGCACCCCGTCCATAAAGCTCTGCATCACCGCAAAGCCCAGGCCCGAGCGCTCCTCGGGGTCGCCGGTGGTGTAGAGGGGCTCCATCGCCCGGTGCACGTCGGGGATGCCCACCCCCTTGTCGGCCACCGTGATGCGCACCACCCGCCCGGGATAGACCGAGACGGTCAGGATAACCGGCCCCACCCGGTCGGGGTAGGCGTGGACGATGCAGTTGGTGACCGCCTCCGAGACGGCCGTCTTGATGTCGGCCAGCTGCGGGACGGTGGGGTCGTACCGGGCCAGGAAGGCCGCCACGGCCCCCCGGGCAAAGCCCTCGTTGGCGCTGAGGGAATCAAATTGAATGCGGGTGGTGTTTTCAGGTCTCATGCGAGGCGCCTCCTTCTTCGGTCATGCAGGGGATATGGGCCAGGTCCAGCACCCGGCGCAGCTGCCGGGGGGCATGCTGCACCCGGATGCTGCCGCCCAGCGCCTGCGCCCGCCGCTGCCGCCCCAGGATGAGGCCCACCCCCGATGAATCCATGAACCCTACCCCGCCGAAATCCAGCACCAGGGTGCGGGGCGCCCGGCTGGCCAGGGCGTCGTCCAAAGCCAGGCGGAGGCCCTGGGCCGCGTCGTGGTCGATCTCCCCGGCCAGGTAGGCGTAGAGGGTGTCCCCCGCCGCGCTGAAGCTCACGTTTGCCATCGTTTCACGCTCCTTTGCCGTGACAAAACAAAAAGTCCCGTATGCTCTGGTTCGAGTATACGGGACAAGCCTTTGAAATTTTGGAAAAGGGTGTCGAAGCCCTATTTATTCCTCCGCCAGCAGCCGGGCAGCAGCCAGAGCCAGCGCCTCGCTGCCGCAGACCACCAGCCCCCGGCTCCCGGCGGCGCGGGCGGCGGCCAGGGCCCCGGACAGAGAGGGACAGACCTCCGCCTCAAAGTGGAAGCGGGCGGCGCCGGCCAGACGCTCGGCCAGGGCGGGGTCGACCCCGGGCGGCACGGTGAGAAAGAGCCGTTCGATCGGCCCCTCCCCCGCCATGCCGGGCAGCTCGGATTTGTCCTTCGGAGCGGCGGCGGGGGCCTCGCCGTGCTCGAGGGTAGAGAAGAAGTCCTCTGCCCCCTGCTCGGTCTCGAGGCCGACGACGGCGGCAAGGCCGCGCAGCTGCGCCTTCTGCAGCACCCGCAGCAGGGCCGCCGCCTGCTGCGGGGTGCGGCAGGCGTCCAGGATGACCAGCGGCTTCTGGGAGAGGATGCGGATGCTGGAGCGGTTCTCGGCGGCGGCCAGCGCGGACAGGATGGCCTCGTCCGGAATGTCGCAGCCCCGCCGCCAGAGGGCCAGGGCCAGCTCCACCGCGACGGCGGCGTTGCAGGCGGCGTGATACCCGGGGAAGGCCGGCGGCACCCCGTAGCCGCCGTAGTCCACCCCGGCCTCCGCCTCCTCGGGGAAGGTGATGTCCTCCTCTTCGGGCACTACCAGCTCGCAGTCCGCCTTGCCGGCGGCGACGATGATCTCGGAGAGGGCGGCTTTGGGCTGGCCCGGCGCGGTGACGCAGACCGTCCCCCTGCGCAGGACGGCGGCCGCGTCATGGGCCAGCCGCTCGATGCTGCGGCCCGAGCCGTCGGGCCCGATGTGGGTGACGGCGCAGGCGGGCACGGCCGGCAGGGCCGAAGCCAGCGCCCCGTCCGCCGTCTCGATGACGGCAAAGCGGCAGCCTGCCGCCTCAAAGCAGGCGCAGGCGGCGGCCAGCTCGGCGGCCGGGCGGTTCAGCAGCGTTTCTTCCAGGATGCGGCCCGCAGCGGCGGCATAGGCCGCGGCGGCCGCAGGGTTAGCGGCCAGCGGATGTCCGTCCAGGGTGATCCGCTCCGACAGGGGCCCCGCCCCCGCGCAGTACAGCCCGGCGGCAAAGCCGGCGGCGGTCAGGATGCCGGCGGTCAGCCGGGCGACGGCCGTTTTGCCCGCCGTGCCGGCGATGGGGATATACTGGACGGCCCCCGCCGGGGGCAGGACGGCCGCAAAGTCCGAAGCGGCGTCAAAGCCGTCCGGCAGAGAGGCGAA
>DXHQ01000125.1 GCA_019113345.1 Candidatus Faecalibacterium intestinigallinarum
TAAAAAAATCAAAAGGAGTCGATACTATGGCATATACTGCTATGCAAATTGCAGCCGAAGTAGTGCGACAGTATCATTTGAAAGGTCAATCTATCACAAACTTAAAGCTGCAAAAAGTTCTTTACTACATACAAGTCGAATGTTTGCAAAAGAATGGTGTTCCTGCATTTGGGGATGATATTGAGGCATGGCGGCATGGTCCGGTTGTCCGGGATGTCTATAATGCTTTCTGTGCCTACATTGCCAATCCCATCAGCGAGGATGATCCTGATGTGGTCGACAATCAGGTGCCGATCAACAGAGACATCTCACAATGCATTGCTGACGTTGTGGATAGGACCATTCCGTATGGTCCTTGGGAGCTGGTGGATAAGTCCCATGAAACCGCTCCATGGCGCAGCGCATTTATCCCGAATGCCAACTGTGTTATCTCAAAGGACAGTCTGAAAAACAATGGATCCATTAATATCTAAGGAAAGCTCTTTTCAGGACGCATCAAACCGGCTCAGTTCGTTAATCAAGAAGATTGCTCTTGCAGATCGGATGGATGATAAAACAGCAGAACAATATGCAGAGCAATTGAATGATTATTACAATTCAGGTCATTACAACCTCTACAGTTCTACATACAGTTGGATGCATCGTGATGCTACGGATGATTCGGATTTGGATTATCTTGAGTATAATTTCAATCAGATCATGGTAGCATACAAAAGAAAATACCCCAAGGACAAAAAGGGGTTGGAGCGAGTAACAAAACTAGCTGACTATGTTTTGTTGGAAAAGGCTCGTGCAGGCGTCCAAAGTTCCTTGAAACTTGGCGTGACAAAAAACCTAAACGAAGCGAAAACAGTCCTTCGCGACTTGAACAAACTCAAAGGTGAGATTGAAGATTCCCGGAAAGAATCATCCGCCCAAACCATTACGGTATTGAGCATCTTCACTGGTATTGCAATGGCGTTCTTTGGCGGTTTCTCTCTTTTGGGCAGTGCATTTGACAGCCTGCGGTATGGTGTTCCGGCTGTAGCGATTGTGTCCTTGATCGTCGGGTTTATCCTGTTTAATACCATTTTTGTGTTCCTCTATGTGGCCAGCAAGATCTCAGGTAACCCGATTTCTGGATGTGGCAACCGGGATTGCGTCAGCTGTGAAGTGAATTCGTCTTGTAAAGAAAAAGACGGTTGTCTTTCAAGGATTTTCAAGCGGTATCAGTTGATTTGTATTATAGATATTGTGCTGGTTGTCCTTTTAGTGATTTTCACAATTCTGTTCTTTATTACCGGAGGAGTTAAAACAACAACAGCAGATGAGGCTTCTAGCACTGTAACGACACAGAGCGCATCCAGCGAGATGGATGGTGTGCCCTCGTCCGTTGCGGCCAGTGTGGCGGAGTCTATATCGCAAAGACAAGAGGAACAGCCTGCAAGTTCTTCTGTGCAAGGGTAAAGCAGGCAAATACTTTCAGATCTATAAAATAAAACACGAAAGCCCCTGCGTTGCACCTTGACGGTGTGACACAGGGGCTTTTCGTTTTGCCTGCCGACTTTTTGCAGACTTTTTCAATGGATTTTTCTGCGTTTTCACGGTCGTTCGTGGTGATGCAAGAGAGCCGCAAAAACGAAAGAAACCGCATGAACACTTGATTTTTCAAGCATTCATGCGGCTTTATAGCAAAATCGGAGTGGCGAGACTCGAACTCGCGGCCTCCTGCTCCCAAAGCAGGCGCGCTACCAACTGCGCAACACCCCGGCGGCTCTGTATAGTATACCGCGTCCGGGGCGTTTCGTCAATCGGCAGTTGGCGGCGTTTTCAGCCGAACAGGGTCTCGAGGGTGGCCAGCACGCCGTCCCCTTTTCAGCGTGCCGTGAACATTCGGGGCTTTCATCCCGCCAGACCGGCGGCGGATACGCCTTGCCCCCCGCCCCGCGGTGTGCTATCATAGGGTGGAAAGGAGGCTGCCCCCATGTCCGAACCCGTCCTCTTCCTCGACGTGGACGGCGTGCTCTGCACCCCGCTCAGCGTCCGGCTGGACTGGCTGCTCCGCCGCCCGATGGATCGCCAGTGCTTCGACCCCATCGCCCTGTTCTGGCTGGGGCGGCTGGTCCGCCGCACCGGCGCGCAGGTGGTGCTGTCCTCCTCCTGGCGGTACAGCCTGGAGGACGGCGACCCGCTCACCGGCCGCATCCTGCACAACCTCTACGCCTGTCTGGCGGCCCACGGCGCGCCGGTGGCCGGCATCGCCCCCATCCTCGGCGTCAGCAAGGGGGAGGAGATCGCGGCCTGGCTGGCCGGCCACCCCGGCAGGCCCTGCGCCATCCTGGACGACCGCGCCGACGAGTTTGCCGCCGCGCCCGCTCTGCGGCCCCGCCTGGTGCTGGTGGACGGCCGCCGCGGCCTGCGCCGCCGGGACTACCGGCAGGCCCTGGCCCTGCTCACCGATCAAACCAAACGAAAGAGGTACACCCATGATCGACTTTGAAAACCCCAGCTATCTCAAGCTCCGCCCCGTCCGCGACTCCAAGCTGAACCGCCTGGTCGAGCCCCTGCTCTGCCCGGGCGAAGAGATCCTGCAGACCTTCCAGAGCGTCCGCGACGGCGTGGTCTTTACCACCCGCAAGATCATCGCCGTCAACGTACAGGGAGTGACCGGGATGAAAAAGGCCTACACCGTCCTGCCCTACCGCCGGGTGCAGGCCTACGCCGTCGAGTCGGCCGGCCTGGCCGACCTGGACGGCGAGCTTCAGCTCTGGCTGTCCGGCCTCGGCACCGTCCGCTTCGAGCTGCTGGCCGGCAGCGACCTTGCCGCCCTCTGCCGCGCCATCGAGGACGGGATGTAAGCCCCTTCCTCTCCCTGTCAAAATATGCTATACTATCCCTAACAGCAGCCCCGGCGGCGGTAGCGGCCACGGGCGCAGAAAGAAAGGACAAAAGTATGGCAAAACGTGTATTTTTGATCGTGCTGGACAGCTTCGGCATCGGGGCCGAGCCGGACGCGGCCGCCTTTGGCGACGAGGGGACCAACACCCTCGGCGCCATTGCGGGCCATCCGGCGTTCAGCTGCCCCAACCTGGGCCGGATGGGCCTGTTCAACATCGACGGGGTGACGGCCGGCACGCCCGACCCGGCGCCCATCGCCGCCTACGCCCGCCTGCAGGAGCAGAGCATGGGCAAGGACACCACCATCGGCCACTGGGAGATCGCGGGCGTGGTCAGCCCGCAGCCGCTGCCCACCTTCCCGGAGGGCTTCCCGCCCGAGCTGATCGCCGCCTTTGAGGCCAAAACCGGCTACAAGGTGCTGTGCAATAAGCCCTACTCCGGCACCGAGGTGCTCAAGGACTACGGCGAGCAGGCCATGGCCCAAAACGCCCTCATCGTCTACACCAGCGCCGACAGCGTCTTTCAGGTGGCGGCCAACGAGGCGCTGGTGCCGGTGCCCGAGCTGTACCGCATCTGCGAGATCGCCCGCGAGATGCTGACCGGCCCCTACGGGGTGGGGCGGGTCATCGCGCGGCCCTTTGTGGGGGACTGCGCCGCCAACTTCAAGCGGACGGCCAACCGCCACGACCTCAGCCTCAAGCCGCCCCGCGCCACCATGCTGGACCTGCTCAAGGCGGCCGGCAAGGACGTCATCGCGGTGGGCAAAATTTACGATATCTTTGACGGCCAGGGCGTCACCGAAAAGATCAAGACCACCGGCAACACCAACGGCATCGCCTTCACCCAGGCGCTGCAGAGCCGCGACTTTGAGGGGCTGGCCTTTGTCAACCTGGTCGACTTCGATATGCTCTATGGCCACCGCCGCGACGTGGCCGGCTACGCCGCCGCCGCCACCGAGTTCGACCGCTTCCTGACCGGTTTCCTGCCCGGGATGCGGGAGGACGATATCCTGATGGTCACCGCCGACCATGGCTGCGACCCCTCCTACAGCAAGACCACCGACCACACCCGGGAGTATGTGCCCTGGCTGGTCTACGGCAGGCATATCCGGCCCGGCAGCCTCGGCACCCGCCTCGGCTTTGCCGCCATCGCCCGGACCGTCTGCGACTACCTCGGGGTGGACGCTTCCTCCCTCGACGGCCGCAGCGCTTGGGAGGAGCTGCGGGCCTGACCCCCGGCCGGGAATTTGCAAAAACCGCTTGCCCATTTGTATCCATCAAGTTATAATAAGGATATGTGAGCCCCAAAAACAAGATCAGACAGATACGGCACAAGGTTTGCCAGGAGGTACCGCATATGCGCAAAACAAAAATCATCTGCACCCTCGGCCCCGCCACCGACAAGGAAGGCGTGCTGCGGGCGCTGGTCGAAAACGGGATGAACGTCGCCCGCTTCAACTTTTCCCACGGCTCCCATGAGGAGCACAAGGCCCGTCTCGACGCCCTGAAGGCCCTCCGCGAGGAGCTGGACCAGCCCGTCGCCGCCCTGCTGGACACCAAGGGCCCCGAGATCCGCCTCAAGGAGTTCAAGAACGGCTCCGAGCTGCTGGAAGCCGGCCAGACCTTCACCCTCACCACCCGCGACGTCGAGGGCTCCAAGGACATCGTCTCCATCACCTATAAGGACCTGCCCCACGACGTCAAGGCCGGCGGCAGCATCATGCTGGACGACGGCCTGATCAAGCTGTCCATCAAGGAGGTCACCGACACCGACATCGTCTGCACCGTCCTGAACAACGGCAAGATCAAGAACAAGAAGGGCGTCAACGTGCCCGGCGTCCACCTGTCCATGCCCTACATGAGCCAGCGCGACCGGGACGACATCATCTTCGGCATCGAGCAGGGCTTTGATTTCATCGCGGCTTCCTTCGTGCGCACCGCGCAGGACGTGTATGAGATCCGCAACCTGCTGAATATGTACGACTCCAAGATCCGCATCGTGGCCAAGATCGAGAACCCCGAGGGCGTCGAGAACATCGACAGCATCCTCTCGGCCGCCGACGCGGTCATGGTCGCCCGCGGCGACCTGGGCGTCGAGATCGACTTCTCCGAGCTGCCCAGCATCCAGAAGTCCATCATCGACCGCTCCTACTCCTTCGGCAAGCCCATCGTCACCGCCACCCAGATGCTGGACAGCATGATCTCCAACCCCCGGCCCACCCGTGCCGAGATCTCGGACGTGGCCAACGCCATCTATGACGGCACCTCGGCCATCATGCTGTCGGGCGAGACGGCCGCCGGCGCTTACCCCGTCGAGGCCCTCAAGACCATGGCCCTGATCGCCGAGCGCACCGAGGCCGACGCCCACTACCAGAGCCACCGGCTGAGCCGGATGAAGATCGCCGGCACCACCTCGGTCAGCGACGCCACCGCCCACGCCGCCTGCCTGACCGCCCAGGACGTCAACGCCTCGGCCATCGTCACCGTCTCCGAGTCGGGCAACACCGCCCGCCTGCTGAGCAAATACCGCCCCGAGCAGCCCATCATCGCCTTTGTCATGCGGCCGCAGGTCCAGCGTCAGCTGGCCCTGTCCTGGGGCATCACCCCGCTGCTGATGCCGCTGGCCCACAGCACCGACGAACTGATCGAAGTCTCGACCAGCCTGGCCGAGAAGTACGGCTACATCCACAACGGCGAGCTGGCCGTCGTCACCGCCGGCGTGCCGGTCGGCGTCAGCGGCACCACCAACATGGTCAAGATCCACATGGTGGGCAACTGCCTGGCCTCGGGCGTCGGCGTCGGCCGCGAGGATGCCGACAACGCCAGCGCCACCGGCAAGGCCTGCGTCTGCCGCAGCATCGACGAGATCAAGGCCCGCTTCAAGCCCGGCATGATCCTGGTCCTGCCCTCCACCAACAACAGCATGATGGCCTACATCCGTGAGGCCGCCGCCCTCGTCGTCGAGGAGCCCGGCCTGAACAGCCATGCCGCCATCGTGGCCAAGGCCCTGCTCAAGCCCGCCATCGTGGGCGCGCAGGGCGCCACCAGCCACATCCGCGACGGCCTGGACATCGCGGTGGACTGCGCCCACGGCAGTGTCCAGTCCCTGCAGACCCAGATGTAAGGCGGCCGGCATGGAAATGGAGCGCATCGCCAGCTTCTGCGTCGACCACACCACCCTGCAGCGCGGGATGTACCTCAGCCGCCAGGACGGCGACGTCCTGACCTGGGACATCCGGATGAAGCGTCCCAACCAGGGGGATTACCTGTCCACCGGGGCGGCCCACACCCTGGAGCACCTCTTCGCCACCTACGCCCGCAACAGCCGCTGGAGCGCCGGGGTCGTCTACGTCGGCCCGATGGGCTGCCGCACCGGCTTCTACCTGCTGACGAGGGGCCTCTCCCCGGCCGAGGCGCTGGCGCTGACGGTGGAGTCCTTCCGCTTCATGGCAGGCTATGAAGGGGCCATTCCCGGTGCAAGTGCGGCCGAGTGCGGCAACTACCGCGACATGGACCTGCCCGCCGCCCGCGCCGAGGCCGCCGCCATGCTGCCGGTGCTGGAGGCTTTGACCGCAGACAAGCTGCACTACTGAGCACAATACCGCAATCAAAAGAACACCCGCCAGTCACAACGATTGGCGGGTGTTTTGCGTTGTTTTATAAAAACCGGGTATACTGCTGGCTGCCGTGGAAGAAACGCAAAATGGAAACGACTTTCATTCTTTCGTCCACTTTGTAAATCAGAATATACTGTTGGATCACCGCTTTGCGATACCCCATCGCCCGAAGGCGCATATCGCGGCAAGCTTCATACATCAGCGGCGTTTGTTCCAGGCGGTCATAACAACTTGCAACGTTGTCTGCAAAAGACGCTGCTGCCAGCGGATTTTCAAGCGTAACTGCGATATACTCCAGAATTCGGTCCAAATCCTCTGACGCAAGGCGGGTCTCTATGATTTTATATCCCATATTTGGCCCTCAGTTTTTGGAGCGAGGCGCGGGGGTCCACAGTTTCGCCCGCCTCGAGCTGCCGCTCCGCCTGTTCCAGTTTTGTATAGACGTCCAGAAGCTCCAGTTTTTCTTCGTAGGCTTTCATGCTCATAATCACCATATCGCCGTAGCCATTTTTGGTGATGTAGACCGGCTCCTGCGATTCGTTGCAAAGTTTTGAGATCGCGGCCGTGTCTTTCAGATCGCGGATCGGGATAATGCGCGGCATCCTGCTCACTCCTTTCATGGCTTTATTATAACATATTTATCCCATCCCCACAAGACAGTCCCGTCGTTTTCTTCTCCCGCCGCTTTTGCTGCACAATATGCACAAAAACGGGTCTTTATTTTCATCCATTTGGACGGTGCGGGACCATTAAAATGTAGGGATACAACACAAAATATTTCTAATTTTTGAACGCAGGGTGTGATATACTACATTACACGGTAACCAGTATTCCGTCACTTTGTACAGTTGGGATTGTGCAAAGCATACCAACCCGGGCCTTCCCTTCCCAGGGGCAGGCGGTCCCCCCGCGGGCAGGCCCCCAGCCAGAAAAGGAGTAATCATTTATGGCAAACACCGGAACTGCCGTGCGTCCCTTTGGCATGAGGGATAAACTCGGCTATATGTTCGGTGACTTCGGCAACGATTTCACCTTCATGCTGTCCTCCAGCTTCATGATGGTCTTTTACACCGACATCATGGGCGTGCCCTCGGCGATCGTCGGCCTGCTGATGATGGTGGCCCGCTTTGTGGACGCCTTCACCGACGTGGCGATGGGCCAGATCGTGGACCACGCCAAACCCACCAAGGACGGCCGTTTCCGCCCCTGGATCAAGCGGATGTGCGGGCCGGTGGCCATTGCCTCCTTCCTGATCTATCAGTCCGAGTTCGCCGGGATGCCCATGGCTTTCAAGGTCGTGTGGATGTTCGTCACCTACCTGCTGTGGGGCTCCATCTTCTACACCTCCATCAACATCCCCTACGGCTCGATGGCTTCCGCCATTTCGCCCGAGGCCAACGACCGCACCCAACTGTCCACCTTCCGCAGCATCGGCGCCACCCTGGCCAACCTGGTCATCGGCACCGCCACCCCGCTGCTGGCCTATGAGACCGTCAACGGCGTTCCTCAGCTCAGCGGCAGCCGTATGATTATGATGGCCGGCCTGTTCAGCGTCTGCGCCGTCATCTGCTACATCCTCTGCTTCAACCTGACCACCGAGCGCGTCGTCATCCCCGCCAAGACCGAAAAGTTCGAGCCGGTGGCTCTGCTCAAGCGCATCTTCACCAGCCGTTCTCTGCTGGGCATCATTCTGGCGGCCCTCTGCCTGCTGCTGACCATGCTCACCATGACCGGCATGAACCCCTACATCTTCCCCTACTACTTCAAGAACACCGCCGCCCAGTCCGCGGTCGCCATGTGCTCGTCCATCGTCTCGCTGGTCATCGTGGCCCCGCTGGCTACCATGCTGGCCTCCAAGATCGGCAAGAAGGAGACTGCCATCGCCGGCTCTCTCTTCGGCGCCGCCGTCTATCTGGTCTGCTTCATCCTGCATCCTGAGAGCGGCTGGGTCTACCTGGGCTTCTATACCGTCGCTTACGCCGGTCTGGGCCTGTTCAACACCATTGTCTGGGCCATGATCACCGACGTCATCGACGACAACGAGGTCAAGAACGGCGTCCGCGAGGACGGCACCATCTACTCGGTCTACTCCTTCGCCCGCAAACTCGGCCAGGCCTTCTCGGCCGGTCTGGTGGGCGCGCTGCTGGGCATGATCGGTTACTCTGCCTCCACCCAGCAGGACCCCGCCGTCCTAAGCGGCATCTACAACATCGCCTGCCTGGCCCCCATCATCGGCTTCACCGTCATCGCTCTGGTCCTGGTCTTCGTCTACCCCCTGAGCAAGAAGGTGGTCGACGGCAACGTCGAGACCCTGAAGGCCCGCCGCGCCGGCAAGTGATCTTCTCACGCTTTCCACATTTCAAACTCCTGAGATATTGCTCTAACCTCCTAGCCACATAGCAGAAAAGCCCTCCGTCGACCGCCGGAGGGCTTTTCTGCTGAACCGCGCACTCGCCGCAAAGCGGCTCGCACACTCCCGTCGGTCAATTTCCCTGTATGTGTCCCATCCGCCCGTACATGCCGGCCGGATGGGACGTTTTGATGGGACCGCATTTCGCTGCTTTTTGAACGCGCCGGAAATTTTTTGTGAAAAGCCTTGCCAATTCGCCGCCGGGCCGCTATACTGGTAGACCGAACGTCAAAAACAGGAGAAACTACCGTGAGGCCCAACATCATCGCACACCGCGGCGCGTCCCACCTTGCGCCCGAAAACACCCTGGCCGCCTTCCGGCTGGCCTCCGCGATGGGGGTGGACGGCATCGAGTTCGACACCCTGCTCACCGCGGACGGCCATCTGGTGGTCCATCACGAATATATCACCGACCTGCATGCCGACCAGAACAAGGTCATCCCCTGGTGCACCCTCGACGAGCTGCGCGCCCTCGACTTCGGCAGCTGGAAAGGCCCCCGCTGGGCCGGCGAGAAGATCCCCACCTTTGCCGAGGCGCTGGAAGCCTGCAGCGGGGTAAACACCATCCAGGTCGAGTTCAAGTCCCCCCTCGGCGCCAACGCCGGCAGCGACCAGGACGCCTATGCCGAGCGCATCCTCGAAGAAGTGGAGAGCTCGGGCCTTGCCGACAAGATCATCGTCACCTCTTTCAACCACGGCATCCTCAGCCGGGTGAAAAAGCTCTCGCCCGAACAGCGGGTGGGGGTGCTGACCCTCAACTCGGTGGACTCCTATCTGGCGCCGCCGCCCGCCCTCCT
>DXHQ01000126.1 GCA_019113345.1 Candidatus Faecalibacterium intestinigallinarum
CTTGAGCAGGCGGTCGGCGTACTTGCCGGTGCGGAAGAAGTAGGCCTCCTCGTGGGCGTCGTAGACCTCCCGCCCGCAGTCGGGGCACTTGCCGTCCACCAGCTGGCTGTCGGTCCAGAAGCTCTCGCAGGGCTTGCAGTAGTGGCCGACGTACTCGCCCTTGTAGATGTCGCCCTGCTCGTACAGCTTCTGGAAGATCTTCTGGCAGCTCTCCACATGGTAGCTGTCGGTGGTGCGGATGAAGCGGTCGTAGCTGACGTTCAGCAGCTTCCACAGGTCTTTGACGGTGGCGACGATGCGGTCGACGTACTCCTTGGGCTGCATGCCGGCGGCGGCGGCCTTGTCCTCGATCTTCTGGCCGTGCTCGTCGGTGCCGGTCAGGAACATCACGTCGTACCCCTGCTTGCGCTTGAAGCGGGCCAGCGCGTCGCAGGCCACGGTGGTGTAGCTGTGGCCGATGTGCAGCTTGTCGCTGGGGTAGTAGATGGGGGTGGTGATGTAGAACTTTTTCTGTTCAGACATGGTGAATGGTTTCCTCCCTTTGATCTTGTGTGCGGAAGAGAAGCGAAAAGCTCCCGCCCCTGCCGGGCCGATGCCCCTGCAAGGACGGGAGCCGAAAGCTTCCGTGGTACCACCTTGGTTCGCCGGCCCCTCGCGGGGCGCAGCCTTGCGGGCTGCGCGCAAAACGCGGCGCAGCCTGGGCGCGGTAACGGGCGCACCCGGCGCGGGCTGGGCGTCAAAAGCCTTCGCCTGCGCGGCTCCGAGGCCATCTTCCGCGCTCCCTGCCTGCCCGGTTCCACCGCCGCGGGCTCTCTGCAAGGCGCAAAAAAGCGCGTACTCTTCTCTTCACAGCCGTTTCGTATCACGGCTATTATAGGCAAAGCGGGAGCGTTTGTCAACAGGCAGGCGCAGCTTTTTTGCGCCGGGCGGGCCTTGACAGGGCGGGGGCTTTGTGCTATCATATGTTTAACGATTAGGCTAATTGTTAAGCATATGGGACAGAAAGGATGTGGGAGCACCTTGAGCTTGCAACAGACACTGCGGGCGCTGGCCGACCCGATCCGGCGGGAGATCTTGAACCTGCTGAAAAACGGCCGGCTGTCTGCCGGGGAGATCTCGGCGCACTTCCCGGTGACGGCGGCGTCCATCTCGCGGCACCTGTCGGTGCTGAAGGAGGCCGACCTCATCCGCGATGAGCGGGAGGGCAAATATATTTTCTATGAGCTGAACGCCTCGGTTTTGGAGGAAGTGCTGCTCTGGATCGCCGAACTGAAAGGGGAGTCGGGAGATGAAAAAGATCCTCACGGAACATAAAGGCAAGCTGATCCTCTCGTCGCTGGTGACGCTGCTGCCGGCACTGGCCGGCTGGCGGCTGGCGTGGGAGGCGGCCGCCCTGCTGGCGGCCCACTGGCTGGTGCTGCTGATCGTCTTTGCCGACCGGCGCAACCGGGAAAACCAGAGCCGGAAAGCCATCGGGCTGATCTTCTGGGTGATGCCGTTTGTATCGCTGCTGACCGGCGGGGCGACGGTGATGCTGGAGCGGGGCGTGCGGAGCGCCGGCGCCCTCAGCAGCCTGATGGCCCTGGGCTTCGGGCTGCTGTTCATCCTGCTGGGCAACTATATGCCCAAGTTCCGCCAGAACAGCTTTATGGGCATCCGGGTCAAGTGGACCTTGGAAAACGAGGCCAACTGGAACGCCACCCACCGCTTTGGCGGCAAGGTCTGGGTGGCGGGCGGTTTTGCCTGCCTGGCGGGGGCTCTGCTGCCGGTGCAGGCCATGGGGGTGGTCTTTCCGGCGGTGCTGCTGGTCATCATGGCGCTGCCCATAGCCTATTCCTATCATTATGATAAGGTGCAGCCCGCGGCGGAGCGGACGGCCCGGCCCCCGATCCCGCCGGCGCAGAGATGGGCCGCGCGGCTGATCGTCGCGGGGGTGGCGGTGTTCGCCGTCTGGACCCTCCTGATGGGCAGCGCCGAGGTGCGGTACGGGGAAAGCTCCTTCACCGTCGCGGCCTCCGGTTGGGAGGACCTGACCGTCCCTTACAGCGACATCGCCGCGGTGGACTACCTGCCCGCCGAAGCCGTCCCGGACGGCGGCGTCCGCACTTATGGCCTCGGCAACCTGCGGGTGGGCTTCGGGCATTTTTCCAACGACGCCTACGGCGACTATACCCGCTACACTTACCGCTCCTGCGGGGACTGCGTCCGCCTGACCACCGCGTCCGGCCGGACCATCCTCCTCAACGGCCCGGACCAGGCCGCCACCCGGGCCATCTATGAGACACTGCGGGGGCAGCTGGGTGGCTGATGCCTTGCATCCCGCGGCGAAATCTGCTATCATAAAGCCACAACGACTGTATACCGGAGGATGCCGCCATGGGATTGATTGCAACGCTGACCCTGATCTTCATCGTGCTGAAAGCCGCGGGGCTGGTCGCCTGGTCCTGGGTGTGGGTGCTGTGCCCGGTCTGGCTGCCGGCGGCGGTCATCGGGGGCACGTTCCTCGTGATACTGGTGGCG
>DXHQ01000003.1 GCA_019113345.1 Candidatus Faecalibacterium intestinigallinarum
TTGTCCATCCATTTGCCGCTGAAGAAGCGGATGACGAAGAAGAGGGAGCGGAAGGCCCAGTCGACGAACATGCCGGTCCAGATGGCCAGCAGGCCGCCGCCGAAATGGCCCACCAGCAGGTAGCACAGCGCCACCCGAAACAGCCACATCGAGCTGATGCTGACCACCATGGTGTAGCGGGCGTCGCCGGCGGCGCGCAGGATGTTGGGCAGGGTGAAGCTGGAGGGCCAGATGAACAGAGAGATGATGTTGAACCAGACCATGACCTCAAGCGCCAGGCCGGTGGCCTCGGGGGAGAGGTTGAAGAACTGCAGCATGAACCGGTTGCCGCCGAAGAAGGCCGCCAGGTTCATGATCCAGGCGCCGGCGTAGGCCAGGCCCATCATCAGGCCGCCGTAGCGTTTGGCCTGCTTTTTGTCGCCGGCGCCCAGGCACTGGCCCAGCACTGTCAGGGCGCCCATGCCGACGGCGTTGGCCGGGATGTTGAGCAGGGTGGTGGTATTGTTGGCCACCGCGTTGGCCGCGATGGCCGCGGTGCCCAGGGTGCTGGTCAGGCTAGAGACCGACAGCTTGCCGATCTGGAACATCCCGTTTTCGATGGCGTTGGGGATGCCGATGACCAGGATGCGGCGGATCAGCTTGCGGTCGGGCTGCAGGCTCCGGGCGCTGTCCACCCGCAGCATGCAGCTGGGCCGCTGCAGCAGATAGAGGACCGCCGTGCAGGCGATGATGCGGGAGAGCAGGGTGGCAAGGGCCGCGCCGAACACCTCCATGCCGCAGCCGTAGATGAAGATGGCGTTGCCGCCGATGTTCAGCACGTTCATCACCAGGCTGGACAGCATACTGATCTTGCTGTTGCCCTGCGCCCGGAAGAGGGCCGCCCCCGCGTTGTACATCCCGATGAAGGGATAGCTGAGGGCCGACATCAGGAAATAGGTCTCGGCGTAGGCCATGACGTCGTCGTCGATGGCGCCGAAGACGGCGCGCAGGATCAGGTGCCGCCCGAACAGGACCACCAGCGCGACGGTGCAGCTGAAGGCGACCATCACCAGCATGATCTGGCCGGCGGTGGCCTTGGCGTTTTTGGGCTCCTGGTGGCCGATGTACTGGCTGGTGACCACCGCGCCGCCGGTGGCGAGGGCGGCCATGATCTGGATCATCAGGGTGTTGAAGGTGTCCACCAGGCTGACGCCCGAGACGGCGGCTTCGCCCACCGAGGAGACCATCAGGGTGTCGGCCAGGCCGATGGTGACGCTGAGGGCCTGCTCCGCCACCAGGGGCAGTAGCAGCGCGATCAGCTGCTGCCGGGTAAAGATGGGCCGGGATTGTGCGGTTTGTGTCATAGAGCTTGAATGCTTCCTCCCTGCGGGGTGTCCCCGCTGCCATGTTCGTTGTATACCACGGCATACTATAGCACAAAGGAAAGGCCGATGCAAGGTGGCAGGAAATGAAATTTTGGTCTGAATTCTGTGCAGTTTTCCGGGCCGGGCCTATTTACCCCCGGGGGCGGATATGCTACAATAATAAAGAAGAAAAGGACGGCCGCGCCGTGCAGGAAAACGCCCGTGCAGGGGGCGGGCGCGGCGGCAGAAACCAACGGAGGTAGATGCAAGATGCCCAAAGAAGCCCACAAAGTGGTGGTGATCGGCCACCGCAACCCGGATACCGATTCCATCTGCTCCGCCATCGCCTATGCGGAGCTGAAAAATAAGACCAGCGACCTGATCTGCGAGCCCCGCCGCGCCGGCAAGATGAACCAGGAGACCGAGTTCGTCCTGAAAAAGTTCGGGGTGGAGCCGCCCCGGATGTGCACCGACGTCAACCCCAAGATCCGCGACGTCGATTACCGCGAGATGGAGGGGGTGGACGGGTCCATCAGCCTGCGCCGCGCCTGGGAGATCATGCGGGACCGGGACGTCGACACCCTGCCGGTGGTCAGCCCCGAGAACGACCTGCTGGGAGTCATCACGGTGAAGGACGTGGCCACCGCCAACATGGACGTGTTCGACACCGCCGTCCTGGCCAAGACCCACACCACCTACAAGAACATCCTCGAGACCCTCGGGGGCGAGATGGTGGTGGGCAGCGCGGACGGGGTCTGCACCGCCGGCAACGTCCACATCGGCACCGCCACCCCCGAAATGCTGGAGAGCGCCGTCGAAAAGGGGGACATCGTCATCCTGACCAACCGCTACGAGAGCCAGCTGTGCGCCATCGAGCGGGAGGCGTCCCTCATCATCGTCTGCAACGACTCCAAGGTGGGCAGGACCATCAGCCGGATCGCCGCCGAGACCGGCGTCGACATCATGACGGTGCCCTTTGACACCTATGCGGCCGGCAAGCTCATCAGCCAGTGCGCCCCCATCTCCTACTATATGACCACCCAGAACATCCTCAAGTTCACCCGGGTGACCCCGGTGGCCGACGTGACCCGGGTCATGGCCAAGACCCGGCACCGGTATTTCCCGATCCTAGACGAGGAGGGCAAGTACTGCGGCATGGTCAGCCGCCGCAATATCATCAACCTGCGCAAGCGCCGGATCATCCTGGTGGACCACAACGAGGCCACCCAGGCGGTGGAGGGCTTTGACCAGGCCGAGATCCTGGAGATCATCGACCACCACCGGATCGGCAGCCTGGAGACTGCCGGCCCGGTCTATTTCCGCAATCAGCCGGTGGGCTGCACCGCCACCATCGTCACCCAGATGTATGACGAGCAGGGGGTGGAGATCCGCCCCCAGATCGCCGGGCTGATGCTGGCGGCCATCCTGTCCGACACCCTGATGTTCCGCAGCCCCACCTGCACCCCGCTGGACGAAAAGACCGCCCGCCGGCTGGCCACCATTGCCGGGGTGGATGTGGAGGAATTTGCCGCCGAGATGTTCGAGGCCGGCGAAAAGCTGGACGGCAAGACCCCCGAGGAGGTCTTTTTGCAGGATTTCAAGGTGTTCATGTGCGGCGACCTGCGCTTTGGCGTGGCGCAGGGCAGCTACATGACCCACAAGAACCTGCAGGCCGCCCAAACGCTGCTGATGCCCTACCTCGAAGAGGCGCGCCGCAAGCAGAACGTCGAGGACCTGTATATGCTCCTGACCGAGGTGCCCCGCAGAGAGAGCGTGGTCATCTGCACCGGGCGGCACGCGCCCGAGATGCTGCGCGCCGCCTTTGACCGGGAGCCGGAGGCCGACGGCGGCTGGGTGCTGCCGGGGGTCATCAGCCGGAAAAAGCAGTTCATCCCGGCCATGATGGACGCCTATCAGGAGCTGTGAGGGGAGCGCCTTCCCCGTAAAATCAAGCTGGGGGTGAAACAGGATGTTCAACTTTCTGAAAGACAAAGACCGCACCCCGCCCGCCCTGCCCGCCGGGACGGTCCGCCGCCGGTATGTGGTGTCGGGCCGGGTGCAGGGGGTGGGCTTCCGCTACCGCGCCCGCTACGCCGCCGGACAGCTAGGTCTTGCCGGCTGGGTGCAGAACGAGGACGACGGCACCGTCACCCTGGAAGTGCAGGGCGACCCCGCCCTCTTTGCCCGGATGTTTGATATGATCGCCGCCGGGGGATACATCCAGATCACCGGCATCCGCTCACAGGAGATGGAGCCCGACCCCTGGGCGCGAGGCTTTTCGGTGCGGGGGTACTAATGCTTCGCTTTAGGGGGAACCCATTTCTGCGCGCAGTCGCGCGACAGAAATTCCTTCCCCCTCATTTGGTTGCAGTTCCCTGAATTTGCAGCGCGGGCAATAGCCCGCTTGCAAATTCAGACCGCTGCCCCTGCTCCGCCTTGCCTGTTTCTGCCGCAGGCAGCGGCTCGGCTGCGCAGTCCCTGGGGACAAAATTTGCCGCTGAACCGCGCACTCGGCCTTGCGGCCTCGCACACTCTCAGCGGCAAAGGTTGCCGTTGCCCAAATTTCCGTCGCACGTCACAGCGTGCTCGTAAATTTGGACGGCGGCCCCAGCTCCGCTTCGCCTGTTTCTGCCACTGGCAGCGGCTCAGCTTCGCTGTCCTGTATGTGTCCCGTCCATCCGCACATGTCGGCTGGACGGGACTTTTTGATTGCCTGAAGGTTTTGTTACCCTGCCACTTTCAGGGGGCTGTTGTCGGTCCAGAGGGTGCCGGCCAAGAGGCGGGTGAGGGCGAGGGTGCCGTCGGCCGAGACGCGGGCCGGGTCGAGGGCAAAAAAGTCGCTCTCGGAGAGGGCTTCGGGGTCGGCGGCGGCGTCATAGCCCACCACGCAGACCCAGTGGCCGTAAGTAGAGCTGGTGGAGATGTGGGGGTAATTGACCACATCCCACCCCGCGCTTGTCAGGTGGTATTCCTCGGTCGAGGTGCGGTTGGGGTGCTTGGACACCCCGCTGACCGCGGTGTTCTGCAGATGGACGATGACCGGGCGGCCGGCGTTCAGCTCACTGTAGAGCTTGTCCAGGCATTCGGACAGGCTGCCCGCAAAGCCGCTGTAGCCGCCCGCCGACCAGACCGCGCCGTTCGACCACATTCCGGCGCCCGAATTCTCGGCGCCGTCCAGGATGGTGCGGGCGTAGCGCAGCGCGTACAGGCTGCACTTGCCAGGGGCCTGATTGCCGATGGAGAGGATCTGCCCCTGATCGAAGGAGAGCAGCTGGATGCCATAGAGGTTCTCGAGACTGGAGGCGGACGCCCGGGGCAGGGCGGAGAGGAGCAGGACCAGGGTGAGCAGAAGCGCCGGCAGGGCGCGGCGGAGACGGGCGGCGGTGTGCATGGAAAACAGCCTTCTTTCTGGAAGATAAAATACCAAAAAGAAGTATACCGTCTAAAAATGGTGAAAGTGTGAGAACCGGGCCGCCCGGACAGAGAAAATCCGGCGCATTTTTTGGCAAAGGTGCACAACAAGCGCCCCGCGCCGGGATGACAACCGCCCCGGGATGTGGTACAATGACACAGAACAGAAAGGAGTGTCCTGTATGGAACCGCTGATCAAATTCTGGCTTTTTCTCTGCCACTGGATCGAGTTTGACACCTTTGAAAGCGAGGAGGACCTCGACGGCACCGTCGAGACCCTGACCCGGGCCGGCCTGCCCTACAAGACCCGCACCCGCCCCGGCAAGGCGGGCGGGGAGGAGCTGGTCCTCTACGTCAAGAACGCCGACCGGGATTACGCCCGCTACTGCACCGGCTGGCGGCCGTTCTGAACAAAGCAAACTGCCTGAAAGGAACAAATCTGCATGAAACAAACCAACCTTTGCCGGGCCGCGGCCGCGCTGCTGTCCGTCCTGCTGCTGGCCGGGTGCGGGGGGGCGCCCTCCGCGCCGGCGCCGTCTGACCCGCCGGCCGCGTCGGAAGCGGCGGCTTACGCCTTTACCGACGATCTGGGCCGGGAGGTGGCGCTGGAAGCCGCGCCCCGGCGGGTGGCCGCCCTGACCGGCAGCTACGCCGATATCTGGTGCACCGCCGGCGGGAAGGACACCCTGACCGCCTCCGCCTCCGACGCCTGGACCGACTTTGACCTGGACCTTTCGGTCGGGATGGCCAACCTCGGCGGGGCGATGGGGGTGAGCGTGGAAGAACTGCTGGCAAGCCAGCCCGACCTGGTGCTGGCCTCCACCAACATCCCCTCCAACCAGGAGATGCTGCCGGCGCTGGAAGCGGCGGGGATCGATGTGGCCTTTTTCTCGGTGGACACCTTTGAGGACTACCTGCGGATGCTGAAGGTCTGCACCGAGCTGACCGGCTGCCCTGAGAACTACGAGACCTGCGGCGAGGCGGTGGCGGCCGAGATCGAGGCGGCCCGCGGCCGGGCGGCCGAAGCCCTGGCCGGGCGGGAACCCGAAAAGGTCCTGTATATCCGGGCGGCGGCCTCGGTCATCAAGCCGAAGGGGAGCGACGGCACCGTGCTGGGCGAGATGCTGGCCGACCTGGGCTGCGTCAACATCGCCGACGGGGACCAGAGCCTGCTGGAAACGCTGAGCATGGAGGCCATTCTGGCGGCCGACCCGGACAAGATCTTCATCGTGCTGCAGGGGGCGGACCCCGAGCCGGCCCGGGCGCAGCTGGAGGGGGAGGTGCTCTCCAACCCCGCCTGGCAGCAGCTGACCGCCGTGCAGGAAGGGGAGGTCTACTATATGGACAAGGACCTCTACCACCTGAAGCCCAATGCCCGCTGGGGCGAAGCCTACGACCGGCTGGTCGAGATCCTGTATGGCGTCTAAGCGGGCGGTGCTGGCCGGGGCGGCGGCGCTGGCCCTGCTGGCGGGGGTGCTCAGCCTCTGCGTGGGGGCGGTGACGGTGCCGCCCGGCGAGCTGCTGGCCGCCCTGACCGGCCGGGGCGAGGGAACGGGGGCGGCCATTGTGTTATATGTCCGGCTGCCGCGGACGGCCGGCTGCGTCGCGGCCGGGGCCTGTCTGGCGGTGGCCGGCGCGGTGATCCAGACGGTGCTGGCCAACCCCCTGGCCTCCCCGAATGTGATCGGCATCAACGCCGGAGCGGGGGCGGCGGTGGCCCTCTGCTGCGCGCTGGCCCCCATGGCGGTGGGGCTGACCCCCATCGCCGCCTTTGCCGGGGCCTTTGGCAGCGCCATGCTGGTGCTGGCCGTCGCACAGCGGGCGGGGGCCTCCCGGATGACCTTGATCCTGACCGGTGTGGCCCTGTCCAGCGTCTTTTCGGCGGCGGTGGACCTGGTGGTGACCCTGGTGCCCGACGCGCTGAACGGCTACTCCGACTTCCGGGTCGGGGGGCTGGGCAGCGTCACCCTGGCGCGGGTGGGCCCGGCGGCGGTGGTGGGGGCGGTCTGCCTGACCGGCATCCTGCTGCTGACCAACGAGCTGGACCTGCTGGCGCTGGGCACCGAGACGGCCCGCAGCCTCGGCCTGCGGGCGGGGCGGATGCGGGTGATCCTGCTGGCGCTGGCCGCGGGTCTGGCCGGGGCGGCCGTCAGCGTGGGCGGGCTGATCGGCTTTGTGGGGCTGATCGTGCCGCACCTCGTCCGCCGCCTGGTGGGGGAGGAGAGCCGGCCCCTTGTCGTCGGCTGCGCCTTTGGGGGCGCGGCCCTGCTGACGGCCTGCGACACCGCCGCCCGCACCCTCTTTGCCCCCTATGAGATCCCGGTGGGGGTGGCGCTGAGTTTGGGGGGCGGGCCCTTTTTCCTCTGGCTGGTGCTGCATCAGAAAGGGGGAAGGCGGAGATGATCGAACTGGCGCATCTCAGCGCGGGGTACGGCGGCCGGCCGGTGGTGGAGGATGTCAGCTTCGCCTTCCGGCCGGGGGAGGTGACCGTCCTGCTGGGGCCGAACGGCTGCGGCAAGACCACCCTGCTCAAGACGGCGCTGGGGCTGCTGGCCCCGCTGGGCGGGCAGGTCCTCTACGACGGGGCCGACCTGCGGACGCTGGCCCCCGCCGAGGCCGCCCGCAAGGCCGCCTATATGCCGCAGAACCGCCATGTGCCCCGGATCGAGGCGCGGCGGATGGCGCTGCACGGGCGGTTCCCCTATCTGACCTTTCCACGGCAGTACCGGCCCGAGGATTATGCCGCCGCCGACGCCGCGCTGGAAGCCGCCGGCGCGGCGGAGCTGGCCGGCCGAATGATGGACACCCTGTCGGGCGGGCAGCGGCAGAAGGTGTATCTGGCCATGGCGCTGGCCCAGCAGGCCCCCGCCATCCTGATGGACGAGCCCACCACCTGGCTGGACCCCAAGCATCAGCTGGAGGTGATGGCCACCGCCCGGCGTCTGGCCGCCGAAGGGCGGGCGGTGGGGCTGGTCTCCCACGAGCTGAGCCTGGCCCTGCGGACGGCCGACCATGTGGCCCTGCTGGCCGGCGGGCGTCTGGCCGCCTGGGGTACCCCCGAGCAGGTGTATCGGTCGGGGGCGCTGGAAGAAGCCTTCGGGGTCAAGATCGGCCGGATGGAGACCGAAAACGGGTGGCACTACTACTATCTGTAAATAAAAAGAGCCTGTATCCGATGCGGATACGGGCTCTTTTGCTGTTATGGCGTTTTTACCAGAGGGGCAGCTCCTCCCCCTCTTCGTTGATGAGGGAGACGCGGCCGTTGCTGAAATACCATCCCTCGCCGTAGAGGGTCTCGTGGCCGTCGGCGCAGAGGATATAGGAGCCGTCGGGCAGGCCGATGAAGGGCCGGCGCCGGCTGTCGGCCAGGGCGATCTCCATCAGGGGGATGCCGTCCACCGCCTTGTCCTTCGAGAACTGGTAGTGGGGCCAGATGCTGGTACTGGTCAGACCGAGGCCGCCCATCCAGCGGCAGTACTGCGGGTCGGCGGCTTCGCCCGGCTCTTCGGGCTGAGCGTAGACGATCTGGGCGGCGTTCATCGAGCCGGCGCTGATGGAGAGGATGACCCCCTCATAGCTCTGGATCAGAGCGGGCAGGCCGATCTCGGAGAAAAAGCGGTTCTGGGTGGGGACGTGCCCGCCCCCCAAAATGAGAAAATTGCAGCGGGGCAGCAGCTGGCCGATCTCTTCGGCGTTGCGGCTGTCGCAGGCGGTCAGCCCGTCCAGGCGCAGGCCGGCGTCGGCCAGACAGCCGGCAAAAAAGCGGCAGGCCTCGTCGTTGGCGTCGTGGGCCTCGGGGTCGGCGGCGAGGTAGAGGCCCTCGGGGGGCTCTTCGGGCCAGGCGGCGCGCAGCCGGGAGATAAAGCCGTTCCTGCGGTCGAGGGCGGCGGGCTGGGGGCCGGGTTCAAAAGGGCAGCCGGTGGGGCTGCTGGTCAAAAACAGGGTCATACGGGTTCCTCTTTCCTAGACGGACACAAGTCAGCGCGCACGGGGTTTGTGCGGCCCGTACTATTGTAGCACAAAATGCCGCGGGTGGGGAGGGCAAATTCCACCAAAAGAAACCGCCCCGCTTTACGCAAAACGCACAAAAAAGTCCCGGCCGGACGACAGGCGCGCAGGGCCGGGACATAGAGTATGCGGACAGAAAGAGACGCGCGTTAGAAATCAAACAGATTAAGCAGCTTTTCCCAGAAGGAGAGGGGCTGTGCGGGGGCCTCTTCGGCGGCGGGGACCGGCGGCAGCTGGATGGGCTCGGTCTGCAGCGCGAACTGCAAAGCTGAGACGGCGTTTTTCTCCGAGGTGAAGGAGGCGGGGGCGCCGGCGGCCGAGAGGGTGTCCAGCAGCGCGCCCAGCTCTTCGTCCAGCTGCATATTGCTGGTCTCGGTGTAGAGCTGGTGGGCCCCGGCCACCAGCAGGAGGGAGGCGGCGCTGAGCTGCTGGGTGCCGGCCAGCACCTGCTCCACCCCCTGGGTGTAGGCGTTGACGCCGGTGTCAAAGACGCCGTACTGGGAGGCGAGGGTGGTGACGGCGTCGGACAGGAGGGCCATGTTCTGCAGCATCCCGTTCAGGACGCCGGCCATGGCCTGGATGCCGCTGTCAAAGGCGGCGTAGCCCTCCCGGACGGCGGCAGTGCCCTGCCGCAGCGCGCCGATGCCCTGGCCGACGGTGTCGAGGTAGAGCTGCATCGCCCCGGCGAGGGCGGTGTTGCCCTGCAAAAGCAGGACGATCTGGCTGATCTGCTCCCCGACGCCGAAGGGCAGGCCGGTGAGGCCCTGCAGCAGGGCGATGGCGGTGGCGTTGCCGGCGGCGAGGGTGTCGAGGTCAAGGCCGTTCTGGGCCAGGATCTCCTTGAAGGCGTCGTAGCTGACCTGGCTTTCGAGAAGGGCGACGCCGTCGTCCAGCTGCTCGATGCCGGAACCGATCTGTTTGGAAGCGTCCAGCAGAAGATCGAGCTGATCGCTGGAGGCCGAAATGCCGGAGAGGGCGCTTTGCAGCTGGGTCAGGGCGCTGTTGACGGCGGCCGAGCCGCCGGTCAGCAGGGCGTTCTGGTCGGTGAGCAGGGTGAGGCCCTGTTCCAGCGCGGCGATGCCGGCCGAGAGGGCGGCGGCGCCCTCGTCCAGCTGGCCGGTGCCGGTGGTCAGCTGGCTGAGGCGGTTGGTCAGGGCGACGCCGTCGATGTCCAGCTTGAGCTGCAGCTGGATGCCGTTCAAAGTGATGGCCGGCATGGTGAAGTTGGTGACGTCGGCGGCCACCTCCACCTCGCTGGTCTGGCCGGGCAGCAGGGTGAAGATGATCTGCCGCTGGCTGCCGACGCTGGCGATGGTGCCGCCCGCCGCCCGGATGTTGGAGGCGTTGGCGGTGTCGAGGGTGACGGTGGTCTGCAGGGCGTACTGGTCAAACCAGTCCCCCGTGCAGGCGGGGTTGGGCTGGACGCTGATGCGGAGGATGAGGGCTCCGCTGCGGCCGGCCAGGTCCTCGGGGGCGCGCTCGACGCCATCCAGGATGTAGTGGACCTCGATCAGCCAGGGCAGGGCGGTGGCGGCGGGGTCCATGGCGCCCTCGTAGTAGAGCGCGCCGTCGGCCGCAGGGGTGACGGTGACGGCCCCGTCCGCGTAGGCGAGGGGGTCGGTGGTGGTCATGTTGCGGACGGCGGTGTAGTCGCCGTAGTCGGTGATGGTGCGGCCGGCCTTGCCCTCCAGGCGGCTGACGGTGTAGAGCCGCTGAACGGCGCCGTCGGCGGCCAGTTTGCCGTAGACGACTTCTTCCTTGGCGCCGGCGAGGGGGGCGTTTTCCTCCCGGGCGGGGGATTCAGACGGTTCGGTCGTTTCGGCCGGAGCGGACGGTTCGGCGCTGCCGGGGGCGGCGCTCTGCGAGGAGGCGGAGTCCTCGGGCAGGGGGGAGGTGTCGGAGGCAAAGACCGGCAGGGCGGCGGCCGCAAAGACGGCGGCCGCGAGAGCCGCCGCGGCGGCGCGGCGGGGGAAGGTGACAGGTTTCATGATGCAGCGCCCTCCTTGGGGTGTTTGGATACGATGAGCGGGTCGATCAGGTAGAGGATGCCGGGCAGGGCCAGCAGGACGATGGTGAGGGAGGCGAGGCTGCCCACCCCCAGAAAGTTGCCCAGCTGGGCCAGCAGCTGATTGGAGGAGATGGCCCCCATCAGGAAGCCCACCACCGCCAGCCCGCTGCCGGTGGTCAGGACCGAGGTGGTGACGGTGGCGACGGTGGCGGCGACGGCCTGTTTTTTGTCCAGCGTCTCGCGGTATTCGCGGTAGCGGTCGGAGAAGAGGATGGCGTAATCGACGGTGGCGCCCAGCTGGACCGAGCTGATGATGAGGTAGGCGATGTAAAAGACCACCGTGCCGGTGAAGTAGGGCAGGGCCAGATTGAACCAGATGGCCGTCTCGATGCAGAGGACCAGAACGATGGGGAGGATGAGGTTCCGCTCCAGGATCAGCAGGACCAGAAAGACCGCCGCGATGGCCACCAGGTTGACCATGGCCATGTCGTCGGTGATGGTGTCCATCAGGTCGTAGGTGCTGACCCCCTGGCCGGCGAGATACCAGCTGCCGGGGTAGTACTGTTCGGCGATGGCGCGGACCTGCTCCACCAGGGCGAAGGCGGCGTCCCCCTCAAAATCGGCGGCCACCGAAAGGACCATCCGGGTGGTGTCCCCCGAGACAAGCTGCGAGAGGGTGGCGTCGTCGAGGTAGCCCGGCGGGATCTCGGCCCCGGCGGTGTCGACGTAGGAGATGACGCCGGTGACCGCGGGCAGGGCGCGGAGGGCGGCCGAGAGCTCGCTCTGGGTGGCGGTGTCCCCGGCGGGGACCAGCAGGACGTAGGTGTCGCTCTGGCCAAAGACCGCCTCGATGGCCTCGGTGTCCCGGCCGACCTCGGTGTCGGCGGCGAACATATGGCCGGCGCCGTAGTAGTATTCGTTGGCGTTGGAAGCCAGATAGGAGGGGACCATGATGACGGCCAGGACCGCCACCATGGGCAGCATGATCCGACTGACAAACCGCCCGAAGCCGGCAAAGCCGGGCAGCAGGGGCTTGTGGCGGGTCTTGTCCATCCAGGGCAGGGCGGTGACCACCAGGGCGGGCACAAAGGTAAAGACGGTCAGCAGGCTGAAGGCCACCCCCTTGGCCAGGGCCAGGCCGAGGTCGGGGCCGATCTGGAACTGCATCAGGACCAGAGCGGCAAAGCCGATGACGGTGGTCAGCCCGCTGGAGAGGATGGAGGAGGCGGATTTGGACAGAGCCTCCTCCATGCAGTCGCCGGGAGAGGCGTCCGGGCGGGCGGCGCGGACCTCGGCAAAGCGGTGGATCAGAAAGACCGAGTAGTCCAGCGAGACGGCCAGCTGCAGGATGCTGCCGGCGGCGCTGGTGACAAAGGAGATCTCCCCGAAGATCAGGTTGGTGCCGTTGTTGATCAGGATGGCCGCTGCCATCCCCAGCATGATGAGGACCGGTTCGGCCCAGCTGGCGGTGGTCAGACCCAGGATGAAAAAGACATAGAGGACGGCCACCGCCGCGATCTTGGCCACTTCCACCACGGTGGAGTTGGTGGCCGCCGCGGTGGAGACCGCCGAGCCGGTCAGGGCTCCGGCCTCCCCCAGCAGGGCGTCGATGGCGGCCACCGCCTCGGCCCGCAGGTCGTCGGCGACGGTGATGGTGAAGAGGGCCGCGCCGTCCTTATAATAGGCCGCGACGGTGTCGGGGTCCTGCATCTCGAGAGGGACGGTGACCTCGGCTGCGTCGTCCAGCCAGGTGACCGAGGTGACCCCCTCGATGCGCGCGATCTGCTGCTTATAGGCCAGAGCTTCGGGGATGGTGACGTCCCGCACCATGGCCCGCACGTTGGGGATGCCCCCGCCGAAAGCGTCCTCCATCACCTCGATGGCGACGGTGGAGGGGGAGGCGGGGGGCAGGTAATCGTTGATGTCGTAGTTGACCGAGACGAAAAGGGACAGCAGCGCGCAGAGGACTGTGGCGGCGGCGTAGACGGCCAGCACCCGCCTGCGGCGGCGGACGACGGCGGCGAAAAAGCCTTTCCCGTTCATGAAAGGACTCCTTTCCAATGAAGGTTTTCAACTATCTATTATAAAAGTTTTGGGCCGAAAGGGAATGAACAACCTGTGAATTTTTTTGTACACATCCGCCCGGGTGTAAGCCTTGCAATGGGGCCCGGCGGCCCGTATAATAGAAGAAAACGTCCCAAACAAAGGAGATGCTCTATGGAACACCTGTATGAAAAAGCGTCCGCCAGCGCCGCCTATCTGAAAGAGAAGCTGCGCTTTGCCCCCAAGATCGCGGTGGTGCTGGGCTCCGGCCTGGGCGACCTGACCGCCGGTTTTACCGATACGATGGAGATCCCCTACGCCGAGATCCCGTCCTTCCCGCAGTCGACGGTGGCGGGCCACAAGGGGGCCCTGCTGGAAGGCAAGCTGGGCGACACCCCCGTCCTGGCGATGGAGGGACGGTTCCACTTCTACGAGGGCTACAGCATGAAGGAGGTCTGCTACCCCTTCTATGTCTTTAAGCTGCTGGGGATCGAGACGGTGGTGCTGACCAACGCCGCCGGCGGCATCAACCGCAGCTTTGAGCCCGGCACCCTGATGCTCATCACCGACACCATCAACATGATGGGCACCAACCCCCTCATCGGGCCCAACGACGAGCGGTTCGGGCCCCGCTTCCCCGATATGACCGAGATCTTCAGCCATGACCTGCTGGACCTGGCCCGCTCGGTGGCGGACGGGCAGGGCGTCGCCTACAAGGAGGGCGTCTACCTCGGCTTTATGGGCCCCTGCTACGAGACGGCCGCCGAGATCCGCGCCTTTGCCGCGATGGGCGCCGACGCCGTCGGGATGAGCACCGTCCCCGAGGCGATGGTCTGCGCCTACCTGGGCGTCAAGGTGCTGGCGGTCAGCTGCATCACCAACATGGCCACCGGCATCCAGACGGTCCGCCACAGCCACGCGCGGGTGCTGGAAATCGCCAACCAGGCCGGCGACCGGATGTGCCGCTGGCTGGGAGAAGTCATCCAGAAGATCTGAGACGCAAAAACCGGTACAGCCTCGCCCGCAGCAGGGCGGGGCTTTTTTGAAACCGGTATTGTATGAATGGTACGACTCTTTTCTGCGATTGGGTCATAAATTTGTGGAATACATTCAATTTTGCGCGAAAAGAGAAACAACGTTCCATTCTCTTCAAAACAGATTGACAAGTTTGTGCCTATGGGTTACAGTAGGGCCGGAAAGAGCCCGGCGGCCCGCCGGGCCGGAAAAACGCATGGATCTTGTTTTGAAGAAAGAAGGAATCGTGCCATGAAAAAGATGACCCGCCGCAATTTCCTGAAGACATCCGCCTTTGCGGGCGCGGCCGCCCTGACGGCAGGCGCCGCCCTGCCCGCGGGGGCTGCGGCTCCCGCCGCCGCGCCGGCGGCCGCCCCTGCCGCGGAGGCAGAGGCGGAAAACGGCCTGTTCTCCGCCGCCCGGGTGACGGCGGCCGGGCTGCCTGCCGGCGGCTGGCAGGCAGAGCTGACCTTCCCCGACTGGGCCGGGTATGTGGACGACACCCTGGCCATGAACGGGATGTACACCTTCTTCGGCTACAGCGGACAGGGGACGCTGTATGTCACCCCGGCGGCCGGGGTGACCGACTTTGCCCTCTTTATCAACAACCGCGCGGTCGACACCGGCAAAATGGCGGGCGGCAGCACCTGGGCCGTCGATTTCTCGCAGCTGGCCGTCAACGGGCTGAACACTTTGCAGCTGTGCTGCATCCGGCCGGCGGGGCAGACGGTGCAGGTGCACATCCCGTACCCCACCGTTATCGAGGGCAAGCCGGCCGATGTGGGGCTGAACCCCGCGGTGCTGGACGCCATCGACAGGATCGTGGCGGCTGACGTGGCCCACGGCTTTACCAGCGCGCAGATGGCGGTCATCAAGGACGGGCGGATGGTCTACCGGAACGCCTGGGGCACCGTGAACGCCTACAACCCCGACGGCACCCCCAAGACCGACAGCCCCGCCGTGACCAACGACACCCTCTATGACCTGGCTTCCAACACCAAGATGTACTCGGTCAACTACGCGCTGCAGTACCTGGTGACCAACGGGCAGGTCAGCCTGGACGCCCGCATCGCCGACCTGCTGGGCAGCGCCTTTGTGGACGACACCATCGAGATCAGCTACAGCGGCTACGAGAACCCCGGTCTGGACAAGGTCAAGGCGTGGAAGAGCGAGCTGACCATCCGGGACGTGCTGCGGCATCAGGCCGGCTTCCCGGCCGACCCGCAGTACCACAACGACGCCTTTGACCAGACCACCCAGGCCGCGGCGCCCGGCGTGCCCAATGTCCTTTACGCCGGCGCAGGCGGGGACGAGGCGACCCGCAGCCGCACCCTGGAAGCCATCTTCAAAACGCCGCTGATGTACGAGCCGGGGACCAAGACCCTCTACTCGGACGTCGACTATATGCTGCTGGACTTTGTCATCGAGAAGGTGACCGGCAAGCGGCTGGACATCTACCTGGCCGAGACCTTCTGGCAGCCGATGGGGCTGAGCCGCATCACATACCGGCCCCTTGACAACGGCTTTGGGCCCGGCGACTGCGCCGCCACCGAGCTGAACGGCAACACCCGCGACGGCGCGGTCTCCTTTACCGGGGTGCGCACCTACACGCTGCAGGGCGAGGTCCACGACGAGAAAGCCTATTATGCGATGGGCGGCATCTCGGGCCACGCCGGCCTGTTTGCCAATGCGTCCGACCTGGCGGTGCTGGCTTCCGCCATGCTGGACGGCGGCTACGGCAACGTCCGCCTGTTCAGCCGGGATGTGATCGACACCTTCACTGCGCCCAAGATCGAGTCGGCGGCCAACTGGGGCCTGGGCTGGTGGCGCGAGGGCGATATGGCCCGTCCCTGGTACTTCGGCACCCAGTCCTCCTCCGGCACGGTGGGCCATCAGGGCTGGACCGGCACCCTCTCTATGATCGACCCGTCCGAGCGGCTGGTGGTGGTCTATCTGACCAACAAGATCAACTCCCCGGTGACCGACCCGGCGGCCAACCCCAACCAGTTCGACGGCAACTGGTACACCGCCTCCACCCTGGGCTTTGTGGCCCAGCTGCTCTACCAGGGGCTGAAGAGCCGCGCCGGCAGCCCCGACGCCGCTCTGGACGCCCTGCTGGCCGACATGACGGCCGAACACTTCAAGCTGGTGGCGTCGGACGGCGCTGTCAGCGCCGCCCATCCGCGGGTGCAGTCGGCCTACGCGATGCTGGAAGTGCTGGTGGAGCGGGGCGCGCAGCCCTTCCGCTTCACCGCGCGCCGCTACGCCGAGGACGCGCTGAACCTGCTGGACCCCGTCCGCGATGCGGATGAGCTGGCGGCCCTGCGCGAACAGCTGTAACGACCTTTGCCATTCTTCTTACCTCCTTACGCGGCCGCCCCGGAGAACCGGGGCGGTTTTTCAGCGTGTCGAAAAGCGACACGCTTTAGGGGGAACCCATTTCTGCCTGCTGCGCAGGTCAGAAATTCCTTCCCCCTCATTTGGTTGCGGTTCCCTAAATTTGCAGCGCGGGCAATAGCCCGCTTGCAAATTCAGACCGCTGCCCCTGCTCCGCCTCGCCTGTTTCTGCCGCAGGCAGCGGCTCGGCTGCGCAGTCCCTGGGGACAAAATTTGGTGCTGAACCGCGCACTCGGCCTTGCGGCCTCGCACACTCTCAGCGCCAAATTTCCCTGAATGTGTCCCGGCCGTACGCGCATGTCGTCCGGCCGGGACTTTTTGGCGTTTTTGCTGCCATTGCGCAGTCTGCCCAAAAGTGGGGGGTGGATTTTCTCACTGAAACAGTGGGTTTTGTGACCGGCTCACATTGACGGGGCGGGGGCGAGCGGGTATAATAAAAACATCCAACACTTTATCTAAAACGCTTGAAATGGAGGCCGCGGGATGGAACTGTACAAAGTGTGCCGGATCGACGAGGACGACTACGGCTGCGAAGAGCTGCCGGAGGGCGAGCCGGCCCGCTGCCGGGTGACCCTGCAGGGCCTGCCCGGCCCGGAAGGGGCGGAGGGGTCCGACGCCGTTCTGGTGCCGGACGCCGATCTTGCCGCCGAGGGCATCGAGGAAGGGGATACCGTCCTCTGGCAGGGCGGCCGCCTGCGCAGGGTCCGGCCCATCCGCACAAGCGCGCTGATCGGGCTGGGCGCGCTGGGCATCCTGTTCGGGCGGAAGATGCCGGGGGTGCAGGTGATCGCCGATGCGGACCGCGCCGCCCGCTATGCCGCCCAGCCCACCCTCTGCAACGGGGAGCCGTGCCGCTTTGCCTGCTGCGCGCCGGCCGGCGGCAGGCCGGTGGACCTGATCCTGGTCGCCGTCAAGGCCACCGGGCTGGATGCGGCCATCCGGGACATCGCGGCCTTTGTGGGGCCGGATACCGTCATCCTCAGCGTGCTGAACGGCATCACCAGCGAGGAGCGGCTGAACGCAGCCTACCCCGGGCATGTATTGTGGAGCGTCGCCATCGGGATGGACGCCAACCGGACCGGGCGGACGCTGGTCTTCAAGTCGGCCGGCAAGATTCAGTTCGGGGAGCGGGACGGCAGCGTCACCCCGCGGGTGGCCGCCGTGGCGCAGTACCTGACCGCCTGCGGCATCGAGAACGAACCCTGCACCGACATCCTTTATAAGCAGTGGCACAAGCTGATGATCAACGTGGGGCTGAACCAGGCCTCCGCCGCCTTTGGGATGACCTACGGCGGCCTGGCCGAGGACGGCGCCCAGCGGGCCCTGATGCTTTCGGCCATGCAGGAGGTGATCCGGCTGGCCAACGCCGAAGGGGTGCCGCTGCCGGTTGACGACGACGTCACCTGGCTGGCGGGGGCGGTGCCCCGCTTTAAGCCGGACTCCAAACCCAGCATGGGCCAGGATGTGGACGCCCACCGCCCTACCGAGGTGGAGGAGTTTGCAGGGGTGGTGCGGCGGCTGTCCCGAAAGCACGGCCTGCCCACCCCGGCCAACGATTATTTTTACCGGGCCATCCGCGCCATCGAGGCCGGCTGGGCCGACGCATAAGCGATTTGCAGAAACACCGATGCACAAGAAAGGAGCCTGTTTATGAAACGCCGTCTGTCCACCATCGCACTGTCCGCACTGGCCGTAGCTGCCGTAGGCGGGCTGACCGTCCTGCGCACCGGCCTTGCGGCCGAAGCTGCCTGGCGGAATCAGTACACCCCCCTGACCCGCAACACCTACCCGGTGGAAGGGAGCTTCAGCGCCATTTCGGTCACCGACTACTATGCCGACGTTCAGTTCCGGGTCTCGCGGGACGGGACGGTCAGCGTCGTCACCCGGGACGCCGCCGAGGTGAATCACACCGTCGAGGTGGTGGGCAGCACCCTGACCATCTCCCGCCCCGAGCTGACGGCCGGCCAGCGGCTGTTCCACCACGAGGACGACGACCCCGAGATCACCGTCTACCTGCCGGCCGGCAACTACGGCGATCTGACCGTTTCGACCACCAGCGGCGACATTGAGGCCGTCAGCCAGATCGGCTTTGCGTCGGCCAGCCTGACCACCGTCAGCGGCGACATCGAGCTGGGCGGCGTGGTGGCCGGCAGGGTGACCTGCAATACCACCAGCGGCGATGTGGAGCTGCTCTGTCCCACCGCCGGCGATGTGGAGATCAACACCACCAGCGGCGACGCCGAACTGACCGACTGCTACATCCAGAGCCTGAACGTAGTCTCGGTGAGCGGCGACGCGGACCTTGAGCGGACGGTCGCCGCCGGCGCCGTCACCATCAGCACCACCAGCGGCGACATCGATCTGGAGCGGTCCGACGCGGCCAGCCTGACCCTGTCGACGGTGAGCGGCGAGGTGGAGGGCAGCCTGCTGACCGCCAAGAACTTCGCGGTCTCCTCGACGATGGGCCGGATCAGCGCCCCCGCGGCCGACCCCGCCGCCGGGCCCTGCACCGTCACCACCACCAGCGGCGACATCCGGCTGGCCGTGCGGCCGTAAACCCGTCGACGGGCCCCGGCTGTTCGGTCGGGGCCGCCCCCTCCGCCGCCTGCGGCGGCACCTCCCCCGCACGCGTGAGAGGCTATAAGGAATAAGTTTAAATTAAAGCCCGGGAGCGCGCTTCCGGGCTTTTTGAAATGGAGGCACCCATGCAGACCGTCTACTTTACCCGCCACGGCGAGACCGTCTGGAACGTCGAAAACAAAATCTGCGGCGTGACCGACATCGCCCTGACCGACCGCGGCCGGGAACAGGCCCGCGCCCTGGGCCGCCGGCTTGCCGCCGGGGAAGAGGGCATCACCCGCATCCTCTGCTCGCCGCTGGTGCGGGCCCGCGAGACCGCCGAACTGATCGCCGCCGAGACCGGCTGGCCGCTGGCTGCCGACGAGCGCCTGCGGGAACAGGCCTTTGGCCGCTACGAGGGCACCCCTCGCAACGGGCCCGCCTTTGCGCTGGCAAAGCTGCACTTTGCCGACCGCTTCGGCGGCGGGGAGAGTATGCTGCAGCTGGCCGCCCGTGTCTACGGCCTGCTGGACGAACTGGCCGGCGATGACGGCGGGCCCGTCCTGCTGGTGGCCCACAACGGCATCGCCCGGGCGGTGCAGTCCTACTTTTACGAGATGACCAACGAGGAGTTCGCCCTGTTCGGGATCGGAAACTGCGAACTGGTGAAGTATACGTACTGACCCTGGCGTCCGGCAGAGATATTCTTTTTCACAAAAATTATACAATTGGCAAAAAGCGGCTGGAAGGCCGGCTGAGAGCGTCTGCAAAAGCGGGCGCTTTTCTTTTTGTGTGGGAGCTCCGCTGGGCCAGAGGGCCAGGGAGGGTGTTTCGACTCCCCCTCCCTAGGCCCTCTGGACTCCCTACCCACCCACAACGACCAGGGCGGAGCCCTGGACCCAAAAACAGAAAGGAGCTCTGGACGTCTGCCTGAAAAAGTGCCATCACTCGCATTCGCTCGCGCACTTTTTCCGGGCGGCAGACACCCAGAACTCCAATCCTGTC
>DXHQ01000127.1 GCA_019113345.1 Candidatus Faecalibacterium intestinigallinarum
CCGTCCAGCCGCTCCTTGGCCACCGCCAGCATCAGCTTGATGCGGTTTTCCTGGTTGACCTTGGTGGCGCTGGGGTCGTAGTCGATGGGGGTGATGTTGGCCGCCGGGTAGAGGGTGCGGATCTTGTTCACCATCCCCTTGCCCACGATGTGGTTGGGCAGGCAGCCGAAGGGCTGGGCGCAGACGATGTTGGGGTAGCCACCCTGCACCAGCTCGATCATCTCGGCGGTCAAAAGCCAGCCCTCGCCCATCTTGGCGCCGAGAGAGATGACCCCCTCCGGCTTTTCGATCAGCTCCTTGAAGGGCCCCGGGGCGTAGAAGCCGGCGTTGGAAATAGCTTTGAGCATGGCCCGCTCAATGCCGTCCAGCCAGTCCAGCAGGCGGTCGGCGCCGAATTTGACCGTACCGCTGCCGCCGTAGAGGACGTGGTCCTCCCCCATGTTGAAGATGCAGTACTGCACAAAGCCCATCAGGCCGGGGAAGTTGACCTCGCACCCCTCCGATTCGAGGAACTTCTGCAGGTCGTTGTTGCCCAGGGGGCTGTACTTGACGTAGATCTCGCCCACGACGCCCACCTTGACTTTGGGCGTCTTTGTTCTGGGGATGACGGCAAACTCCCGCGCGATGAGGGGGAAGGTGTGCTTCATCTCCCGGGCGGTGTAGCCCTTGCCGGCCAGCAGCGCCCGGCCGACCCGGCCGATCCAGACGTCGACCAGGCGGTCGGCGTCGCCGGGATGGTCCTCATAGGGGGCGATCTGGTTGCGCAGGGCGCAGAGCATATCGCCGTAGAAGATGCAGGCCACCGCCTGGCGCAGCAGCGGCAGGTCCATCTGGAAGCCGCTGTCCTTCTCGAGGCCCGAGAAGTTCAGGCTGGCCACCGGGATCTGGGGGTAGCCCGCCTTGACCAGAGCCTTGCGCAGCAGGTGGATGTAGTTGGAGGCGCGGCACCCGCCGCCGGTCTGGGTGATGAGCAGGGCGGTGCGGTCCAGGTCGTACTTGCCGCTGTTCAGCGCATCGATGAACTGGCCGATGACCAGCAGCGCCGGGTAGCAGGTGTCGTTGTGGACGTATTTCAGGCCCAGCTGGGCCACCGCGCTGCCGCAGTTGCCCAAAATTTCGCACTTGTAGCCCTCGTGCTCCAGCGCGTATTTCAGCAGCCGGAACTGGGTCACCGCCATATTGGGGATGAGGATGGTATGGGTCTTCTTCATCTCCTTGGTGAATTTGGGATACTGGTATTCCACGTTTACCCTCCTATCTTCAGCGGCCGGCGGGCTGCTGTGCAGCCTGTTTTTCCCGGGCCAGCTCGTCCCGCTCGTCCAGCGCGGCAAAGAGGCTGCGCAGCCGGATGTTCACCGCGCCGAGGTTGGTGATCTCGTCGATCTTGAGCTGGGTGTAGAGCTTGTCCCCTTCCTGCAGGATCTCGCGGGTCTCGTCGGTGGTGATGGCATCCACCCCGCACCCGAAGGAGACCAGTTGGACCAGGTCCATGTCGGGCTGGGTGGTGCAGTATTTGGCGGCGGCGTACAGTCGGCTGTGGTAGGTCCACTGGTTCAGGACGCTGGTGGGGAACTTTTCCACCCGATCCGAAATGCTGTCCTCGGTGACCACCGCCGCGCCGTGCCGGACGATCAGCCGGTCGATGCCATGGTTGACCTCGGGGTCGACGTGGTAGGGCCGGCCGGCCAGCACGATGATCCGTCTGCCCTGCTGGCGGGCCTCGTCGATGATCTCGCCGCCTTTGGCCCGGATCTTGGCCATGTGGCTGGCGTATTCGGCGTAGGCCGCGTCGGCCGCCGCCTGCACCTCTCTCTGGGAGATGCCGCCGAAGTATTTGGGCAGGATCTCCTTGGCCATCTTGCGGACAAAGTCCTTGGGGCGGTGGATGCCGACGTAATCGCAGATGAACTTTTTGCCCTCCAGTTCGGGGCAGTTGCCCAGCAGCACTTCGGGGTAGTAGGCCACCACCGGACAGTTGTAGTGGTTGTCGCCCAGACCCTCGTCGATGTTATAGGTCAGGCAGGGGTAGAAGATGGCGTCCAGCTGCATGGCCGACAGGGCCTTGATGTGCCCGTGGCTGAGCTTGGCCGGGAAGCAGGCGGTGTCGCTGGGGATGGTGGCCTGACCGGCCAGGTAGAGCCCCCGGCTGGACACCGGGCTGACATGGACCGCAAAGCCCAGGCTGGTCCAGAAGGCGTGCCAGAAGGGCAGCAGCTCGTAAAAATTCAGGCAGAGCGGGATGCCGATCGACCCGCGCTTGCCGGGCGCCGGCTTGTAGGCGGCCAGCAGCTCCTGCTTGTAGGCGTAGAGGTTGAGGGAGTTGTCCTCGCTCTTGCCGGTGACGGGCTTGTCGCAGCGGTTGCCCGAGATGTACTTGCGGCCGTCGGCGAAGGTGTTGACGGTCAGCTGGCAGTGGTTGCCGCAGCCGCCGCACTTGACGCTGACCACCTTCTGGGTGAAAGCCTCCAGCTCTTCCAGCCCCATCATGGAGGAATGCGCCGTCCCCGCCTTATGGCTGCGGCGCAGGCCGAAGAGGGCCGCGCCGTAGGCGCCCATCAGGCCGGCGATGTCGGGGCGGATGACCTCCACCCCCATCTCCTTTTCAAAGGCGCGGAGGACGGCTTCGTTGTAAAAGGTACCGCCCTGCACCACGATCTTGCGGCCCAGCTCCTCGGGGCTGGACGCGCGGATGACCTTGTACAGCGCGTTCTTGACCACGCTGATGGAAAGGCCGGCGCTGATGTTCTCGATGCTGGCGCCGTCCTTCTGGGCCTGCTTGACCGAGCTGTTCATAAAGACGGTGCAGCGGCTGCCCAGGTCGACCGGCCGGTCGGCAAAGAGGCCGAGGGCCGCGAACTCCTTGACGTCGTAGCCCAGCGCCTGGGCAAAGGTCTGCAGAAAGCTGCCGCAGCCCGAAGAGCAGGCCTCGTTGAGGAAGATATTGCTGATGGCCCCGTCCTCGATCTTGAAGCACTTCATGTCCTGGCCGCCGATGTCGATGATAAAGTCGACGTCGGGCATAAAGTACTTGGCGGCGGTGAAGTGGGCCACCGTCTCGACCAGGCCGTAATCGCAGCGGAAGGCGTTTTTGACCAGCTCCTCGCCGTAGCCGGTGGTGGTCACGCTGGCCACCTGCAGGCCGGGGTGTTCGTGGTAGATCTTGAGCAGCTGCTCCCGGATGAGGGGCAGCGGGTTGCCGAGGTTGGGCTGGTAGTTGGTGTAGAGGATGTGGCTGTTTTCGTCGATGACCACCAGCTTGACGGTGGTGGAGCCCGAGTCGATGCCGATGTGGACCGGGCCGCACTGGGCCCCAAAGGGGACGCAGGGCACGCTGTGGGACATATGCCGGGCGTGGAAGGCCTCGTACTCCTCCTTGCTGGCAAAGAGGGGCGGCTCGCTGGCATAGGTGGCGGTGGCCGCATAGCGGTCCAGCTCGTTGGCCACCTCCGACAGCTCGAACTCCTTGTCGGCGTAGAGGGCCGCGCCCAGCGCCACATAGAGCAGGCTGTTCTCGGGGCAATGGCCGGTGACGCCCAGCGCCTCGTCAAAGCTCCTGCGCAGCACCGAGCTGAAGGTCAGCGGCCCGCCCAGATAGAGGACGTTGCCCTGGATGGGCCGGCCCTGGGCCAGGCCGGCGATGGTCTGGCTGACCACCGCCTTGTAGATGCTGGCGGCGATATCCTCGGCCCGGGCGCCCTGGTTGATGAGGGGCTGCACGTCGCTCTTGGCAAAGACGCCGCAGCGGGAGGCGATGGTGTAGGTCCGCTGCGCCCCCTCGGCCGCCTTGTTCATCTCGTCGGCGCTCATTTTGAGCAGGGTGGCCATCTGGTCGATGAAGGCGCCGGTGCCGCCGGCGCAGCTGCCGTTCATCCGCACCTCGGTGCCGCCGGTCAGAAAGAGGATCTTGGCGTCCTCGCCGCCCAGCTCGATGACGCAGTCGGTCTCGGGCACAAACCGCTTGACCGCCACGCGGGTGGAGAACACCTCCTGCACAAAGGGGACGCCGCAGCTGTCGGCCAGGCCCATGCCGGCTGAACCCGAGATGCTCAGCAGTGCCTTCGCCCCGTGGAGATAGTCGCGGCCGATGCGGCGCAGCAGCTCCTGCGCCTTTTCCAGAATATGGCTGTAGTGACGTTCATACGTCGAATAGACCAGGTTTTCCTGTTCATCCAGCACGGCGCATTTGATGGTCGTGCTGCCGATATCAAGACCAACTCTCAAGTTTTGATCCTCCTGCAAGGGAATGGCCGCGGGGGTCGCTGCGCCCCGCCGGCCGCCACAGAAATTGTTGGATGACAAACAGTGTCATTTCTTCACATACGGCATCATTATATCGTATTTTTTTGCCGGATGCAATCGGCTGCATCTATTTTACACAAAAAAACCAGTTTATCTGTAGACGAAAAGCAAAGTTTCTGTGAATGACGCCCGGCCGGCGCTTGCTTTTTGGGCCGCTGTGCGGTATGCTAAAGGTGGTTCCTTCTTTGACTGGCGCAAAGACCGGCACATTTCGCCACATTTTTGGCGTTGCATCCGAGCGGGCATCTCATTAAAATATAGGTAAAGTCCTTGATTGATTCGTCACGCCTGATCGTGCGGCAACATAATAATGGTGATTTGCGGGAGGAGAATGGAAACCATGACAGCACACGCATCATTGACCAGGGAATTTTCTGCCATCGAACCGCTGCAGCGGCCTTACCTGCTGACCTACGAGATGGAGGACGACGCCGGCGGCCGCTGCCGGCTGACCGTGTCCCGCACAGGCGAGGCCGCCTGCCTCGACAGCTTGATTCTGGATGCGCCGCCCCTGTTCTGTTATGCCCTGCTGCGCTATCTGTACGAAAACTGTGTCCAGCCCGAGATCTGGAGGGATGTGGTGGCGGAGTGCTATGCTGCGGCCGCGCGGCCGGACGGAAAGGGTGTGGTCACGGGTGAATGACGCATCTTCCGGCGGGCGGCTGTGGATCGCCATCGCCAGCTATGACCCCCGCTTTTTCCGCATCTGCCAGCGCTACATCGCCGCGCTGGACAGCCGCGTCATCCAGTGCGACCTCTACCGCTCGGGGGAAGAGCTGCTCGCGCAGCTGGAACAGGGCTTCCCCTATCGGGCGGTGCTGCTGGACAACGCCCTGGCCGATATGGACGCCCTGACTTTCTGCCGCCGCCTGCAGGCCCTCGACCTGCAGTGCCGTCCCTGGCTGCTGCTGGTGCCCGCCTGCGATGTGGAGGAACTGGACCGCCTGTTCCAGACCGGGGTCCAGTCGTGGACGCCGCAGATTTCCAGCCTGAACAGCCTGCTGACCGACCTCAAGTCCCTGCTGGAAGCCGCGAGCCCCTCCGAGAACGCGCTCGACCGGCTGCTTGCCTCCTGGGACACCCCCGCCCGTCTGGTGGGCCGGGTGTACCTGCGGGAGGCGGTCTGCCTGACGCTGCAGTACCGCAGCCACTTTGCCATCCGCAAGGATATCCTGCAGGAGGTGGGCGAGCGGCACACCCTCACCGAGCTCGCCATCGACAGCGGCATCCGCCGCGTCATTGCCGCCATTGAAAAGCGGAACACCCCTGCCTGGCAGGATTTCCGCCAGCGCCACCGCCTGGCCTGTGGCCAGAAACTGACCACAGGCGATTTCCTCTATGCCGTCTGGGAAGAGCTGACCGCCCCGTCCCCGGACCCCAACCGACCATCGGAAGGAGAGCCACGACCCGATGAACGAGAAACCCAGCCCGTCCCGGTGGGATGATGCACAGGCCGCCCCCGAGGCGCTCGGGGCGCTGCTGGCGCGCTTTCCCGCCTATGCCTTTGAGAGCGAGTGTCAGCGCTCGCTGGACATGATCGTCCTCTGTCAGCGGTACATCTCCCGTCTGGTGGAGGAGCAGAACGGCCCCCAAGCGGACGAGCTGCGGCAGTCGCTCAGCGACCTTGCCGTGGCCGCCAACCGGCTGGACCGGAACCTGGGCAGCCTGACTTCCCTGCTCCGCTGCGTCCAGCAGACCGAGGCCCCCGTATGGGAGCCGGTCGAGCTGTGCGCCCTGGCCCGCACCCTCTGTGCGGAAAAGGCCCTGCTGCAAAAGGATCTGCGCATCCGCCTCACCCTGGACTGCGGCGGCCTGCAGGAGCTGACCGTCCAGGCCGACCGCCGCTATCTGAACCGCATCTGCCTTCACCTGCTCTCCAATGCGGTGCGGGCCTGCACTCCGGGCGGCGGCAGGATCACCCTGGCCATCCGCGCCGGGCAGGAAGGCGGGGCCGTCCTCACCGTGACCGACACCGGCTGCGGCCTGCCGGACGGCAGCCCCCGCAGCGAGCAGGAAAACCGCGCCCATTTCCTGGGCACCACCAAGAGCGGCCTGCTGCTCTGTCAGGAATACTGCCGGCTGTCCGGCTGGACGCTGGTTTTGCGCCCCCGGGCCAAGGGCCGCGGCGCCGAGGCCGTGCTGACCCTGCCGCCCCGCGCCGCCTTCGACCCCTCCCCCACCCTGCGCGCCAGCGGCGAGGAGGATGCCCGCCGCAACGCCCGCCGCCTCTGGTTCGACCTCGCCTTCGAGCTGCAGTGCCTGCCCGGCCTGGAGGAGGTCCGCTTCGAGCCGCCGCCCGAGCTGCGGGAGTTTTGAGACTGTGAAAAGTTACAATTTTCGCACCTTTCTCCTGTTATTCGTTACAAATCGATCGCATTTCGCTTTTTGCACTACCCTTCCTGAAACCTTCATGCTATAATAGGCGCAGAGGGCGGGCCTGTCCGCCCCCGTATTTTTCCTCAATGATAGGAAGGAGTATCACCATGAGAAAACTGTCCCGTGCATTGGCAGCCGTGCTGTCGGCGGGTATGCTGCTGTCCCTTGCGGGCTGCGGCGGCTCGTCCTCCAGCACCGCCAGCTCTGCCAGCTCGGCCGCGCCCAGCAGCAGCGCGCCGGCCGCAGCCGACCCCGCTTCCGTCAGCGGCAGCTTTGAAGGCACCGCCCCCAGCTACGACCGCGAACTGACCGTCACCGTCACCTTTGACGCCGGCAAGATCACCGACCTCGAGCTGGGCGAAAACCACGACACCTCGGCCATCATCAGCCGGGCCTTCCCCGTGATCGAAGAGCGGATCATCGAGGCCAACAGCCCGGTGGTCGACTCGGTCTCGGGCGCCACCTTCACCAGCTTCGGCGTCAAGGCCGCCGTGGCCAACGCCATGGCCGCCGCCGGTCTGGAAGCCCCCGAGATCACCTACGCCACCAACGCCGGCATCGAGTACGAGCCCACCACCCTTGAAAACGCCGAGTGCGACATCGTCGTGATCGGCGGCGGCCCCGCCGGCCTGTCGGCCGCCGTGGTGGCCAAGCAGACCAACCCCGACCTGAACGTCATCGTGGTCGAAAAGCTGGACATCCTGGGCGGCAACGGCAAGCTGGATATGAATTTCTATGACCTGTACGGTTCGCAGGCCATGGAGGAAGCCGGCATTGAGTACACGGTGGAAGATTTTGTCCGCGATTACGCCGATGCAGGTGACACCCCCGAGCGTGTGCAGGTCTGGGCGGAGGAAGAGTTCACCACCGACGCCTGGCTGCGCGACATGGGCACCGAGCTGAACTACACCTACGGTCTGGGCAACCACATGGTGGACGCCGACACCTACGCCGGCGAGACCATCATGGACAACATGGAAAAGCTGGCCTACGAGCTGGGTGTTGACATCCGCACCGGCACCGCCGGCGTCGACTTTGTCTGGGACGGCGACCGCGTGGCGGGCGTCTCGGTCCAGACCAACCACAACGAGAGCTACGACATCCTGGCCAAAAAGACCATCGTGGCCACCGGCGGCTTCTGCAACAACAAGGAACTGCTGGCCGAGTACGCTCCCGGCTACGAGGCGCTGACCACCTCCAACATGATGGGCACCACCGGCGACTTTGTCCCCGTCTTTGAAAAGAACGGGATGCTGCTGGAGCACATGGATATGGTTCGCGCTTTCCCCTACATCCTCAAGACCCGCCGCGATCTGACCTCCTCCGGCCAGGCCTTTGTCCTGGTCAACGGCAGCGGCGAGCGCTTCCTCGATGAGACTACTGCCGCCGGTCTCGACCTGGGCACCAAGATTCTGGAACAGGATGCTTCCTGGATGGTCATCGACTCCAAGGGTCTGGAGACCGACGGCCGCCTGCGCAAGCAGACCGGTCTGGGCTACTGGCTGGAAGCCGACAGCATCGAGGCGCTGGCCGAGCAGATGGGCGTCCCCGCCGATGCCCTGCAGGCTTCCATCGACACCTATAACGCCGCTGTGGACGGCGCCGCTGATCCCTTCGGCGCTCAGCCCGACACTACCATTGATGCCGGCCCCTTCTATGCAGTGCAGGTGCAGACGGCCGACCACATGACCAAGGGCGGTCTGGGCTGCAACGAGTTTGCACAGGCCCTCTATGAGGACGGCAGCGTTGTGCCCGACCTGTACGGCGCAGGCGAAGTGACCTGGCAGTCGGGCGGCTACTCGCAGTCGGTCTGCTTCGGCAAGATTGCCGGCCGCAACGCCGCCAACGCCATCGCCGAAGAGGCAGCCGCAGAGTAAGCTCCTCCCCGGCCTCCATTCCCCCGCACCCACAGCCCCCGCCAGCCCGGCGGGGGCTTTTTGCGCGCCTTGGGCCGCAAACAAAGCGGCCCGCTGTTCCCTCCCGGTTGGCCGGGCTGGAACGGCGGGCCGCTTTTTCGTCGCTTTTTGATGGGGTTATTCCGCCGGCTTTTCCGGCAGGCGGCCGTAGGTCTCGGTCACGGCGCAGATGCGGGCGGCAAGTTCGTCCGTCAGGGCGCCGGCCTCCACCCGCCAGCGCCAGTTGCCGCCCAGGGTGGAGGGGTGGTTGATCCGGGCGCGGTTGTCCAGGCCCAGATAGTCCTGCAGCGGGATGATGCACCACCGCCCCACCGAGGCCATGGCGGTGCAGACAAAGTCCCAGTGCAGCGGCTCCACCGCGTCGGGGGACCGGTGCAGGTAGCGGCAGACCGCCGCCCGCTCTTCGGGCAGGATGCTGCCGTACCAGCCCGCCACCGTCTCGTTGTCGTGGGTGCCGGTGTAGACCACGCAGTGTTCGGGATAATTGTGGGGCAGGTAGTCCCGGGCGCTGGAAGAATCGCGGGAATCAAAGGCGAACTCCAGCACCTTCATGCCGGGGAAGCCGCAGTCCGCCACCAGCCGGCGGACCGTGTCGGTCAGATAGCCCAGGTCCTCGGCAATGACCGGGCGCTGGCCCAGCGCGTCCCGCAGAGCGTCGAACAGCTCTTTGCCGGGACCCTTTTTCCACCGGCCCTCGCTGGCGTCGGGAGCCCCCGCCGGGACCCAGTAGTACTCGTCAAAGCCGCGGAAATGGTCGATCCGCACCACGTCGTACCGCTCATAGCTGGCAGCCAGCCGCGCGATCCACCAGCGGTAGCCGGATGCGCGGTGGGCATCCCAGTCGTAGAGGGGGTTGCCCCACAGCTGACCGGTGGCCGAAAAGCCGTCCGGCGGCACCCCCGCCACCCCGGTGGGGCGGCGCTCGCCGTCCAGCTGGAACAGCTCGGGGCTGGCCCAGGTGTCGGCCGAGTCAAAGGCCACATAGATGGGGATATCCCCGACGATCCGGATGCCCCGGGCGTTGGCGTAGGCCTTGAGGGCCTTCCACTGCTCTTCAAACTTGTACTGGACAAAGCGCTGGTAGCCCATCTCCCCCGCCAGCTCCTGCCGGGCGGACGCAAGGGCTTCGGGCCGGCGCAGCCGCAGCGGGTCGGGCCAGCTGTCCCAGGCGGCACCGCCCTGGGCCGTCTTGATGGCGGTAAAGAGGGCGTAGTCCTCCAGCCAGGCCGCGTTCCGGGCCAGAAATTCCCGGTAGGCGGGCTGCGCATCGCCGCCGGCTGCCTGCCAGCGCGCAAAGGCGCGCTGCAGCAGGGGCTGCCGGTTCTGATACAGTTTGCCGTAGTCCACCGACGCGGGGTCGTCGCCAAAGTCCGCCGCCTCGCAGTCCGCGGCGTCCAACAGCCCCTCCCCGACCAGGGTCTGCAGGTCGATCAGATAGGGGTTGCCCGCAAAGGTGGAAAAGGACTGATAGGGACTGTCGCCGTAGCTGGTGGGCCCCAGCGGCAGAATCTGCCAGAAGGTCTGGCCCGCCTCGGCCAGCCAGTCCACAAAAGCCCGGGCCTGCTGGGAAAAGCAGCCGATGCCGTAGGGCCCGGGCAGGCTGCTGACCGGCATCAAAATGCCGCTTGCACGCTGGTTCATGGTATCATCCTTCCTATCTCCTGTCTGTGCGGCGCCTGCCGGCCCTGCGCCGGGCGCCCTCGCTGTCTGCATTGTAGCGCTCCGCGCCGCAAAATGCAAGCCCTTTTTGCCCGGAAGCCCGTCTTTTGCGTTTGCTGTCAGAGAATATCGATGTGTTCCCCGTTCAGGGCCTTGTTCATGCTGCGCACCGCGCAGAACTTGCCGCACATCGAGCAGGTGTCGTCGTGCTCGGGCGAGCGGTCGGCCCGGATGGCTTTGGCCGTCTCGGAGTCGAGGGCGCAGGCCCACTGGGCCTCCCAGTCCAGGGCGCGGCGGGCGTCGCCCATCCGGTCGTCGATCTCCCGCGCGCCCCGCACCCCCTTGGCGATGTCGGCGGCGTGGGCCGCAATGCGGCTGGCGATGATGCCCTGCTTGACGTCCTGGAGGTTGGGCAGGGCCAGATGCTCGGCCGGGGTGACGTAGCAGAGGAAGGCCGCCCCGTTCATGGCGGCGATGGCCCCGCCGATGGCCGCGGTGATGTGATCGTAGCCGGGGGCGATGTCGGTGACGAGGGGGCCCAGCACATAGAAGGGCGCGCCCTTGCACAGGGTCTGCTGCACCTGCATATTGGCGGCGATCTGGTCCATCGGGACGTGGCCGGGCCCCTCCACCAGGACCTGCACGTCCTTTTCCCAGGCGCGGCGGGTCAGCTCGCCCAGCCGCACCAGCTCGTTGATCTGGCAGACGTCGGTGGCGTCGGCCAGGCAGCCGGGGCGGCAGGCGTCCCCGAGGGAGATGGTCACGTCGTATTCCCGGCAGATGTCCAGGATCTCGTCGTAGTGCTCATAGAACGGGTTCTCCTGGCCGGTCATGCACATCCAGGCAAAGACCAGCGACCCGCCGCGGGAGACGATGTTCATCTTGCGCCCCTGACGGCGGATCTCGTCGATGGTCGCGCGGGTGATGCCGCAGTGCAGGGTGACAAAGTCGACGCCGTCCTCGGCGTGGAGGCGCACCACGTCGACAAAGTCCTGGGCGGTGAGGGTGTCGAGGTCCCGCTGGTAGTGGATGACGCTGTCGTAGACCGGCACCGTGCCGATCATCACCGGGCACTCGGCCGTCAGCTTGCGGCGGAAGGGCTGGGTGTTGCCGTGGCTGGACAGGTCCATGATGGCGTCGCCGCCCAGCTTGACCGCCGAGAGCACCTTCTGCATCTCGACGTCGTAGTCCTTGCAGTCCCGCGAGACACCCAGGTTGACGTTGATCTTGGTGCGCAGCATCGAACCGACCCCCTCCGGGTCAAGGCAGGTGTGCAGCCGGTTGGCCGGGATGACCACCCTGCCGCTGGCCACCAGGGGCAGCAGCTCCTCGGGCGTCATCCGCTCCTTGCGGGCGACGGTTTCCAGCTCGGGGGTGACGATGCCCTTGCGGGCGGCTTCTATCTGGGTGGCGTAGTTGCGTTCGCGCATGAAAAGTCCTCCTTGTTCAGTTCGTTTCCCGGGCAAATTCGCCCTGCAGGTTCCAGGCGTGGTTCATGGGGCCGCTGCCGCGGCCGAGGTCGAGCATGGCGGCCAGCGCCCCGGTCAGGTAAGTCTTGGCCCGCTCGACCGACGCGGGCAGGTCAAATCCCTTGGCGAGGTTGGCCGCGATGGCGCTGGACAGGGTGCAGCCGGTGCCGTGGGTGTTGGAGTTCGGCACCCGCCGCCCCTCAAACCAGCGCAGCCGCCCGTCGGCCCAGAGCAGGTCGTTGGCGTCCTGGACGCTGTGCCCGCCCTTGAGCAGCACCGCGCAGCCGTACCGTTCGCCGATGACGCGGGCGGCCTGTTCCATATCCGCCCGGCCGGCGATGGTCCTGCCAGCCAAAAGCTCGGCCTCGGGGATGTTGGGGGTGGCGACGAGGGCCATCGGCAGCAGCGCCTGCCGGAGGGTCTCAACCGCTTCGGGCTGGATCAGCCGCGCGCCGCTGGTCGCCACCATCACCGGGTCGAGGACAATGTTCTTGGCCCCGTAAAACCGCAGCCGTTCGGCGATGGTCTCGATCAGCGCCGGCGACGAGACCATCCCGATCTTGACCGCGTCGGGGCGGATGTCGGTAAAGACCGCGTCGATCTGCTGCGCGAGAAAGGCGGGGCTCACCTCCAAAATGCCCTGCACTCCGGTGGTGTTCTGGGCGGTCAGCGCGGTGACGGCGGTCATGGCAAAGACGCCGTTCATGGTCATGGCCTTGAGGTCGGCCTGGATGCCGGCCCCGCCGCTGGAATCGCTGCCGGCGATGGAAAGTGCTGTTTTCATGGTCTGCTCCTCTTCCCTATTATAATATATCGGCCAGGGCGCGCAGCTCCCGGCAGGCGGCGGTGATGTCCGGCGCGCCGAAGATCGCCGAGACGACGGCCGCCCCCGCCGCGCCGCTGCCCCGCAGCTCGCGGATATTGCGGGCGTTCACCCCGCCGATGGCCACCACCGGGATGCGCACCGCCGCGCAGATCTCGCGCAGGCCGGCCGGGGTCAGCAGGGAGGCGTCGGTCTTGGTGGCCGAGCCAAAGACCGCCCCCGCCCCGAGGTAGTCGGCGCCCGCCGCCTCGGCCAGACGGGCCTCCTCGGCGTTGTGGGCCGAGACCCCGACGATGAACCGGCTGCCCGCCCGGCGGCGGACCTCGGCGGCAGACAGATCGTCCTGCCCGACGTGGACGCCGTCCGCCCCGCAGGCCAGGGCGATGTCCAGGTCGTCGTTGACGATGAAGGGCGCGCCGTACCGGCGGCAGAGGGCGGCGATCTGCCTGGCCTCGGCCAGAAAAGCGGCTTTGTCCAGCTGTTTTTCCCGCAGCTGGACGCAGGTGGCGCCCCCCTGCAGGGCGGCTTCGACCTGCTGGCACAAAGTCTGCCGGCCCACCCAGGCCCGGTCGGTGACGGCGTAGAGCCGCAGGCAGTTTCTATCGAAGTTCATAGCGGGCTCCTTCCTCCAGCCGGGCGGGGGTCAGGCGGTAGACCGCGTCCAGGATCCTGTCCCGGTAGGCGGCCGGCCCGTCGGCCGGCGTCAGACGGGCATAGGCGATCTCGCCGCACAGGCCCATCGTGCAGACGGCGGCCGCGGCGGCCTCCAGCGGCCGGGCGGGGCTCGCCGCCGCAAAGGCGGCCGTCAGGCAGGAGAGCTGGCACCCCGTGCCGGTGACGCTGCGCATCATGGGGTGGCCGTTGCGGATGCAGAAGGCGGCGGTCCCGTCGGTGACAAGGTCGATCTCGCCGGTGACGGCCGTCACCGCGCCGGTCCGGCGGGCCAGGGCGGCTGCCAGCTCCAGCGAGGCTTCGAGGGTCTGCGGGGTGATCCGGTCCCCGGCGTCCACCCCGTGCGGGCAGCCGTCCAGGCCGGCCAGCGCCCGTATCTCGGAGAGGTTGCCCCGGATGACGGCAAACCGCACCCCGGCCAGCAGCTGCCGGGCGGCCCCGGCGCGGAAGGCGGAGGCCCCCGCCCCCACCGGGTCGAACACCACCGGAACGCCCATCGCGTTGGCCTGCCGGCCCGCGGCCAGCATGGCCGGGACCCGCCCGGCGTGCAGGGTGCCGAGGTTGAGGGTCAGCCCCCGGCTGCGGGAGGTGATCTCCGCGGCCTCCTCAGGCGCGTCGGCCATGATGGGCGAAGCCCCCGCCGCCAGCAGGATGTTGGCGCAGTCGTTGGCGGTGACATAGTTGGTGATGCAGTGGATGAGGGGGTGCGCCTGCCGCACCGCCTGCAAATAAGGCCCGAACATCGCCCCGCCCTCACTGGGTGAGCCTGTGCTGCATCCGGCCCAGCGCGCCGGTGTTCTGCAGCGCGCAGATCAGCACCCCCGAAATGACCGACCCCGCCGCCGTCGAGATCAGGAAGGGCACGATGTAGGCGTAGAAGGCGATCTCGCCGGCCGCGTTGCCCATCAGCAGGATGGAGACAGGCCAGGCGCACAGCCCGCCCAGCACCCCGGTGCCGAACACCTCGGCCGCAAGGGTCAGCAGCAGGCTGCGGGTCTTATGGTAGGCCAGGCCGCAGAGCAGCGCCCCCACCATGCTGCCGGGGAAAGCCATCAGGCTGCCCAGCCCCAGCAGGTTGCGGATGAGGCTGGCCGCAAAAGCCGCCCCCAGGCCATACCAGGGCCCCAGCAGCACGGCGCACAGGACGTTGATCATGTGCTGGATGGGCGCGCACTTGCTGCCGAACATGGGGAAGGAAAACATGCTGCCCACCACGGCGATGGCGCAGAACAGGCCGGCAAGGGTCAATTTTTGGACGTTGGTGTGTTTCATAACTGACAGCTCCTTTTGTACTCAGTCTGGCCAGACGGTCCGGCGCAGCAAAAAACGGGAGACGCCCTGAAACGGCGTCTCCCGGTCAAAAGTGCAGCGATCACAACTTCCTACGGCGGCATTATCCGCATCAGGTTATGGGTCGAAGGTGATTCCTTCCTCTCAGCCTGTCAGCACAAGCTCCCCAGGTGTCTTCAGTTTTTTTCATTATAGCCGGCGGGCGGGGCAAAGTCAAGCCCGCGGCCGGCCTTCCGGCCGAAACAAAAGCCCGGTGGCGCAGGCGGGCTCCCGTCACTTCACCACGTCATACGGCCAGGTCATGATCCTGCCGAACTCATAGACGCCGGTGTACCCCAGCTGGGCCAGCGCCGCGGCCGCCTGTTTGCTGCGCCTGCCGCTGCGGCAGTAGACCAGGACGGCGGCGTCCTTTCGCGAACAGACGGCGTCCGGCATGTTTTTTCTATTATAAACGATCCGGCGGCCATATTCAACTCTGACAGCGAAAGCCGCTTTTGCGTCACCGCGTCCACTTCTGCCGCAGAAGCTGGAGGGCATGGGTCTCAAGGCGGGATACGTAGCTGCGGCTGATGCCGAGCAGCTGGGCCGTCTCCAGCTGGGTCAGCGGCGGCTGGCCCGCCAGGCCGTACCGCAGCATGACCAGCTGCCGCTCCCGGGCGGGCAGCGTTTCGATCAGGGTGCGCAGGCGCTGCGCGTCGTCCTTTTGCTCGACGTTTTCCTCCATGCAGGCGCTGTCCTGCAACAGATCCGAGAGGGTCAGGGCCGAGTCCTCTTTGCCGGCGTCGATCGTTTCCTGCAGGGAAACGGTGGGCCCGGCCTTTTTTTCGCGGCGGAACTGCATCCGTATCTCATT
>DXHQ01000128.1 GCA_019113345.1 Candidatus Faecalibacterium intestinigallinarum
AGGTTGACGCAGGCGTACACCGCCCTGGGGTTTTGATAGGTCATCCGCCAGAAGGGGTACTTGATGATGACCGGCGTGTTGCCGCCCACGCCCAGCTCCAGAAAAAGGATGTGCTCCCCCTCGTGGCGGCGGAGGAACGTCTCGTAGCGGCGGGCGGCGGCGTGCCAGCCGTCGTCCTCCACAAAGGTGCCGTCCGCCCGCAGGTTCATGGACATGGGCGCGCCGCAGACCGGGCAGTGCGGGACCAGCCCGGCAGGGATCGTCATCCTGAGAGCGGCGCCCTCCGGTAGCTCCAGCGCGCCGTCCGGGCCGATCACAAAGCCCTGGGCTTCGATCATCCGGCGAACGATTTCTTCATTGTCGTAGGTCTTTTGATGGCAGGGCTTCGAGCACTGCCACAGGCCATAGTCGCCCTGGGTGTAGAAGAGCCGCTGCTTGTCAAAACCTGCTTTCTGAAACTGGTGGTCCACATTGGTGGTCAGGACAAAGTAGTCCTTACCCACCGCCAGCTTCAAGAGGTCACGGTAGACCGGCTTGGGCGCATCCATAGTGCGGTTGATATAGATGTAGCGGCTCCAGTAGGCCCAGTGTTCCTCCAGACTGTCAAAGGGATAGAACCCGCCGGAATACATATCCGCAAAGTGATACTTGGCGATAAAGTCGCTGAAGTATTTCTGAAAGCGCTCGCCGGTATAGGCAAAGCCGGCGGAGGTGGAAAGCCCCGCCCCGGCCCCGATCACCACCGCGTCCGCCGCGGTCAGTTCTTCCTGGAGCCGCGCGACGTTATCGCAGTAGACGCCGGTAGATCTCGCGGTCGCTGTCCTTAAAAACATTGAAGATCACCTCGATTCTGTCAGGGTTCTGCCGCTGCCACGCCCGCACCGTCTGGATGGCGATCTGGGCGGCCAGCTCGCCGGGGAAATGAAACTCGCCGGTCGAGATGCAGCAGAAGGCGACGCTCCTGCAGCCGTGCCGGGCGGCCAGGTCCAGGCAGGAGCGGTAGCAGCTTGCCAGCAGGGCGCGGTCCTTCGGCGTCACCGCCCCGTAAATGATCGGCCCCACCGTGTGCAGGACGTATTTGCAGGGCAGGTTGTGGGCGTTGGTAATCCGGGCTTGGCCGGGCGGCTCTTCGCCGGGAGCGAGGGCCATCATCCGGGTGCATTCCAGCCGCAGCCGGACCCCTGCTGCCGTGTGGATAGCATTGTCGATGCAGCCGTGACAAGGCACAAAGCAGCCCAGCATCCGGCTGTTGGCCGCGTTGACGATGGCGTCCGCCGCCAGGGTGGTGATGTCCCCCTGCCAGAGGTAGAGGCCGGGCTGCACCGGTGTGAGGCCGTCCAGCCTAGTCACACCCTTGCGGCGCAGTTCCTCCTGCAGGTAGGTGTCCTCCGTTCGCAGATAGTCCCCGTCGATCAGCTCCGGCGGCCGGACGTTGACCAGCGAGCGCCACAGCCGCCGCTTTTCGCCGGGGTCTGCCGGCAGGGCGAGGCCCCGGGTCTCATCCCGCTCGTCCAGCAGATACCGCAGCATACAATCAAGCCGTTCGTCCTGGGTCATGGTATGCCTCCTTTTGTTCCTGATGCGGCATAAGCCCCGCAGGGGGTCCTGCGGAGCTTTGCCGGAGTTTACAGGTCGTACTCCTTGGGCGGATTGCCGGAGAAGTCGGCGATCACCGCGTGAGCGTCCTTCAGATAGAACACCTCGAAGATGGGGTTCGACGCCTCGCCGTACTGGCCCTTGACGATGGGGTTCTGGATGCACATCTCCTTGGCGGCCATGTTGTTCTCAAAGACGGCCTCGCCGTGCAGGCGGATCCAGGCGTAGGACGGGCTGGAGACGGACACCTCGACGTGGGGGTTGGCCTGCATATCCTTGTAGACGTCCTTGCGGTTGTTGGTGCAGAACCACAGCTTGCCATCCATCTCGCCGGCGAACATGAAGGGCCGGCACTTGGCCTTGCCGTCCCGGCCGACGGTGGCGAGATACTGGACGGGATTCTCCTGCAAAAACTTCACGACTTCATTCATGGTAGTTACCTCCTGATGTTGGATGTGGGGTTGCAATGGATTGCTTGCAAGATTATAATAAGGCTGTAAGCGTAAATTGTAAAGTAAGCACTTTATTGTGCCGTAGTTACTAAAAAGAAACCATTGGAGGAAAACGCCATGCCGGAAACCGTCAAACAAGAGCTGCCCGCCTGCCCGGTCGAGACCACCCTGATGCTGATCGGGGACAAGTGGAAGGTGCTCATCCTGCGCGACCTGCTGCCGGGGACCAAACGCTTCGGGGAACTGAAGAAGTCCATCGGCAGCGTGTCGCAGAAGGTGCTGACCGCCCAGCTGCGGGATATGGAGGAGAAGGGCCTTGTCCACCGCGAGGTATACGCCGAGGTGCCGCCCCGGGTGGAATACAGCCTGACCGACTTGGGGCGCAGCCTCAAGCCCATCCTGGATGCCATGTGGACCTGGGGCGAGGGCTATAAGGCGCAGAACAGCTGAAGCTGTGCCAGCCATAGCAGACAGCCGCCTGTCCTGTATCACGCAAGACGTCAAGCTTTGCCGCGCATAAAGACCCCGCCTTCTCCCAAAACGGAAAAGGCGGGGTCATGCTTTTTACAGGACGCCTGCGATCAGGGCTTGGATTTTCACTTTACGCGCCGAAGACCTTGAGCATGAAGCCCGCGGCCACCGCCGAACCGATGACGCCGGCCACGTTGGGGCCCATGGCGTGCATCAGGAGGAAGTTGGCGGGATTGGCCTTCTGGCCTTCCTTCTGGGAGACGCGTGCCGCCATGGGAACGGCGGACACGCCGGCGGAGCCGATCAAGGGGTTGACCTTGCCGCCGGTGAGGACGTACATCACATCACCGCCCAGCAGACCGCCCACGGTGGAGATACCGAAGGCAACCAGACCCAGAACGACGATCTTCAGGGTGTCCAGCGTCAGGAAGCGGGAGGCCACGGTGGTGGCGCCCACGGAGATGCCCAGGAAGACGGTGACGATGTTCATCAGCGCGTTCTGCACGGTGTCGCTTAGACGCTCGGTGACGCCGCACTCACGCCACAGGTTGCCCAGCATCAGGCAGCCGATCAGGGGCGCGGTGGAGGGCAGCAGCAGGATGACGAAGATGCTGACCACGATGGGGAAGATGATCTTCTCGGTTTTGGTGACAACGCGGGTCTGCTCCATCTTGACCTGCCGCATCTTCTTGGTGGTGCAGAGCTTCATCAGCGGGGGCTGAATCAGCGGGATCAAGGCCATGTAGGAGTAGGCCGCGATGGCGATGGCGCCCAGCAGCTCAGGAGCCAGCCGGGTGGTGAGGAAGATGGCCGTGGGGCCGTCGGCACCGCCGATGATGCCGATGGAGGCAGCCTGGTTGCCGGTAAAGCCCAGGATCACGGCGCCGATGTAAGCCACGAACACGCCCAGCTGGGCAGCCGCGCCCAGGAGCAGGCTCTTGGGGTTGGAGAGCAGGGGGCCGAAGTCCGTCATGGCGCCGATGCCCATGAAGATCAGCGACGGGTACACGCCGGCCTTGACGCCGATATAGAGGATATCCAGCAGGCCGCCGTCGTGCATGATGGTGCCGAAGCCGATCTCACCGGCCAGGAAGCGGTCCCACAGCTCGGGGGTGTAGAGGCCGTTGCCAGGGAGGTTGGTCAGCAGCGCGCCGAAGGCGATGCCCACCAGCAGCAGCGGCTCAAACTGCTTGACAATGCCGAGGTAGAGAAGCACGCAGGCGACTACGATCATCACCAGGTACTTCCAGCCCTCGCCGACAAAGAAGGAGTTAAAGCCCGAGTCGTTCCAGAGCTTTAAAAGGGTTCCCAATACATCCATGAAAACCCCTCCTTACGCCAGAACGATCAGAGGCGCACCGGTATCGACGACAGCTCCCTTGGCAGTGACCACCTG